>NZ_JACFQU010000001.1:0-246611 GCF_016101285.1 Gilliamella sp. W8136
TTGATAAACCATTCTTATTACCAATCGAAGACGTATTCTCAATCTCAGGTCGTGGTACAGTAGTAACAGGACGTGTAGAGCGCGGAGTAATCAAAGTTGGTGAAGAAGTTGAAATCGTAGGTATCAAACCAACAGCAAAAACAACGTGTACTGGTGTAGAAATGTTCCGTAAATTACTAGACGAAGGCCGTGCAGGTGAAAACGTTGGTGTATTATTACGTGGTACAAAACGTGAAGAAATCGAACGTGGTCAAGTATTAGCAAAACCAGGTTCAATCACTCCACATACAGATTTTGAATCAGAAGTGTATATCTTAAGCAAAGATGAAGGTGGTCGTCATACTCCATTCTTCAAAGGTTACCGTCCACAGTTCTACTTCCGTACAACTGACGTAACAGGTACTATCGAATTACCTGAAGGCGTAGAGATGGTAATGCCAGGTGATAACATCAAAATGACTGTATCATTAATTCACCCAATCGCGATGGCAGACGGCTTACGTTTCGCTATCCGTGAAGGTGGACGTACTGTTGGTGCTGGTGTTGTTGCTAAAGTTATTAAATAGTTAAATTATTAGCTACCATAGAAAGGGTATCGTTTGATGCCCTTTCTTATCTGGTCTGTTTAGCAAAATGTTTTTAGGAAAAGAGCATTTTGGAAAATAGATAATATTATAAATAACATAATCGTAGGTTTTATATGCTAGTAAGTAACGAGAGTCAAGATACAAATACTATTCTAGACAAATTCAAATGGGGTTTAGTTTTAGTATTGATTGCGTTTATTGTTTGGGGCAACTTTTATTTTGCTGGACCTAATGATATATATCAACCTAATACGATCGTTCGGATAATTGCCGTTGTTGTGATTTCTGCATTAACTTTATTTATTGGATTCACAACTAGTAAAGGCAAATCCTTTATATTATTTTTAGAAGAATCAAGAAAAGAATTAAGAAAGGTTGTATGGCCACCTCGTAAAGAAACGGTAAACACAACCTTATTAGTTGCCGCCATCACTGTGGTTGTTGGTTTAGCACTTTGGGGAATGGATTCTTTATTCCGTTCAGTAGTCTTTTATTTAACATCAATAGGACGTTAATATGAGTGAAACACAACAAAAACGATGGTATGTTATTCAAGCTTATTCTGGTTACGAAGCGCGTGTTGCACAATCATTACGTGAATATATCAAATTACATAATATGGAAGATTCATTCGGTGAAGTACTTGTACCGACTGAAGAAGTCGTTGAGATGAAAAGTGGTCAACGTCGTAAAAGTGAACGTAAATTCTTCCCAGGTTATGTTTTAGTAGAAATGATGATGAATGATGCGACTTGGCATTTGGTTAAAAGTGTACCAAGAACTATGGGTTTCATTGGTGGTACATCCGATAGACCAGCACCTATCAGTCAGCGCGAAGTTGATGCGATAATGAATCGTTTACAACAAGTGGGTGACAAACCTCGTCCTAAAACATTATTTGAACCAGGTGAACTTGTTCGTGTTAATGAAGGACCATTTGCTGACTTTAATGGTGTAGTTGAAGAAGTTGATTATGAAAAAAGTCGCTTAAAAGTATCGGTTTCAATTTTTGGTCGTTCTACACCTGTTGAACTTGATTTTAGCCAAGTAGAAAAAAGCTAAATTTTTTATCAAAGTTTATTTATTCTTCTACAAGTTAAAAAAAATCACAGAATTAATTCTGTGATTTTTTTATTTATTAACCGAGCAATAATATAAGCATCATATTTTATCGTATTGACGCTAATCTTCTTATACTTCAAACTCTTCAAGTTGCTGCTGAACATCTAGCCATCTTAATTCAGTTTCTTCTAACTCGTTTTTCAATTGACTCTGTTTAAGGAGTAACTCAGTTAGCTCTGATTTCTTATCGGCTTCATATACAATTGGATCGGCTAATTGTTGTTCAAGTGTTTGCAGTTGATTCGTTAGTCGTGCAAGAATTTGCTCTTCTTTCTCAAGCTGTTTTTTCAATGGCTGCATTTGTGCACGTCGCTCTGCTTCTTTACGCTTTTGTTCTTTACGATCTAAAGCCGAAACATTTTGAATAACTTCTTTCTTGATAACCTCTTTTTCGATTTTATCTTCTTGATCTATTGGTTGATTCTCTAATTTTTGTTCGTTAGAAAGCCATTTTTGATAATCATCAAGATCACCGTCAAAAGGTTCAACTTTATGATCATGCACTAAGTAGAATTCATCAGTTGTCGACCTTAATAAATGACGATCATGCGACACGACCACTAATGCTCCTTCAAATCCGATAAGCGCTTCGGTGAGTGCTTGGCGCATATCTAAATCTAAATGGTTAGTTGGTTCGTCTAATAAAAGCAGATTAGGTTTTTGCCATACAATTAAGGCCAAAACAAGCCGAGCTTTTTCGCCACCTGAGAAAGTTTTTACTGGCTCTTTAACTTTATCGCCATGAAAATCAAAGCCACCTAAATAATTACGTAACAATTGTTCGGTAATTTTAGGATCAGCAATCCGAGACAGATGCCACAGTGCTGATTCATCAGGACGTAAATATTCTAATTGATGTTGAGCAAAGTAACCGAGTTGAACACCTTGAGCAAGGTTTATATGTCCCTCTTTAGGTGCAAGCTCACCAGCCAGTAATTTAATTAAGGTTGATTTCCCCGCACCATTACGACCTAATAGACCTATGCGTGAACCAGGTACTAAGTTTAGTTTAATCTGTTCCAACACAATTTTTTCGTCATAACCAGCAACAACTTTTTCCATCATTAATAGTGGACTTGGTAAAAATTCCGATTTTTTAAAGCTAAAATGGAAAGGATTATCAACATGAGCAGGAGCAATGAGTTCCATTCTTTCTAACATTTTAATACGGCTTTGAGCTTGTTTAGCTTTGGTTGCTTTAGCTCTAAACCTATCAATGTAACTTTGTAAATGTGCAACTTTAGCTTGTTGATTTTCATAAAGTGCTTGTTGTTGTGCGAGTTTAGCTGAACGTTGGGTTTCAAACGAAGAATAATTACCGGTATATTCAAATAAACTTTGTTGTTCAATATGTATAATTTTGTTGACCAGCGGATCTAAAAAGTCACGGTCATGAGAAATTAAAATTAAGGTTCCTTGATAATTGCTTAACCACTTTTCAAGCCATATTACAGCATCTAAATCAAGATGGTTGGTAGGTTCATCGAGTAACAATAAATCAGAACGACACATTAAGGCTTGTGCCAAGTTTAAGCGCATACGCCAACCACCAGAATAGGATTTTACTGGTAGTAATAATTGCTCATTAGAAAATCCCAAACCATGTAATAGTGTTGCAGCTCTTGGTCGAATTGTCCATGCATCAATATTGTCAAATTTTTCATGAACCAGCGCAATTTGATGACCATCATCTTGTTGATTGGCTAGGTCTAACTGTTTTTCTAATTGGCGATATTCCCGATCACCATCAATAACATATTCAATAGCGGGTATATCCAATGCAGGGGTTTCTTGATTTACCCAAGCCAGTTGCCATTGGCTAGGAAAAGTTAATGTACCTGCATCCGCTTCGATTTCACCTTTAATAAGTGAAAATAAAGTAGATTTTCCGCTACCATTTTTTCCAACTAATCCGACCTTTTGTTTAGGGTTAATTGTGGCAGAAGCTTTATCTAAAAGTACATTAACACCGCGGCGAACTTGGATGGAATCAAATACTATCATGACTAAGTCACCTATGATTCAATATAAAATGTGTTATGCTAACAAAAAATAATGCTTATGCAAAATTATAATAGGAAATTTAATATGGTAATGAATTCTTATTGCCTGACCCCTAAAATTGCTCAACAGATTGTCGACAGAACCATGAAAATTATTGATTGTAATATCAATGTAATGAATGCCGACGGTTGTATTATTGGCAGTGGTGATTTAGAACGTATTGGGGAATTACATGAAGGCGCAATACTCGCGATATCACAAAAAAGAGTTGTTTCAATAGATGGCACAATGGTTAAACGTTTGAAAGGCGTTAAACCTGGTATCAATTTACCGTTAAAGCTTAATGATCGCATAGTTGGCGTTATTGGTTTAACAGGTGAGCCATCGGATATTAGACAATTTGGTGAATTGGTCTGTATGTCAGCAGAAATGATGATGGAACAAACACAATTATTACAGGAATTATCTTATGATAATCGTTTAAAAGAAGAATTAATTCTAACTCTAATTGAGAAAGAGGTTTTGCCTGAAAGTATGGTGCAATGGGTTAAGCGATTAGATATTAATTTACAGTTACCACGCGTAGTGTGCATGATTGAAATTGATAGTGGTCAATTGGGTATTGATACTGCAATGAGTGAATTACAACATCTACAAAATCAAGTACAGCATGTGAGCAAGCATAATTTAGTTGCGATTAAATCTATTACTGAATTAGTTATTTTAATTCCTGCCTTAAATCGTTATGGTCGATGGGATCTATCGGAACATAAAAAGAAATTAGAGCAATTAGTCATCACCATAAAAGAATCTACTCACTTAGATATTCGAATTTCATTGGGTAACTATTTTGAACAGCACCCTTATCCGTTAGTTAAATCTTATCAAACCGCTAAAACAACAATGTTAATTGGCAAACAAAGAATGCCGAATATACGTAATTATTATTATCAAGAACTGATTCTTCCTGTTTTATTACATGGTTTAAGTTATGATTGGCAAGCCGA
The DNA here is from genome assembly GCF_016101285.1 of Gilliamella sp. W8136. Lineage (NCBI taxonomy): Bacteria > Pseudomonadati > Pseudomonadota > Gammaproteobacteria > Orbales > Orbaceae > Gilliamella > Gilliamella sp. W8136. Next base: position 4,721 of record NZ_JACFQU010000001.1, read on the forward strand.
AGAGTTATTATTACCTTTGAAAAAATTAAGGATGGGAGACAACAACGGAGTATTACAAAAAACATTGCAAACGTGGTTTAAAAATAATGTACAAAATGGCGATACGGCCAATGAGCTATTTATTCATCGCAATACTTTAGAATATCGATTAAATAAAATTGCTAAATTAACTGGTTTAAATTTAGCCAAATTCGATGATCGTCTATTATTGTATATTGGTTTACAACTCAATAGAAACGAATAAATTCTAAATACACTTCTTTATCATTTTATGATTAAGGTGTATTTAGAATTATCTTAAATAATATCTTAATATGTATTTTTTAGTTTATGTATTTTTTAGTTTTTTTACGTTACTGGTGCGGGATTGAAAATAGCCAGTGGATTGTATAATTTCCAATGATCTGACCATGGTTGTTTTCGACCACTTGCTACATCCAAAATCAAATGGAAAAGTCGCCAACCTATATCCTCAATGGTTGCCTTACCTAAAGCAATATCGCCTGCGCTAATATCAATGAGATCGAACCATTGTTCAGCTACAATATTACGGCTAGACATTTTTATGACAGGTACCATTGCTAATCCATACGGGGTTCCACGGCCAGTGGTGAATACTTGTAATGTAATACCTGATGCGACCTGTTGTGCACCACACACAAAATCACTAGCAGGCGTTGCAGCAAAAATTAATCCTTTTTTGGTTGGTCTTTGACCGGGAGACAATACTTCAACAATTGGACTTGTTCCTGATTTTGCAATAGATCCCATTGCCTTTTCAACTATGTTATTTAAACCACCTTTCTTATTTCCTGGCGTAGTGTTGGCACTACGATCAACTTTTCCGGCAGCAAGATATTCATCGTACCATTGCATTTCTCGAATTAGTGCTTTACCAACTTCTTCATCGATAGCTCTTGGCGTAAGTAAATGAATTCCATCTCGGACTTCGGTTACTTCAGAAAACATAACCGTTGCACCACATCTCACTAATAAATCAGAAGCAAAGCCGACAGACGGATTTGACGTAACGCCTGAGAATGCATCACTACCGCCACACTGCATCCCAACGATTAATTCTGATGCAGGCACCGTTTCTCGTTTACGTTGATTTAAACGTTGTAAATGCTTTTCAGCAACACGCAAAATATGATCAACCATTGCTTTAAAACCATGTTCATCTTGCAAAGTAACAAGGTCATCATTTTCTAATTTAATCGGAATAGTATCCTGTGTACCTTTGAGCAATCTTTCTGGCTGTAACTTTTCACATCCCAAACTAATAACCATAATTTCTCCGCCAAAATTAGGATTCTTAGCTAAATTATGAATAGAACGAATTGGCACAATAGCCGCCGGCGCATCAATGGCAACACCGCAACCATATAAATGGGTCAGTGGAACTACAGCATCTACATTGGGATATTTGGGTAACAAATCACGTTCAATGATTTTGGCAACATATTCAACAACTCCAGAAACACAATTAACACTCATGGTAATACCAAGTATATTACGAGTACCGACGGAACCATCTTTATTGCGATAACCTTCAAACGTATAACCTTCTAAAGGTGGTAATGGGGTCACTTTTTTAGTTGCTATTTCTAATTCATGTAATTCAGGAGCTGTTGGCATTTGTGTCACTGCTTCATTTATCCAGCAACCTTGTTTAATATCTGTTTTGGCATAACCAATGATTTCACCATAGCGTATTATGGCTTGACCTTGGTCTATATCATTTAATGCAACCTTATGACCTTGGGGTATATCTTCAATTAACTGTAATCCATTGTCAAAAATTGTCCCTTTAGGTAATCCATTGTTATTGACAACAATCGCAACATTATCAATTTCTTTAATCTTGATAAAGAGTGGTTTGTTAATTTGCTTCTCCATTACTTAACTCCCATTATGCTAATTAACTTTTTATCAATATTTATTAACAGCAACTTAAGTTTTATAACCTATTTAATAATCTATTTGTAATATCTTAAATCCTTATAAAATAAATAGCATTGTGCATATCCACAATTATTAGCATATAAATTGGCTAAATATCATAAAAATCACTATAAAAGTAGGTTTATATCACAAAATTAGGCTGTTTTATTAAAATTTTGTGAAGAACGTAACATTGATTTGTGTATTTGCATATGAATAAATGTAATTGGCATTAATATTTTGTAATTTTGCCCAATGAAATTTCATGATGAACCCTCCATACTTATCTACCATTAGTGGATTACTTAGAAATGTAAAAAGTCTATTTATTTTCTACTTCAGCTAAATCTTTAATATTTAATTATTAACTGAGAGTTATCAGTTAGGAGCTAAACATGGAAATAAACAAAACCAAACAAAAAAGGACCAATGCCAGATGGATGACGGTCGTTTTTTTATTTATAGTCACAGCGATTAACTACGGAGATAGAGCAACATTAGGTATAGCTGGTAAAGCAATGTCGGGGGAATTAGGTTTTGATGCCGCTGCAATGGGATGGGTTATGTCATCCTTTGGTATTGCATACGTAATCGGGCAATTACCTGGAGGTTGGTTATTGGATAAATTTGGCTCAAAACGGGTTTATTTCTTTAGTATTTTATTTTGGTCAATTTTTACCTTGTTACAAGGTACTGTACATTTTTTTATAGGTGCTTGGGCACTAGTTATGCTTTTTACTTTCCGATTTTTAATGGGACTTGCTGAAGCGCCATCATTCCCGGGCAATAGTCGTATTACTGCAGCTTGGTTTCCCGCGAAAGAAAGAGCAACAGCGGTTGCCATTTTTAATTCAGCCCAATATTTTGCAACGGTTATTTTTGCTCCAATTATGGGTTGGCTGACGCATGAATATGGTTGGCAATCAGTATTTTTCTTTATGGGTGGATTGGGTGTTTTTGTCAGTATTGTTACTTTATTTGTTATTCGCAACCCTAAAGATCATCCATTAGCCAATCAAGCCGAAGTTGATTATATCGTTGAAGGTGGTGCTTTAGTGGATATGGATCAGAAAAAAGAAAATGGTAAGCAAGAAGGTCCAAAATTAAGTTATTTATGGCAATTATTGACGAATAGAATGTTGCTTGGTGTTTATTTAGGTCAATATTGTATTAACTGTTTAACATTTTTCTTTATCACTTGGTTCCCTATTTATTTGGCAACACAACGTGGAATGAATATTAAAGAAGTTGGATTTGCTGCTGCGGTACCTGCTATTTGTGGTTTTATTGGTGGAATTAGTGGTGGTGTTATTTCAGATTTTATTATGCGCAAAACAAACTCTTTATCAAAAGCACGTAAAACGCCGATCATTTTAGGTATGTTATTTTCAATGACAATGATCATGTGTAATTACGTTGATTCAATTGGACTCGTTATTTTATTTATGTCAATGGCCTTTTTTGGCAAAGGTGTCGGTGCACTCGGTTGGGCTGTAATGGCGGATACTGCACCAAAAGAAATGAGCGGTCTAGCGGGTGGGTTATTTAATATGTTTGGTAATGCATCAAGTATCATTTCTCCAATTATTATTGGTTATATTGTGGCATGGACAGGTCGCTTTGAATGGGCACTAGTTTTTGTTGCTGGTCATGCATTTGTTGCTGCTTTTAGTTATTTATTTCTTGTTGGTCCAATTAAACGAATGGAATTGAAAAAAGAAGATTAAATATAACTAAATGAATTTATGAAATGGAGAATCGTAATATGAATACCCAATCTGTTCCTCTTATTACTTCAATGCAAGTTATTCCTGTTGCCGGTTACGATAGCATGCTAATGAACATTGGTGGGGCACATGGTCCATACTTTACTCGCAATATTGTGATATTGACTGATAGTGCGGGTCATGTCGGTGTTGGTGAAGCGCCAGGCGGTTCAACGATTGAAAATGCATTAAAAGATGCGTGTGCTCATGTTGAAGGTAGACCTATTTCGATTCTGAATCGTATTGTAAATGATATGCATCAAGGCTACTTAGATTCTGATTATGATACTTTTGGTAAAGGTGCATGGACATTTGAACTACGAGTTAATGCCGTTGCGGCTTTAGAGTCTGCACTATTGGATTTAATGGGGCAATTTTTGAATGTACCTGTGGCTGAATTACTCGGTGGTGGAAAACAGAGAGATGAAGTAACTGTTTTGGGCTATTTATTTTATATTGGCGATGATAAGAAAACTGATCTGCCTTATGACCAGCCCATCAAAACAGGCCATGAATGGTACAACGTTCGTCGTCGTCAAGCGATGACAGTACAATCGGTATTAGAATTAGCCGAAGTAGCAAAAGATCGTTATGGTTTTAAAGATTTCAAAATGAAAGGTGGTGTATTAGCGGGTGAAACAGAAATTGAAACTGTTATTGAACTAAAAAAACATTTTTCAGATGCACGAATCACCATAGATCCTAATGGCGGTTGGTTATTGGAAGACGCAATACAATTATGTAAAGGACTCAACCATGTATTGACTTATGCTGAAGATCCTTGTGGTGCTGAAAATGGTTATTCAGGACGAGAAGTAATGGCAGAGTTTCGTCGTGCTACAGGTCTATCAACAGCAACGAATATGGTTGCAACAAACTGGCGAGAAATGTGTCACTCAATTATGTTACAAGCTGTTGATATACCCTTAGCTGATCCGCACTTTTGGACTTTAACAGGTGCAAGTCGTGTTGCTCAGCTATGTCATGAATGGGGATTAACTTGGGGGTGTCATTCCAATAATCATTTTGATATCTCTTTAGCGATGTTTAGTCATGTTGGTGCATCAGCCCCCGGTAATCCAACAGCACTTGATACCCATTGGATATGGCAAGAAGGTCAGTCACGATTGACTAAAAATCCATTACAAATCACCAATGGCAAAATTAAATTGCATGATAAACCTGGACTAGGCATTGAATTAGATATGCAACAAATCACGAAAGCCCACGAATTACATAAAAAATTAGCGAATGGTGCGCGTAATGATGCTATTGCTATGCAGTATTTAATTCCTGGATGGCAGTTTGATCGCAAACGACCTTGTATGGTTCGTTAACACAGAATTAGAGAAATAAAAATTTAAGAGGTTAATTTTATGAGTTTATCAACACCAATTATTACGGAAATGCATGTTTATCCTGTTGCTGGATATGACAGTATGTTACTTAATTTAAGTGGAGCTCATGCGCCGTATTTTACTCGAAACATCGTTATCCTAAAAGATAACTCAGGTAACATCGGTGTCGGCGAAGTTCCATGTGTGGGAACCGTTACTAAAACATTAGAAGATGCTAAATCATTAGTCGTTGGTCAATCTATTGGGCACTATAAAAATGTTATGAATCGTGTGCGCTTTCAATTTGCTGATCGTGATGTTGGTGGGCGAGGCAATCAGACATTTGATCAGCGTTCAACAATTCATGTTGTTACTGCCATTGAAGCAGCAATGTTAGATTTATTAGGTAAACATTTAGGTGTTACGGTTGCATCATTACTGGGTGATGGGCAACAACGTGATGAAGTCGAAATGTTGGGATACTTATTTTACATAGGCGATCGTAAGAAGACGGATTTACCTTATCAAAGTCAAGATGATGAAAAATGTGATTGGTATCGCCTACGACATGAAGAAGCATTAACGCCTGAAAAAATTGCGCAGTTAGCTCAAGCAACCTATGAAAAATATGGTTTTCGTGATTTCAAATTGAAAGGTGGCGTTTTATCTGCAGAAGATGAAGCAGAAGCTGTAATTGCAATAAAAAAGAGATTCCCAGAAGCTCGAGTAACACTTGATCCTAATGGTGGATGGCGATTAGATGAAGCAATTCGTATTGGTAAGTATTTAAAAGATACGTTGGCTTATGCAGAAGATCCTTGTGGTGCTGAACAAGGTTATTCAGGGCGAGAAGTCATGGCTGAATTTCGTCGTGCCACTGGTTTACCGACAGCGACTAATATGATTGCAACTGATTGGCGTCAAATGGGACACACATTATTATTACAATCCGTTGATATTCCATTAGCAGATCCTCACTTTTGGACTATGAATGGTTCTGTCCGTGTTGCACAAATGTGTCATGAATTTGGTTTAACTTGGGGGTCACACTCTAATAACCATTTTGATATCTCGTTGGCGATGTTCACACACGTTGGCGCAGCTGCACCCGGTAATCCAACAGCACTTGATACCCATTGGATTTGGCAAGAAGGTAACCAACGTTTGACTAAAGAACCATTACAAATCACCAATGGTAAAATTAAAGTTCCAGAAAAACCTGGTTTAGGGATTGAAATTGATATGGATCAGGTGATGAAAGCGCATGAGCTATTTAAATCGATGGGTCTTGGTAACCGTAATGATGCAATGGCTATGCAATATTTAATTCCAGGCTGGCAGTTTGATAATAAAAAACCATGTTTGGTTAGATAATCAAACTATTATTATCAAAAAATAACGTGATAATCAAAAAGGTAAATTATGAAAAAAATAACCTGCCACAATCAATTTAAGCAAGATATGTTAGAACGTAAAAAACTTATTGGTTGTTGGGCTGCTTTAGGAAATCCAATTTCAACTGAAATACTTGGTTTAGCTGGTTTTGATTGGCTGTTACTCGATGGTGAACATGCCATTAATGATGTTATGACATTTGTGCCACAATTAATGGCATTAAAAGATAGCATTAGTGCACCGGTCGTTCGTCCAGCTTCGAATGATCAAGTATTAATTAAACGATTACTTGATATCGGATTTTATAATTTTTTAATCCCTTATATAGAAACGGTAGAGCAAGCTAAACAAGCTGTATCTTATACTCGTTATCCACCGGAAGGTCTAAGAGGCGTTTCAGTCGCTCATCGTAGTAATGCTTTTGGAACAATTCCAGATTATTTCACTAAAATTAATCAAAATATTTGTGTAATGGTACAAATTGAGACTCAACAGGCAGTTGATAATGTTGAAGCAATCACTGCAGTTGAGGGTGTTGATGGTATTTTTGTTGGACCAAGTGATTTATCTGCTTCATTAGGACATTTTGGAAATCCTAAGCATCCTGACGTACAAGCCACAATAAAACATGTTTTTGAGGTAGCTAAAACACAAGGTAAAGCATGTGGCATTTTAGCTCCGATTGAAGCTGATGCTCATCATTATATTGCAATGGGAGCAACATTCGTAGCAGTTGGTAGTGATCTTAGTTTGTTAAGAAACTCAACTCAAACATTAGCAGATAAGTTTTTAAAGTAACTAGTACTAGTTTAATTGTAAAAAAGGAGAGTAAAATGAAAATTGGTTTTATTGGTTTAGGTATTATGGGTAAACCGATGAGCAAAAACCTGTTAAAAGCGGGTTATTCATTAGTAGTGTGTGATAAAAATCAATCATCGGTTGATGAAGTTGTAGCTGCTGGAGCACAAAGTGCTGTAAATGCTAAAGAAGTTGCTCAACTCTGTGACGTTATAATTACTATGTTACCTAATTCACCACATGTAAAAGAAGTTGTTTTAGGCGAAAATGGTATAATTGATGGTGCTAAACCGGGTACTACTATCATAGATATGAGTTCAATTGCACCTTTAGCAAGTCGTGAAATTCATGATGAAGTTGTTAAAAAAGGTTTGGCAATGTTAGACGCACCAGTTAGTGGTGGAGAACCAAAAGCAATTGATGGCACATTATCTGTTATGGTGGGGGGCGATAAAACTATTTTTGATAAACATTATGACATAATGAAAGCTATGGCAGGTTCAGTTGTTTACACAGGTGAAATTGGTGCTGGAAATGTCACTAAATTAGCAAATCAAGTAATTGTTGCTTTGAATATTGCAGCTATGTCTGAGGCATTAGTATTAGCAACTAAAGCTGGTGTAAACCCTGAATTAGTTTATCAAGCCATTCGTGGAGGATTAGCTGGAAGTACGGTATTAGATGCTAAAGCGCCAATGGTTTTAAATCGTAACTTTAAACCCGGTTTTAGAATTGATTTACATATTAAAGATTTACAAAATGCTTTAGATACTTCTCACGGTGTTGGTACGTCATTACCATTAACTGCAGCTGTAATGGAAATGATGCAAGCCCTTAAAACTGATGGTATGGGAGAATGCGATCATAGTGCGTTGGCACGTTACTATGAGAGCTTAGCGAAAATAGAAATTAAATAATAAGGTTAAAATTGAGTATGGTGACATACTCAATAACTTTGACTAATTCCATAAGGATAGATATGAAAATTGTCATCGCTCCTGATTCTTTTAAAGAAAGCCTAAGTGCTATTGAAGTTGCTAATATAATTAAAAACGGATTTTTAAACGTTTACCCACAGGCTGAATATTTTTTAATTCCAGTTGCTGATGGAGGAGAGGGGACTGTTGATGCAATGGTTGATGCATTAAATGGTAATAAAATCACGGTATCTATTACTGATCCATTAGGCGAAAAAGGTTTTGCTTTTTATGGTATTTCAGGAGATGGACAAACAGCTGTGATAGAAATGGCTTCAGCAAGTGGCCTTGAGCGTGTACCTGTAAGTAAACGAGATGCTAAAATTACTACCTCATATGGTACTGGAGAATTAATCAAAGATGCTCTTGATAAAGGTTGTAAAAAATTTATCATTGGTATCGGTGGTAGTGCAACAAATGACGGCGGAGCTGGAATGTTGCAAGCATTAGGTGTTAAACTTTTAGATAAATATGGTAATCAAATCGGTTATGGCGGTATTTCATTAAGTGAACTTGATAAAATTGACATTAGTGAAATTGATCGACGAATTAAAGATTGTGATTTTGAAGTCGCTTGTGATGTTACTAATCCGTTAACGGGTGAAAATGGTGCTTCATTCATATTTGGACCACAAAAAGGAGCGTCACTCGCCGATGTTCATTTGCTTGATAAAAATCTTAAACATTTTGCCCAAATAATAAAAAATAGTTTTAATATCGATATTGAATCTACTCCAGGAACAGGTGCTGCAGGGGGAATGGGAGCCGCTTTATTAGCGTTTATGAATGCTAAATTAAGACCTGGAATTGAAATTATTACTGAAACTTTAAATTTAGATACACTGATTTCGGATGCCGATTTAGTTATTACGGGTGAAGGACGATTAGATTATCAAAGTATCAATGGTAAGGTCCCTGTAGGTGTTGCCCGTATTGCTCAAAAATATCAAAAACCAGTTATAGCAATTGTTGGGAGTTTAGGTGATAAAGCAGAAACTATTTATCCTTATGGGATTAATGCGATGTTTAGCATTTTAAGTAAAGTTGCTACCTTATCCGAGGTTCTAGAGCCTACGGCAGCAAGAGCGAATCTTTTTCAGACATCAATGAATATTGCCTTAACGCTTAAATTAGGAAATACCCTGAAATAGCTTATAATACCCTTTATCTCATTCTGATAAAGGGCATCATAATAGAATTATCGTTTAAGCACTGATAATGCTCGACGAATAAATAATACACAAATGGTCACGAAAACCAAAAGTCCTAAATATTGAGGTAATACCCCTAAATCAGTTGGTATGGCAAGTGGAGCATCACTACCACCACTAGCAATGCTAATTACAATTACAACAGCTAAAATTACCCCAACTAAGCTCTCACCAACAATCAGACCTGAAGCAATTAATGCAGCTTTTCGATCGACTTTTTTATACTCTTCTTCGGGATTCAATTTAAGCGTTGTTGCTTTTGCATAAGCATTACGTTTTATAATCCACGATAATACTGTTCCCACGAAGATAGGCATAGTAATGCTTGGCGGTAAATAAATACCTAAACCAACAGCAAGAGCAGGCAATCTAAATTTAGAGTTATTAGCAGCTAAAACTAAGTCAATAATAATAATAACCGCACCAACCACTAAGCCGATTAAGATCATGGTCCAATCAAGATTATGTGAAAAAATACCTTTAGCAATGGTCGTCATAAGAGTTGCTTGTGGTGCTGCTAATACTTGTGATTGATCCATATCTGGACGAGGAACCGCACCAGTGAAGCCATAAGCGTTGTATAAAATTTCTAAGATAGGGGCAATGACAATAGCGCCAACAATACAACCGATTAATAATGCGACTTGCTGTTTCCATGGTGTAGCTTGGACTAAATAACCCGTTTTTAGATCTTGCAGGTTATCATTAGAAATACATGCCACGGCTAAAACAGCACTGGTGGTAAATAGCGCAAGAGCTGTTGCAAAATTAGTACCTTCTATAGAGTCCAACATGCCATTGATTTCGCCTAAACCAAGTAAGATAAGTGAAATAACAATAGCAGCCACAATCGCAATGCCTGAGATTGGGCTCGCGGAGGATCCAACTAATCCTGCCATATAACCACAAGCAGCAGCTACTAAAAAGCCCATAATAAATGCAAATAGAACCGCACATATGACTAATGACCATGCTACGCCTAATGATAATCCACTATCAGCAATAAACGCATAAAAGGTGATAAGTAGAATCATCAACATGCCTGCCATGATTAAGAATATCGTTTTAGGTGATAAGTCTTGATCTGTTGGGGCAATATCGCTCGCTGATACATCAGAGCGCATGGTTTTGAATGAAATTTTTAATCCTTCGATTACTGGTTTGATTAAAGTAAGTAGTGTCCAAATAGCTGCGATAGCAATAGTACCCGCACCAATAAAGCGAATATCTTTAGCCCAAAATCCCATAGCAATTTGTGATAAAGGTTGACTTGAATCATAATCACTAATTAGACTTAAAATTGGAATGCCAAATAGCCAAGCAATAATTGTTCCAATTAAAACCGCTATACCTGACATAATACCTATCAAGTAACCAGCACTCAAAAGCGCTAACGAAAAGCCCATCGGTAGTTGAAAAATGGATTTACCAGCAGTAAACCAATAAGCGGTGCTGTCTGACAAAATTCTAAAACCATTAGTAAATAAACTCACAATGGAGGCTACCACACCACCAAATAAAATATCTTTTAGTCCATCATTAGCGTCATTTCCTTCAGTCTTTGAGCCAGCTTTTAATATTTCGGCAGCAGCAACACCTTCTGGATAGGGTAAATTACTTTTGACTACCATAACGTGACGCAACGGGATTGAAAATAGCACTCCTAGCATTCCACCAGCGGCGCAAATTGCAAGTGTTAACCAAAATGGAAAACTTTGCCAATACCCAATCATTAATAAGCCAGGTAAAACAAATATAATTGAAGATAATGTGCCCGCAGCAGAAGCTTGGGTTTGCACCATATTATTTTCTAAGATTGTCGATCCTGAAAACAGCCTCAGTATTGCCATTGAAATTACTGCGGCAGGTATAGCCGATGAGAATGTTAATCCGACTTTTAAGCCAAGATAGACATTCGATGCAGTAAAAATGACAGTTATAAAAGCACCTAAAATAGTGCCTCTTAATGTAAGTTCTCGTAAATTATTCATATTATGTCATTAGGTTAATTTGATAAGAAGCTATTATATACTTAATTCGCTTTTATCGACTAGAAGTTCTATCAATAACAGAATATTTATACTTTTTATTATAATTTTCGATAAAATTTTTACTCGTTATATTAAAAATTTGTGTTAATTCGAGTGTAAAATAATAACCGCTTTTGACTTAAAAGCTTTACAATATGCGATCATTGTTAAAATCCTAGAGGTGTCGGTATCGTGAATGGACTAAAACGCCTACAAGCTATTACTAAGCAACTTCGTGATCCTATTGATGGTTGTGAATGGGATAGAGTACAAACTTTCGCATCTTTAAAAAGTTATACTTTAGAAGAAACCTATGAAGTCTTAGATGCCATTGATCATCAAAATATGCAAGAACTAAAAAATGAATTGGGCGACTTATTATTTCAAATCATTTTTTACGCTGATTTAGCTAATGATCAAGGGGAGTTCAATTTTGATGATATTTGTAATGCGGTTGCCGATAAGTTAGTCAGTCGTCATCCCCATATCTTTACCGATAAAACGGAAAAAAAACCTAATTGGGAACAATTAAAACAACAAGAACGTGATAAACGAGCACAATATTCAATATTAGATGATATACCCAATTCTATCCCAGCTTTAATGAAAGCCGAAAAAATCCAAAAACGTTGTGCATCAGTTGGATTTGATTGGAATGAATTACAACCTGTATTAGATAAAGTAAAAGAAGAAATTGGCGAAGTAGAGCAAGAGCTCAATCGAACTGAACGCGATCATCAAAAAATTGAAGAAGAGCTTGGTGATCTGTTTTTTGCTACTGTTAACTTAGCCAGACATTTAAAGGTAAAGTCAGAACTCTGTTTACAACAAGCTAATAAAAAATTCGAACGGCGTTTTAAGCAAGTAGAATCAATACTCAAACAAAAAGATCGTGCTTTACCCGATGCAACACTTGAAGAAATGGAAGATGCATGGCAAAGTGTTAAGCAGTTAGAACAAGATAATAAACGTTTAAAGTGAATCAAAATGACTGAACAAAAAAATGAATTGTATCAAGAAATCGAAGCATGGGCACAAAATGCTATTTTACACAGTCCAACTTGGAGTATTAATCAACTCGATTACTCCGAAAAAAGCATTACCGTCGTTGAGATGATCATTGGCGAAATGGCTGATAAAAGTTTCGGTCTGCCAGAAGAACAACTGAATATGATATCGCAAGAATATGGCTGTTATCTGTTATTAACTGCGCATAAATTATATGGTGGTCAGTTCTATTGGAATGATGAACTTCAACAACCTATGTTAATTTGCTGTGAACCTGATTCAACGATAGCATTATTAACGTGGAATAAAGTTAAAGGTCGTTTATTAGGCGATAAATCGGATCACATTGCTTATTTTCTGGATGAATTTGGAAAAGCTGTTTTTCAACCAGAAAAAGGTACCAATTTAGTTTATTTATAAATAACATTTGGAATAAATATTATTTAAAAAAGTTGGTTATCGAACAAGTTTTTCGAATTTAATTAATTTTGTTAAAAGGGATGTTGAATATGAATTATACACTTTATATTGGCAATAAAAACTACTCAACATGGTCTATGCGTCCTTGGGTTGTGATGAAATATTTTGATATTCCTTTTAACGAAAAGCTTGTTAAATTTGATAGTTTTAATGATGATTCTTTGTTTAAAAGGACAATGTGCTCTGTTTCAAAATACGGCACTGTACCTATCCTAATTGATGAAGATTTAGTGATAAGTGACTCTTTAGCTATTTGTGAATATTTGGCTGAAAAGCATCACGACCTAGCTTTATGGCCGGCTGACCCCAAAAAAAGAGCAATTGCTCGAAGTTTAGTCGCTAAAATGCATTCTGGATTTCAAGCTATTCGAACTTATTTGCCGATGAATATTGAAGCTGAGTTTCCTCAAATAGGGCAAATAATATTACGAGACCATTTAGAGGTAAAAAAAGAAATCATGTTTTTAGATGATTTGCTATCCTCGTTATTAACCTCGAAAAAATCAAATTGTAACTATTTGTTTGGCGATTTTAGTATAGCCGATGGCTTTTATGCCCCTTTATGCCTAAGATTAAAAAATTATCATATAGCAACCAGCCCGATTCTTAACAACTATATTGATACTATTTGTAATACCAAAGGCATTAAAGATTGGATAAATGATGCATTACAAGAACAATCTTTTGTTGCGATGGACGAACCATATCGTTTACATAGATAAGACGAATTAACATGAAAATACCATCCCATTTAACACAATACGCTATAAACATTATTGAAGATGAGTTTGACGGAGAAACATCTTTTTTTATCCAATCATCTAATAAAGAACAATGGTTTGAAATTTACTATTATGGTGAATTAGAAAATGGCTATATTACTGGTTTAGAGCCAACTTTTTCCAATATTAAAATTGTGGCAAAATCCATTAATAGTAAAGAAGAAATATTGCTATTTGATGAAACGGTGCATGGATATAACGCAATGTTTTGTGATAATCACTCTAATGAAGAGAAGAACAATAGAACACTTGAAAAACTTAATGTGCCTGCGTCAAAAATAAAATTAACATTTGGCTACAGTATTGACTATGATTCTGAGAAAGAACTTTATGACTTTGATGAAAATGGCAATGTGAACTTAATTGATGAGCGTAAAATCACGTGGCAACAGCTACTCTGCGATGGTGTTGATTGGGTATCAATTTTTTTAATTGATGAATATGGAAATGAACAACCAATAGTAGATGCAGAATTGGCTTAATTTTTTACATTATTCATTATTGGATAGACTATTGCTGAAATGAATTTATCTATAATTAAAAACCCGCTTATATAAAGCGGGTTTTATTTTTTGATAAAAAACTAGCAATTATACTTCTAAATAATCCAAGATACCTGCTGCAGCCTTACGGCCTTCGCTAATTGCCGTTACAACTAAATCAGAGCCACGAACCGCATCGCCACCCGCAAAGATTTTGGAATTGGTTGTTTGATAACCTTTTATTTCAGGTGCGATTATTCGTCCTTTATCGTCAAAATCAACACCATGCTCGGCTAGCCACGGCATTGCATGTGGTTTAAATCCAAATGCCATAACGACAGCATCGGCAGGAAGAACAAATTCAGAACCTTCGATAACCACCGGTGATCGACGACCTTTGGCATCGGGCTCACCAAGCTCAGTTCTTACCATTTTTACACCTGTCACTTGTCCTGTTTTATTGATTTCAATGCTAAGCGGTTGCACATTAAATTGGAATTGTACGCCTTCTTCTTTGGCATTTTTAACTTCACGTTTAGAGCCTGGCATATTGGCTTCATCACGACGATAAGCGCATGTTACTTCGGTTGCACCTTGACGAATAGATGTTCGCACACAATCCATGGCGGTATCACCACCACCTAATACGACAACACGTTTATTTTTCATATCAACATATGGTGTATCTTGTGTTTGCTCATGTTTCATAATATGCTTAGTATTAGCAATCAAAAATGGTAATGCATCATAGACACCATTTGCATCTTCATTTTCAAGCCCTGCACGCATAGATTGATATGTACCTGTGCCAATAAAGACCGCTGCAAATTCATTGAGTAAATCAGCCAGTTGTATCGTTTTGCCAACTTCGGTGTTTAATCTGAATTCAACGCCCATTTCGGTAAAAATACGACGACGGTTAATTAATACTTCTTTATCTAATTTAAAGGCCGGAATACCAAACGTTAACAACCCACCAATTTCAGGATGACGATCGAAAACCACTGGCGTAACCCCATTACGTACTAAGACATCAGCGCAAGCAAGACCTGCTGGACCAGCACCAATAATCGCCACTTTTAATCCAGTTTTTTCGACATTTGATAGATTCGGTTTCCATCCCATTTTGAATGCTTCATCAGTGATATAACGTTCAATATTACCAATGGTAACTGCACCAAATTCTGCATTAAGAGTACAAGAACCTTCACAAAGCCTGTCTTGCGGGCAAACGCGTCCACAAACTTCAGGTAAACTATTCGTTTGGTGAGATAGTTCAACCGCTTCTAAAATTTTGCCTTCATTAACTAATTTTAGCCAATTAGGAATATAGTTATGTACAGGGCATCGCCACTCACAATATGGATTACCACATGCTAAGCAACGATCAGCTTGCGCTTGAGACTGCGAAGCTGAAAAGCCTTCATAAATTTCAACAAATTCTATTTTACGGATGTTTAGCGATTTTTTAGGCGGATCAACACGTTGTAAATCGATAAACTGATAAACATTTTGACTCATTTCGTGTTCTCCTTACTGTGCCTGAACGCGTAGTTCTGCTGATGAACGACTACGATGCCCAAGTAGTGCTTTTACATCGCTGGATTTCGGTTTAACTAATACAAATTGTTTAGCAAATTCTTGCCAATTAGCTAAGATTTCTTCCGCACGAGATGAGTTGGTCAGTTGAGAATGTTCCATGATTAAGCCACGAAGATGTTCTTCATGAATTGGGTAATCAGCAACATTTAACATTTCAACTAATTCTTTATTAATGCGTTTATCAAAATCACCATCAATATCTAAGATATAAGCAAAACCCCCCGTCATTCCTGCACCAAAGTTAACACCGGTTTTACCTAAAACACAAACAATACCGCCAGTCATGTATTCACAACCGTTATCACCAATGCCCTCAACCACACTGATGGCACCAGAATTACGTACAGCAAAACGTTCGCCAGCACGACCTGCTGCGTATAATTTACCTCCAGTTGCACCATAGAGACAGGTATTTCCGGCAATAGTTGCTTCATGACTTAAAAACGCTGAGCCTTGAGGTGGACGAATAACAATGCGGCCGCCTGCCATACCTTTCCCAACATAGTCGTTAGCATCACCTGTTAGGGTTAAATCTACGCCACCAGCATTCCATACACCAAAACTTTGACCGGCTGTGCCGTTGAAGTTTAATGAAATTGGTTCTGATACTAAACCTTGATCACCATATTTTTTGGCAATATAGCCCGATAGACTAGTGCCCACAGAACGGTCTGTGTTTTGAATATCAAAGTAGAAACTTTTACTTTGGCGCGCATCAACAAACTGTTGGGTTTGTGTGATGATCTCTTTATTAAGCACACCTTTATCAAATGGTTTATTATCTTCAATGCAGTAAACAGGTTTACCTTCATGTGGCGTTGCTGTTTCGAGCAGACTTGATAAATCCAGTTTTTGTTGTTTAGCGGTAATACCGTCCAGTTCTAAAAGAAGATCTGTCCGTCCGATTAAATCAACAATACGACTTACACCGAGCTCGGCCATAACTTCTCGGGTATTACGTGCAATAAAGCGGAAATAATTCATGGCTTTTTCCGGTAAACCATGATAATGCTCACTCCGTAATTTTTCATCTTGGGTAGCAACACCTGTTGCACAATTATTAAGATGACAAATACGCAAGTATTTACAACCTAAGGCAACCATTGGTCCTGTACCAAAACCAAAGCTTTCAGCACCTAAAATGGCGGCTTTTACAATATCTGTACCCGTTTTTAATCCACCATCAACTTGTAAACGTATTTTGTGACGTAATCCGTTTGCAACTAAAGATTGTTGGGTTTCAACAAGTCCCAGCTCCCATGGTGAACCCGCATATTTAACGGATGTTAATGGACTCGCTCCTGTTCCGCCGTCATAACCTGAAATAGTGATTAAATCGGCATAAGCTTTAGCCACACCAGTCGCAATGGTTCCTACGCCTGGCTCTGAAACCAATTTAACTGAAATCATTGCATTTGGGTTAATCTGTTTTAAATCGAAAATTAGCTGAGCTAAATCCTCAATAGAGTAAATATCGTGATGAGGCGGTGGCGAAATTAGGGTTACGCCAGGGACTGAAAAACGTAATTTAGCAATATAAGGTGTGACTTTATCACCCGGTAGTTGACCACCTTCACCTGGTTTAGCACCTTGAGCCACTTTAATTTGAATGACATCTGCACTCATTAAATAACCCGGTGTTACCCCAAAACGGCCTGATGCCACTTGTTTAATACGAGAAACTTTGATGGTGTTATAGCGCGCGGGATCTTCTCCTCCCTCGCCAGAATTTGAATAACCCCCTAAAGTATTCATTGCTGTTGCAAGTGATTCATGCGCTTCTGGGCTAAGTGCGCCAATTGACATTGCTGCCGAGTCGAAACGTTTAAACAATGATTCTTCAGGTTCAACTTCATCAAGTGCAATAGCCCCATTTTCAGGTGGATTAAGTTTTAATAAATCACGCAATGTAGCAACAGGTCGATTATTAACGATATCTGCATAACGTTTATAATCTTCATAGTTGCCATTATTGACAGCCAGTTGTAATGATTGTACAACATCGGGATTATAAGCATGATATTCGCCACCATAAACAAATTTAAGTAATCCACCTTGATCTAATGGTTTACGACGTAACCAAGCACTTTTGGATAAGTTAAATTGGTCTTGAGCAAAATCATCAAAATTAGCGCCACTGATACGACTAGTGACCCCTTGGAAGCAGAGATCAACCACATCTTTATGTAATCCGACTGCTTCAAAAAGTTTTGAACATCGATAAGAGGCAACGGTTGAGATGCCCATTTTAGACATGATTTTATATAAACCTTTATTAATCCCATTACGATAATTCAAAATAGCTTCGCGGTAGGATTTATTAATGGTGCCATTATCGACCATTTTTGCTAAAGTTTCGTACGCTAAATAAGGATAAATGGCTGTAGCACCAAAACCGATAAGTACGGCAAATTGATGTGGGTCACGACAACTACCTGTTTCTACAATAATATTTGCATCACAACGTAAATTCTTTTCAACTAAGCGTTGCTGTACTGCACCTAACGCCATAGGTGCAGGAATAGGTAAGCGATCAGCTGCGATATTTTTATCTGATAGAATTAGTAATACTGTACCATTACGTACTTTTGCTTCAGCATCACCACATAACTGTTCAATTGCATCGCGCAAACTGCCGTCAATATCATAAGTCATATCAAGTTTTTCAGATTTATAGTAGCGAGACTCTAAGGCGATTAACTGCTCAAGATCTGAATGAACTAAAACCGGATATTTAAATGCCACACGATGCGCTTGTCCTTCTGCTTCAGCAAAAACATTCATTTCACGTCCAATGCTGGTAGAAAGTGACATTACGTGCGCTTCACGCAATGGATCGATTGGAGGATTTGTGACTTGGGCAAATTTTTGTCTGAAGTAATCATAAATCAGGCGTGGTCTGCTTGATAGTACCGCAAATGGCGTATCATCTCCCATCGAGCCAGTGGCTTCTTGACCGTTTTCACCTAAAACTCGGATACATTGTTCAAGTTCTTCACTACTATAACCAAATTGTTTTTGATAGGTAGCAAGTAATACATCATCATAGGTGCGTGAACCAATATTTTCATCGGGTAAATCTTCAAGAGGAATAAGTCGCTTCACGTTTTTAGCCATCCATTCTTTATATGGATGACGTTTTTGTAGATCGTTATCAGTTTCTGATGATTGTAAAATACGGCCTTCTTCAGTATCAATTACCATCAGTTCGCCTGGGCCAACGCGTCCTTTAGCGACAACTTCGTCAGGTTGATAATCCCAAATACCAATTTCTGACGCGCAGGTAATGAGTTTATCGGTGGTAATGACATAACGAGCAGGGCGCAAACCATTACGGTCTAAATTACAGGCTGCGTAACGTCCGTCAGACATAACAATACCTGCTGGGCCATCCCATGGTTCCATATGCATTGAATTAAAATCAAAAAAGGCACGTAGGTCTTCGTTCATGTCAGGATTATTTTGCCATGCAGGTGGCACAAGTAGGCGCATAGCACGCACTATATCCATACCGCCCACTAAAAATAGTTCAAGCATATTATCTAATGAACTTGAATCCGAACCCGTAACATTTACGAAAGGTGCGGCATCTTGTAGATCGGGTATCAATGGTGTTTTAAATTTATAAGAACGTGCTTTTGCCCATTGTCTATTACCTTCAATGGTATTAATTTCACCATTATGGGCTAGATGTCTAAAAGGTTGGGCGAGCGGCCAACGAGGAACCGTATTGGTTGAAAATCGTTGATGGAATAAACAAATTGCAGTTTCCATACGCAGATCCGCTAAATCTAAATAAAATCGTGGTAAATCTTTAGGCATGCAAAGGCCTTTATAGATATTAACCTGATTTGAAAAACTGCATACATAAAAAGTATCATCTTGTACTCGTTTTTCAATACGGCGACGCACCATATATAAACGACGCTCTAAATCAATTTTAGTCCATCCAGCAGGGGCATTGACAAAAACTTGTTCAATTTGTGGTAGTGATGATAAGGCGATTTCGCCTAAAACACTTTTATCGATAGGTACTTCACGCCAACCTAAAATAGATAAAGTTTCATTAGCAAGTTCTTCTTCGACAATATCACGGCTAGCTTGTGCTTCTTTTTCGTCTTGACTTAAAAATAGCATACCAACAGCATAATTGGTAGCTAAACGCCAGCCAGCTTCTTGTGCAACTAGTCTAAAAAAACGATCAGGTTTTTGTAATAAAAGGCCACAGCCATCACCAGTTTTACCGTCTGATAGTATGGCTCCTCGGTGTTGCATTCGGGCAAGCCCGTGTATTGCAGTACGCACCACTTTATGACTTGGTTGCCCTTCAATATGAGCTATTAGACCAAATCCGCAGTTATCTTTTTCATGATGCTGGTTATATAACATATCATTGCCTCTAATTCATCGCTTTTATAATTTAAGAAAAAATAGGCTTTAATCCCATAATGACTAAGAAATTAAAGAAAAATAGTATTTTGGTCAAATAAATATTACTTATAAGTCAATCTTCTAATAACTTATATTAAAGTTATTAATGAAGCTAATATCTGATTTTAATTATCTGTTTTTATTAAAATTAAATTTTTATTAGGATAAAATCTTGGTAAACGATCGTTTTTTTCATAATCAGAATTAATATTTGATCAAAAAAAGTTTGTAAAAAGGAAATTATGAGCATCAAAATAGACAATGTTTTCACAATTTTTTCAAGATTGAGGTAGTTAGAATCGCAAGATTTATACTGCTATAATACGTCATCTTTTTCTTTGAGTAATGTATATTAAATATGCAAACGAAAATTACAATTGTAGGTGCTGGAGCAGCAGGGCTGTTTTGTGCGGGATTATTAGGACAAAGAGGCTATGATGTCACTATAATTGATAATGGTAAAAAAATTGGCCGTAAAATATTAATGTCTGGTGGTGGTAAATGTAATTTTACTAATCTCACTGTTGAAGCAAGTAATTATATTTCTCAAAATCCGCATTTTTGTAAATCTGCTTTAAAACGATTCTCCCAATGGGATTTTATTCAATTAGTTAATGAATATAAGATTGCTTATCATGAAAAAGATCATGGTCAGTTATTTTGTGATAATTCAGCTCAAGATATTGTCGATATGCTTGTACAGGAGTGTCAAAAAGGACAAGTTAAATTTATGCTACAAACACAATTAGAAGAAGTTGAGTCTGTAGATAAAGGATTTAAGTTATATACTTCACAAGGTTGTATTGAAACTGAACAGTTAATTGTGGCAACGGGCGGACAGTCGATGCCAGCACTTGGCATGACCTCTATCGGATACAAAATAGCTGAAAAATTAGCTATCCCTGTTGTACCAGTAAAAGCGGGACTGGTGCCATTTACGTTACATAAACCGTTGTTAGAAGTATTATCCACGTTATCAGGAATTGCTGTTCCGGTTGAAGTATCTAATGAACGAATCCGTTTTAAAGAAAACTTATTATTCACCCATCGTGGATTATCAGGACCCGCAATTTTACAAATTTCTAGTTATTGGCAAGCCGGGGAGCCAATCATTATTAACTTATTACCAGATAGATCATTTGAATCAACATTTAAACCATTACTTGAACAAAATCGCAATCAAACCCTAAAAAATTGTTTATCACAGATTTTACCTAAAAGGCTGATTGAGGCATTAATACAATTGAAATTGATAACAGACATAACGGTTAAGCAACTTAACCCGAAGCAGCAACAAGACCTTTATAATACATTGACTCAATGGTATATAACGCCAAATGGTACGGAAGGATATCGAACAGCTGAAGTGACATTAGGAGGAGTCAGTACCGATGCGTTATCTTCAAAAACGATGGCGGTTAAATCACATCCGAATCTCTATTTTATTGGTGAAGTTGTTGATGTAGCTGGTTGGTTAGGCGGTTATAATTTTCAATGGGCCTGGAGCAGTGCATTTGCCTGCGCACAAGCCTTTGATTAACAGAGACTAGTTATCTATTACTCCCATTTGAATATGGTATTTTTTTACCTTATATTGTAATGTAGTCCGTGAAATATTTAATAGTTTTGCAGCAGCAATAATTTTACCGTTTGCTTGATTTAATGCATCAATAATAAGTTGTTTTTCATAATTTTCAACTTGTTCGGTTAAGTTGTTATTGCTTGCAACTATGCTTGTACTTGGTTTTTCAAATTTAGTTTCAGATTGATTTTCTGGGTAAGGGCTGTGAATGTCAAATAGTTCGTCGTCAAGGATAATTTGTTGCAATTCTCCCGGTTCATTTTGTAAGACTATACTACGTACGATTGCATTTTCAAGCATTCTTACATTTCCCGGCCAAGGAGCAGACATGAGTTGTTGTAATGCGTGTTCACTAATACCTGTTATCACAACATTTACATCTGTTTTATGTTTATCAATAAAGTATCGAGCTAATACAGGAATATCTTCTTTCCTTTCCCGAAGTGCTGGGAGTTTAATTAATCCTACATTTAATCGATAAAATAGGTCACTTCGCATTTTCCCCGTTTTTAATAACTCTGCTGGCGATTCATTCATGGCGGCAACAATTCTTACATCGGCATGTTGCTCTTTATTGCCACCTAATGGCCAGTAAGTCTTTTCTTGTAAAAATCTAAGTAATTTGCTTTGCATATCAAGTGGCATAGCATTAAGTTCGTCAAGAAATAGTGTGCCCCCATTAGCCAGTTCTAAATAGCCAGGATGATTTTCAGCACCAGTAAATGCACCTTTGACTGTCCCAAATAAGGTACTTTCAATCAATGTGGTTGGTAAAGCACTGCAATTTAACGAAATAAATGCATTATTACGGCGGTGACTCGTTTGATGTATCAAATGAGCAAAAAGCTCTTTACCCGTTCCAGTTTCACCAACAATTAAAACTGGCACATCATTCGCCCCTAAAATATTTGTTTGATCAATAACCTTTTGCATTTTCTGTGATACAAAAACGATTTCAGGTAATGGTTGGTCTTTATTTTGATATAACTTACTATTAAGTTTGAATACTTGATCTTGTAATTGTCTAACAGTTGATAAATTTCGTCCTATTTCGATCGCACCAATAATATCTTTATGCTTGTTATAAAGTGGTACGGTGGTATGCATATAATCAACAAGTTTACCTACATGATTATAGTAGCTTTGATAATTATCCTGATATTCCTTACCTTGTTGTAAAGCTTGTAACATGGTACTATCTTCTTTTCTTAAATTAGGATAAACTTTAAGCATTGGTTTACCAATGGCTTGTTCCATAGGATAACCATCAAGTTCTGCACTTTCCCGATTATAATAAATGTATTTACCTTCTTTATCGATAATAGCCATTGGCTGATGGATTAAATCAAAAAAATGTTTGAATATTTCTAATGATTGTAATAATTCAGGATCGATTGTCATGATATTAGTACCTTTTTAATTTAGCTTATTAGCTAAGTTTAGCTTACGTTAATTTAAATACCTTTCAACCATTAATAAATTTGTGACAAATTTTTGTCATAAAAACATGTTTTAAACAATATGACCAATATTGTTTTTGTAATTATTTTTATAATAAATTGATTTTTAATAATTTATAAGTTGGCATGCTGATTGCATTGCAAGTGAAAAGCCATTTTGCTTGTTTTCTTATGTACTTTTTATGTACTAATTAACTGGAGGTCTTATGTCCGACAAAATTATGTCAAATTATAACAAATTACGCTCAGATCTTATAACCAAAGATCGTCGTTTCAGTGCTCAAAACGGTAAATTATGTTTTGATGGCGTAAATTTAGAAGAATTAGCAAAGAAATATCCAACACCTTTTTACGTATTTTCTGAAAAAGAAATTGACCGTAATATTCAAGAAATCAAAGATTCGTTTAAAGCTCATCCAAATACTAAGATTTTCTATGCGTCAAAAACATGTTCTGTAATGGGTGTGCTAAAAGCAATTAAAGATGCAGGTATTTATGCTGAAGCAAATTCAATGTTTGAAGTGCGTAAATGTCTAGAGATCGGTTTTCCAGGTAGTCAAATCGTTTTCAATGGCGTGGTTAAAAAACCGGTTGATTTAGAATTTGCTATTCAAAATGATCTTTATATTATCAATGTTGATAGCTTATATGAACTCGATATCATTGATGAAATTTCACGTCGATTGAAGAAAGTAGCGAATGTTTGTGTGCGAGTTGAACCAAATGTACCATCAGCAACTCATGCGGAACTTGTTACGGCATATCATGCTAAATCAGGTATTGACTTAGAACAAGCGGAAGAAACCTGTCGTCGTATTCTTGAAATGCCTTATGTACATTTACGTGGTTTACATATGCACGTAGGGGATCAAGTACCAGAATCAGAACCATTTGCTAAAGCAACGAAAGTATTAGTCGATGAGTCACGCCGTTTAGAAGAAGTCCTTGGTATTAAATTGGATTTAATTAACGTTGGTGGCGGTATTCCAGTTCCATATAAATATGACGAAGAAAATGGTAATCCATTACAGGATAATATGTATGCTGGTATTACTGCACAAGATTTTGCTGATGCAGTGATTAGAGAAGTACATAAATGGCGTACCGATGTTGAAATTTGTATTGAACCAGGTCGTAAAGTAACAGGGTCAGCTGCTGTATTATTAACCGAAGTTGCTTGTGAGAAACGTAAAACAAATTACGATTTAGACGGTAACATTGAAGAACATGTTGAATGGAAATTTGTTGACGCAGGTTATAGCGTGTTATCTGATAGTCAGCATTTTGATTGGTTCTTCTATGTGTATGATGCGTCAAGAATTACCGAAGAGCATGATCAATACATTAAACTTGCTGGACCTTTATGTGATGGTGGTGACTATTTCCATGTAGGTGTAAAAGGTGAAGAGTTCTTATTACCAAAAGACACTCAAGTTGGGGATATCATTGCATTCCTTGATGCAGGAGCTTATACCATCGAAAGTCAAACAGTATATAACAATCGACCGCGTACTGCCGTTGTTATGATTGATAAAAAAGGTAAAGATCGATTGATTCGCCGTGAGGACACTTACGAGGATATGGTTGGATACGACGTGTATTAATCATGAGTTATCTGGGGCACTTCTCGCCCCAGATATTATAATGTGAGGTTATTATGAGTGATTCTAAAGATTCAAGTTTACTTGGTATTAAAGACATTGTATTTATGAATGTCATAGCCATACTAAGTTTACGTCAAATTCCTAATGTTGCTCCTTACGGAGCGTCAGCAATGGTGCTTTGGCTTCTTGCTGCATTTTGTTTGTTTTTCCCTTTAGCGATGGTTTGTGGTGAACTTTCTACTGGTTGGCCAAAAGATGGGGGGATTTTTGTTTGGGTAAAAGAAGCGTTTGGTAAACGAGTTGGCTGGATAGTGGTTGTTTGTTTCTTATTCTCATGCGTTCTATTCTTCCCATTAATGTTACAATTTGGTTTTACTGCAATTGGTTACATGTTTAGTGCCGAGTTAGCCCAAAATCAGGTGTTTATTGGTGTTGGTTCCATGGTGGTATTTTGGATTTTAACATTAATGAATATCAAAGGTATGAAATGGACTAAAATTATAAACAGTGTTAGTGCATGGTTAGGGGTGTTTATTCCTGCTGCTATCATTGTTTTATTGGCAATTGTCTGGTTGATGACAGGCCACCCAATGGCAACTGACTATAGTCATGTTAGTGATTGGATTCCAGATTTAAGTAGCTGGGATACAATTGTCTTTTTATCAAGCATGATGTTTGCTTTTGCTGGACTTGAAGTTGCACCAATGATTGCTGGTCGTACTCGTGATCCACAACGTGACTTTCCTAAAGCGATGGCTGTATCTGCAATTGTTATCGTTGGTATCTATATGATTGGTACTTGGGCGATTAATACCTTATTACCTGCTGCCGATACTGATATTGTTGCCGGTGTAATGCAAGCAATGGAGGCTGCTGCTAAAGAGCTACATATGCCTTGGTTATTACCAGTAATGGCAATCTGTTTATTCTTTGGTGCATTAGGTCAAATTAACTCATGGTTAGTTGGGCCTATCTATATGTTACAAGAAGCATCTAAAGAGGATAATTTGCTTGGTGAACGCATTGGTCGTTTACATCCTGTGTATCAAACACCAGCATTTGCTTTAGTTATCCAAGCAATCATTGTGACCGTACTTTGTTTCTCAACGTTCGTATCACCAAGTATTGCTGCTGCTTATTGGATGTTAACCGCATTAACAACCATTTGTTACTTTATTCCTTATTTAGTGATGTTTATTGCGTACTATCGCTTACGTATTACTCAACCAGATGTACCACGTAGCTTTAAGATCCCTGGTAAAGTATTACCAATTGTTTTACCTGGTTTAGGCTTCTTATCTACGCTATTTGCGGTGATCTTAGTGTTTATTCCACCAGCACAAATCGATATGGGTGGTTATGTTGAGTATATCGCGAAAATTGTTGGTGGTGCAGTGCTTGCAATTGTGTTAGCTGAATGGATATATCATCGCGCACAAAAACGTAATCGCTTGCAACAACAATAAGATATAGAGGAGTAAATTTATGTACAAACCTGTATTGGAAATTGATTTAGGAAAATTAAAGGACAATGCTCGTGTTGAAAAAGAGTTACTTGCTAAACACGGCATTGAAGTAATGGCAGTTAATAAAGTGTTTGATGGTTGTGTTGAAACTGCAAAAGCAGTTCTAGATGGCGGTATTGATGTTATTGCTGAATCAAGAACCTATAATTTGAAAAAATTAAAAGATGCTTTAGGGTGTAAAACCTGCCTGTTACGTAGTCCTTGTTTAAGCGAAATTAGTGAAGTAGTTAAATATGCAGATATTAGCTTAAACAGTGAAAAAACGGTGATTCAAGCACTTTCAGACGAAGCCGTCAAGCAACAAAAGGTTCACCAAGTTTTATTAATGGTTGATATGGGTGATTTACGCGAAGGTATTTGGTTTGAACATATTGATGAAATTATTGATACGGTCAAACTTATTTTATCTTTACCGGGTGTTGAGCTTTATGGGCTTGGCACCAATTTTAACTGTTACGGTACTGTGCTACCGACAGTTAAAAATGGAGTAGACTTTTTAGAAATTGCGCGTAAAGTAGAAAATGCTTGCAATATTAAAATACAATATTTATCAGCCGGTAATTGTACTAGTTATCATTTATTAGATAAGGGTATCTGGCCTGAAGGACTAAATCACATCCGGATTGGTGGTTTACATGAGTTTGGTATTGAGTATGTAGATATGAAATATCTTGATGAATTTCATCACTCAAATAAACCTGTAGAAAAAGCTTGTAGTGATATGTATAAATTATATGCACAAATTATTGAGCTTAATAGTAAACCAACCGTTCCAGTTGGTGAGTTAGGGGTAGATGCTTTTCTAAATAGTAAAACGTTTGTCGATCATGGCGTACGTAAACGAGCGCTGCTTGCTTTTGGACGTCAAGATGTACCGGCTGAAAGCTGTGTGCCGATCGATGATAACATTACTGTACTTGGTCAAACCAGTGATCATACATTAGTCGATATTGAAGATGTGACTCAAACTCTTAAAGTCGGTGATATGATTGGATTTGAGCTTGATTACACTGCCTTGCTAATGGCTTGTCAAACTAGTGGTGTAGAAAAACGGTTTATCTATTAATTTGTGTTAACTGCTGGGTAACCAGCAGTTTTTATCAATGATTAGGCGGTTTATACATGGCAACATCAGCATCACAACAAAGCCAAAATCCCAGTAATTTAAAAAAGAATCTTAAAAATCGTCATCTGCTAATGATTTCGTTAGGGGGATCGATTGGTACCGGTTTATTTATTGGTATCGCTGCACCATTAACAACGGTAGGGCCATTGGGGACTATCATCGCTTATTTAATGGCTGGTAGCATAATGTTAGCAACAATGTTATGTTTAGGTGAGCTTTCTTGTGCATTTCCACATGCTGGCTCTTTTCAACATTATGCATTGATGTTTATTCCAAATCCGATTTGGAGTTATACCATTGGTTGGTTATATTGGCTTAGTTGGGTTCTGTCTATGGCAGCAGATTTAACAGCCGCTTCTATGATTGCCCACCAATTTTTTCCTGCTATTCCTATTTATCTTTTTAGCTTATTGATTTTAGTTGTTATAACCTCAGTTCATCTAACTTCTGTGCGTGCTTTTGGTGAAAGTGAGTATTGGTTTTCAACCATTAAAGTACTGGCAATTATAGCATTTATTGGTATTGGCATTTATCTTCTGTATCAGCAATATACTCAAACTCATATATTACCTACTTTTAAAACAGAACATGGCTGGTTTCCTAACGGTTTTTTATCGATTTTTGTATGTATGACCATTGTGACGTATTCGTTTCAAGGCGTTGAATTAATTGGTAGTGCAGCAGGTGAAGCTGAGTCACCTCAAACAGTATTACCTAAAATTATTACAGGTGTCGCATTCAGAATTATTCTGTTTTATGTATTAGCCATTGCGGTTTTAGCATTAGTTTACCCATATGGAACCGTGCATGATGAAATTAGTCCCTTTGTGTGGGTATTTAATAAAGCGGGTATTACTTTTGCTTCTTACATGATGTTGTTTGTTATTTTTTGTGCTGCGATATCGGCGGCCAACTCAGCTATTTATGCCAGTTCACGTATGTTATGGTCAATGGCACAGGATAATTTAGCGCCTAAATATTTTTCAGATGTCAATAAACGAGGAGTCCCCACTAAAGGCATCTTATTCATTGCAATTATTGCTTTGGTTTCATTATTTTCTAAATATATTGCTGCTGAAAAGCTCTATCTCTATTTAGTTTCAGGTACAGGACAAGTAGGTTGTTTTGCGTGGATTATTATCGCTTGGTGTCAGTATCAATTTCGTAAAGGCGTTAATAGTGGTAAGTATCCTAAAGAGATGATTAAATTTAAATCACCATTATTTCCATGGTTAGCAGCGATTTCAATTATGGTTAATATTGTGATTATTGTTGGTGTATGGTTTGGTGAGTCGGGTCATTTTATTTTATTGTCAGAAGTTGTCTTAATTATCATTATTCTAGCTTCTTATTACTACAATAAAAAACGCAATTTAATCATTAATAACTAAGATTATTTATATTCAATTAATGGATAAATACTCATAAATTAATCTTAAATAAGGTATCAAATTCAATTGTTACGCTATTTTACATAATAACGTAACAAAAATTTGTCAATAAAGGTTGGTTATTTTAGAAAAGCCGATATGCCAGTGAAAACTACTTGTGCAGCAATTGCCGATATTAGTAGTCCAGTTAGTTTTGATAAAATAGCAATACCGGTATTTTTTAATACTTTTGCAATACTTTTTGCACATAAAAGCATGGCATAAATGCCCGAAGAAGCAATAAACAATGAAACTGCACCAACCATATTGGCAGCAAAACCCACTGAACTTGTTCCCATAACAATAATTGTACCGATAGAAGCAGGACCCATGCAAAGAGGAATTGCAAGCGGTACAACACTAATATCCTCATCACTACTAATTTTATTTTTATCTGGAGAGTCATTCATCAGTGCTACTGCAGTGATAAACAGTAACGCGCCAGAACCGATACGGAATGCATCTAGGGTAAAACCGAAAACACTAAACATAGTATTACCAAAAAAGAACAACACAATGCCAATAATGAACACCGCACACGATGTTTTAAGTGCAATTTTTCGACGCTGTGGTTCATCATTTTGTTTAGTACCACTTAAGAATGCACTTAGCACTGCTGGTGGTGTCATTAATGCGAATAACTTGGTTGTAGTGGCAAGAATCGCAACAAGATAGTTATCCATAATGTTACCTTCATTTGATCTAGATATTGCTTGAATTTTGTCAACGATTGTTGGCGGGAATGAACTTTTACTATATACATAAAAACGGTCACCATAAAGGTGACCATATTTAATTGGATATATTTAATCAGTTTATTAAATATTAACCAATTTGAATTAGTTAAGGCGTTCTTTAATACGCGCTGCTTTACCACGAAGTTCGCGTAAGTAGTAAAGTTTAGCTTGACGTACTTGACCACGACGTTTCACAGTAATTGAATCAACAATTGGTGAGTGAGTTTGGAATACTCGTTCAACACCTTCGCCATTCGAAATTTTACGTACTGTAAATGCAGAATGTAAACCACGATTACGAATTGCTACAACTACACCTTCATAAGCTTGAAGACGTTTTTTGTTACCTTCAACAACCCATACTTTTACTTCAACCGTATCACCCGGACGAAAAGACGGGATGTCTTTTTTCATTTGTTCTTGTTCTAATTGCTGAATAATTGCATTTTTCATAATTTTGTCTCTTACTAGTTATACTGAAATATTAATGGCTCTGTTCATCACGATATTCACGTTGGAATTCAGTGAGTAAACATTGCTCTTCATCAGTCAGAGCTAGATTTTCAAGAAGATCTTCTCTTCTCAACCAAGTTCGTCCTAGGGATTGTTTTAATCGCCAGCGACGAATCGCTTCATGGTGACCAGACATTAATACGTCAGGCACCGCCATTCCATCTAACACCTCAGGTCGAGTATAGTGTGGACAATCAAGTAACCCGTTAGCAAAAGAGTCTTCTTCTGCTGATGATTCATGATTTAATACGCCAGGAATAAACCTTGCTAATGCATCAATCATCGTCATCGCCGGTAATTCACCGCCACTCAACACGTAATCCCCAATTGACCATTCTTCATCAATTTCAGTTTGGATAACGCGTTCATCTATACCTTCGTATCGACCACAAATCAAAATCAATTTTTGATATTGTGATAACTCACAAACACCTTGTTGGTTTAATTTGCGCCCTTGTGGGGAAAGATAGATTACTTTTGTATCGTTACCTGCTACTGTTTTTGCTGCATGAATTGCATCGCGTAGTGGTTGTACCATCATTAACATGCCGGGACCACCGCCATAAGGCCTATCATCGACAGTCTTATGTTTATCATGCGCAAAATCGCGCGGGTTCCAATATTCTACTGTTAACAGTCCGTTTTTTACGGCTCGACCAGTCACACCATAACAGGTAATTGCTTGGAACATTTCGGGAAAAAGGCTAATAACGCCAATCCACATATTCTTACCTTACCAATTAAAAAGCGGGATCCCAATCGACCACAATTGTTTTTGCTGTTAAATCAACTTGTTTTATAAATTGATCATCAACAAACGGAATTAAACGTTCTGTTGCTCCAAATGCATCTTTTAGATTTGCTTTTACCACCAATACATCATTCGAGCCAGTTTCCATTAAGTCAGTAACCTGACCCAAATCATAACCGTTAACTGTTTTTACTCGACAGCCAATCAAATCTTTCCAATAAAAATCTCCATTGTTAAGTTCTGGAAATTTTTCAGCATCAACATACACTTCAAAATTAGTTAATGCATTGGCCTGATCACGATCATCAACGCCTTTGAGTTTTACAATCATATCCTGATTATGGGGTTTGAAGCTTTCTACGATTACCTCTTGCCATTTGCCAGCACGCTGGATATACCAAGGTGTGTAATCGAAAATGCTATCTGAAAATTCTGTAAACGAAAAAATCCTGAGCCAACCACGAATGCCATAGCTAGAACCAAGTTTACCTACAACGATTAGATTCTCAGTATTCATCATTACAGTTACTATTTATTACTCAATTAAGCAGCTTTTCGTGCTTGTTTGATCAATGCATTCACACGATCAGAAACTGTTGCACCTAAACCTACCCAATGATTTACGCGATCAAGATCTAAACGTAATTCTTCTGCTTTACCTTGTGCAATTGGATTAAAAAAGCCAACGCGCTCAATAAAACGACCATCACGTGGGTTACGGCTATCAGTGACAACTACTTGATAAAAAGGGCGCTTTTTAGAGCCACCACGAGCTAAACGAATAGTTACCATAACATCCTCTTAAATTAAAAAATAATCTTTCTTTTGCCCAACATGGACAAAATCAAAGCCCCGAAATTATACTCTTTCTAGAAAAAAGTGCAATGTCTGTTTGTTGAAGCTAGGCGTGATATTGCTTGCTTTGAATTTATTTAGTCATAAATGGATAAAAATAATACTGACGATGTTTTATTTTCTGGTCTATTGTGTTTTCTTCTTTTTACGAATAAAAGCCCGTTTTAAAACATCAAAAAAACCTAATGACCTTACCATTTTTTGTCCCTCAATATAAACACGAATTGCTTTTAATGTTTTTTTGGGATCTTCAGAGGCAAAGGTGAAAGTACCGTCTTTTTTTGTTTGGATTGAATAACGAGGAATCCATCTGCCACCAAATAATACGGATGCAATAACATAATCTACTTCATCCCAAGGAATTTGGATATATTTACGAGGGTCACGCCGATGATAAAATTCAAATGCTTTATCACCAATCATTATATTGCCATATTCAGATAAACCAGTAAAAGCGGTTGCTTTCACGGTCAAATCAATTTTTGTGTTCAATGATTGAACCATCTATTACCTATCCATAACTAAGGTTGAATTGATAACACTATCCTTTTCATACACACCGTGTTTTCGTCACATTGTGTGATGAAAAGGATAATGACTGTTTAACAGAAAGCATAATTTTATACTGAAACATTATGCTTTCCTGAAACATTTTTACAAAAATAGTAGTTTATAAAAGACCAATCAAATGACCAGCGATACCTACTAAAAATAATCCAACAATGATAATGATTGGTGATACTTTTTTACGTAATAACCACATACAGAAGAATGTTAAGAGTAACGGAACAAGCCCTGGTATCAATTGATCTAAGTTATTTTGTAATGTGGTGACTTTTTCTTGAGTAAGAGATAATCCACTTTGCATTTGTTGTAATGCTTGTTGGATACCTTGAGCCCCCGCAGGTAGTGAATTCCAGTCAATAAATGCACCATTGTCTAGTTTGACTGTTGATACAATGGGCTGGAATTTTATTGATACCCACCTTTGTACTAAAGCAGCAAGTACAAACATCCCTAATATAGATGCGCCTTTAGTAATTTTTTGTAGTAAACCACCTGATAGGTTATCTGTAATTTTCGATCCAGTACGATAACCAAATTCTTGGGTGTACCACATAAAGCCCCAACGAATAATATTCCATAATATAAAGAATAAAATAGGACCCATAATATTACCACTAAGCGCTAATGAAGCACCAAGAGCACCAAGCATTGGTCGTACCGTAAACCAAAACACTGGATCACCAACCCCAGCTAAAGGTCCCATCATCCCAACTTTTACCCCTTGAATGGCAACATCATCAACAGCGGCACCGTTGGCGCGCTCTTCTTCTAAAGCAAGCGTTACACCTAAAACAGGTGATGCTAAATATGGATGGGTATTAAAAAACTCTAAATGACGTTTTAGCGCTGCTGAGCGGTCTTCTTTCGTGGTATATAATTTTTTGATAGCAGGGATCATAGAATAAACCCAACCACCATTTTGCATACGTTCATAGTTCCAAGAACCTTGAAGGAAAGTTGAACGCCAAGCAACAGCTAAACGATCTTTTTTGCTTAATTGAATTCTATCTGTCATTTTCTTCTCCAAGTTCTTAGTAATCATTCAAAATATCATCAAGCGGATCACCTTTACTACCGCCATTTGATGAATTGCCGCGTTCAGAAAGATTGAGATATATCAGTGCTAATGCAATTCCTAACGCACCAAGGGCAATTAATGTTAATTGTGATATAGCGGCAACCACAAAGCCAATAATGAAAAATGGCCATACTTCACGGTTTGCCATCATGTTTATTACCATTGCATAACCAACTGCAACAACCATACCACCACCAATAGCCATACCGGTTGTTAACCATTCAGGCATTGCATTTAAGGCTTCTCTTACCGTTTCTGCAGGAATGAAAAGTAACGCAGCTGCTGGAATGGCAATACGTAGACCTTGCAAGCAGATACCTAAAATTTGCAACCATTCGATTTTACGAATATTACCTTCTTCTGCTGCGGCATCCATCATATGAACTAATGGAACGGCGATAGTTCGCACAATCATAGTTAAAAATAATCCAGCAACCGCAAGTGGAATAGCTACTGCAATAGCTGTTGATACGCCTGCAACGCCTTGACCACCTAAAACTAAAATAATCGATGATGCAACGGCGGCGAGTGCGGCATCAGGTGCTACGGCTGCCCCAATATTTGCCCAACCTAAAGCAATCATTTGTAACGATCCACCTAATACTACACCCGCGTCTAAATTACCAGTCACAAGTCCAATTAATGAACATGCAACAAGTGGCTGGTGAAATTGAAATTGATCTAAAATACCTTCCATACCGGCTAGAAAGGCAATAGCTATCACTAATATGATAGCAACGATTGATAATGTCATAATATATAACCCCTTAAATAAAACTAATTTTTTTGTTCAGCTAATTCTTCTTTCGCTTTTTTCAATAAATCATCCATATTACTATTGGAATCATTTGGTACTTTGCGAACATCAAATTTAACGTTTTTGGCTTTCAATTTTTCAAATGCATCAACATCATCAGCATTCATTGAAAGTACTTTGTTAACCATGACTTTACCAACAGAATGTGCCATTGAGCCAATATTAAGAACATCAATATCGACACCACCTTCTATCGCACGTAAAACATCTTGAGGGTTTTCAAATAAGAGCAAGGCTTTAGTATTGCCAAATCGAGGGTCATGCGATACTTCAATTATTTTTTTAATTGGTACAACGTTTGCTTTAACTCCAGGAGGTGCAGCTTCTTGAATAAGTTTTTTTCTTAATTCATCTTTAGCGACGGAATCAGAAACCACAATTATACGATTAGGATTGGTTGATTTAGTCCAAGCAGTTGCAACTTGTCCATGTAATAATCGTGAATCAACTCGCGCTAAGACAATTTTCATTTTGCCATCACCAAGTACCGTTCCTTCTGGTATTGTGTTAGATACTTGGGTTGTTGGTGAATTTTGATTTGGTGCATCAACAGTTGCTTTGACCCCTTCTCTTGCAGGTTCAATAATTGCAGCAGCAATTTCTTTGGCGGTCTCCATTGAAAAACGTGAAGAGTAAGCTTCAATAAGCATTGGAAGATTTAAACCGGCAACGATCGCCCAATTACTGTGTTCGCCACACAAATTATTAGCCTGATTAAAAGGTGTGCCGCCCCATAAATCTACTAAAAATAATACTTCATCTTGATTGTCAAATGTTGCGATTGCTTCCTGCATTCGTTCTTTTAAACTTTCTGGACTGTCACTAGGATGCAAGGTAATGGCTTTAACATTTTCTTGCTCTCCAAAGATCATCGATCCTGATTGTAGAATACCTTCAGCAAACTCCCCATGAGTAGCTAGGATAATTCCTACCATATGATTTCCTCCGGATTTTTATATTATTGAATAATATAAATGTGTTATAAAATTACTCTAAAAAATTATTACTAATTCAGTTATTTGCTACAATAAAAAAATGTCACTCTTTTACCACGCAAAAAAAGCAAAGGTTTTTTAGTGTAAATCTGACTGCATATTTATTCCATTAAAGAATATATTTATTCCATCAAAGAATATATTTATTATATTATAAATTTTATTATTAAATCATTGCATTTGTTAAAAGTTGTGACATAGATAATAGATTATGTTATTAAAAAACATCTCGTTATAATCGAAAAAAATCACAATAATCAAAAATAAATAATTTATTTTTTCCCTAAAATTAAGAATTTCTTGATGTTTGGATAATTGCTATAATTTTTTTGAAAAAATATTTAGATTATTGGTTACTCAATTTTATTTTATCGATTTGTAAACTTTTTTATGATCTTTATTAGGCACAATATATGGTTATCAAATGATAATACAGAATATATTGTGCATAAGATTACTTAACTTATTTAATCCATAATGATTTATTTTTATACCTTTGATCAAGTTCAGCACTAAACCAGCGACCGTTTAAAACTTCAGAAATGATGATATTTTTCGTTTCTTGATTAATTGATTGATCAACATCCATTTCATTAAGTACATCACTGTAGGTAAACTTTTTGCCTCCCATATACGCAATGGCTTTTACTTTATCTGCGTTCATGTATAAATAGGCATTATTTGCCTTACTATGGTCAGCGGTCCAATTATTCCAATAAACTAAATTAGTTCCATTAGGATCACCTGAATGAATAAAATTATTAAGGTATTTTTTGAATGTCATACTTAATTGTTTGGCGCCTTGAGTTTTATATGCATTACCAATGAAACCATCATAATTTTGTGAATTAGCATCCAATAATGGTAAGAAAACTCCATGAAAAGCACCAAATAATGCCATTTGGGAACCAACACTATTGGTGTCTTGACCAAATTCTATTTCTACCCCATAAATTTTGGCTTTATAAAAGGGAGCCATTTTCTGCGCAGAATCTGCTACATTAAATAGGTCATATAAACGCCCCCCATATTTATTGGTAAAATTAAATTCTTTAAGTTTCTTGCCTGTTGGTAAACCATTGTTGAAAGCATCACTAAAATAAGGGGATGTTTGGGCGAATAATGAAAATTCGCCGGTGCCAGTTAACATAATCAATGGCACAGAATTATATTCATGAGTATTAAAACCGTTTTTAGGAATGACATATCCATCATTATATAAATGTGGAAAAACGCTCATTCTTATTCCAGCATTCCCCATAAGTGATACTAGTCGTTGTGAAGATAAACTATAAAGATAATTTCTTACATCAGAGTGATTAGTTAACAGCCAATTATAAGCTTCTTCTTGGGTTGGTTTTATTTTATCTTCAACAACAAGGGGAGCGATAGCCTTAGCAAATACTTTTACGCTATCTTGTTTATCCGCAATAGTCATGCCACCACTAAAAGATATTGCTTTTTGGAATTTGTCTTTGAAAATAGGCGAGATTAACATTGCCATTACATCTCGCCCACCAGCAGAAAAACCAGATACGGTTATATTATTAGCGTCTCCGCCAAAATTAGTTATATTATCTTTTATCCAATCTAAGGATTTTGCAATATCAAGTAGAGCATAATTTCCTGAATCTTCGAGTTTATCACCAGTTTGTAAGGCAGGAAGTGGATTGAATCCCAATGGTCCTAAACGATAATTAATTGAGACAAAAATACCGTCAATGTCATTTACCATGGTATTTCCTGTCATTTCCTCCGCTTTACCATTTTGATTATTTCCACCGTGAATATAAACCAGTACTGGTAAATTATTCGATTTATTATTAGGTCGATATATATTGAGATTTAGACTGTCATCTGACCCAATAACTTTATTTTCTTTAATCTGAAATGCGACTTTGCTTGCTTGGGTTGCATCTAATACGCTTTCCCATGGTTCAGGATCAACGGGTTTTTTCCACCTTAGTTGACCAGCTGGTGATTTGGCATAAGGTATGCCCGTCCAAACAATAACGTTATTTATTTTATCGAATTGACCTTTTACCATACCATATCGGGTTTGAACCAAAGTGGCATCAGCAGTTTGGTTGATATCGACTTGATGATTATCAACGTTATGTGAATTATTTTGATTACTCGCAAATGTTGGGAGGGATAGAGCAAATAGACCAATTAAGACGGCGGCAATATTAAGTTTTAGTAATGATTTTTTCATAGATTTTCCTTTTATAAAATAAAACTTAAATAAAATTTGAATTAGTTTTTTCAAAAAATCCATCAATGAATGAACATAGTAACATTTGAAATTAGAGCAAAATTATTGTTTTTATAAATGGTTATTTCAATTGCTGTGAATGAAAAATTAGACTTGAGTCACAAATTGGGTATACCAATTTGTGTTATTTAGCAATTTATGCAGGGTGGTTATTTATTGCTTTGCGAATAGAATCATTATTTTGTAACAATATTTTTTTTGCTTGTAACTCATCAATATCCGCAAGAATCATTAATATTGCTGTTTTACAATGTTTTTTGCATTTATTCAATGCAGCTATTGCTGTTTCACGACTGCAATCAGTAGCTTGCATAACGATTGATATTTGTCGTTCAATGAGCTTGGCATTCGTTGCTTCAACATCAACCATTAAATTGCCGTAAACTTTGCCAATTTTGATCATGCTTGCGGTAGTTAGCATATTGAGTACTAACTTTTGTGCAGTGCCAGCTTTCATTCTTGATGAACCCGTGATCACTTCAGCTCCAACAATTGGGGTAATAGCGATGTCTGCTAATTTAATCATTGGTGCCTTAGGATTACAACATAAACTAATAACTATTGCTCCCAGTGATTTGGCATATTGCATACCACCTATTACATAAGGTGTGCGCCCACTAGCTGCAATACCGACTAAAATATCGTTAGTGCCAAAATCAATATTGGCTAAATCATTGATAGCTTGATTAGGATTATCTTCAGCGTTTTCAACTGCTTTAAAAATAGCTGGTGTTCCACCAGCTATTAAGCCTATGACCTGCTGCGGTGGTGAGCCATAAGTAGGTGGGCACTCGCTGGCATCTAAAATACCCAATCGACCAGAGGTACCGGCACCAAGATAAATTAATCGACCTTGTTTTAAAAAAGCTTGGCTGATAGCATCAACTGCTTGAGCTATATTATAAAGTTCCTTTTCAACAGCTAACGCCACTTGTTTATCTTCATTATTGATAATTTTAAGTATCTCTAATGTTGAACAGTTATCAATATGTTCGCTATTAGGATTGCGACTTTCGGTTATCATCTCTGAAAGATTAATTTTTTGCATGTTTTTTTAATCCTAACCATAACAATAAAATTACAATAGCAAATAAACCGCCAAAACCAACACCGATTGCTATAACAGGTAAATCCATAGCAACAGCTAAAGTGTAAAGCCCTAACATTACCATCATAGCCGTGTATTCACTTAAGTTTTGTACCGAAATCACACTGCCCGCACCAACTAAATCTTTACCTATTTTTTGAATAAAAGCATTTAAAGGTACTAAAAAGAAGCCACCTAAAGCCCCAATGACAACTAACAAAATATAAGATGAAATAATATTACCTTGTAATGTAAAAGCAATTACCATAATTCCCATCATAATTCCTGCTGGAATACAACGTAATGTGTTATTTATTGAGATAAATGTACTAGCCAGTCCAGCACCAATTACAATACCAATAGCAACAATAGCATTAAGGTTGGTTGGTGTGGCATTATCGTGAATATCTAAAACGACAGGAACCCAACTGATCAACAGAAAACGTAAAGTAATACCTGCGCCCCAAAATAAACTTGTGCCTAATAATGTAAACAGTACTTGCCTGTTGGTAAATATTATTTTAACCGTATTAGCAAAATCTTTGACCATACTTAAAAATTGCCATTGAATATTTTGTCTTGCAGCAGGTAATTTAGGAATAAAAATGTTAGCAATTACAGCAAGTCCATACATAAATACACACGCAAATAACGCCGCAGTTACATTAAGATCGGCAATATGTCCGCCTGCTAATGACCCAAGCAGAATAGCAGCAATCGTTGATGCTTCAATTAATCCATTAGCTTTTACTAAATTATCACCACTGGTAAGTTCTCCCAAAATTCCATATTTTGCTGGAGAATATGCTGCAGCACCAATACCAACTAAAAAATAGCCTACAAATGGACTTAAGTTTAAACAGATACAACCGGCACCTAATAACTTTATACCGTTTGAAATCATCATAACTTTTCCTTTGGACATACTATCAGCAAATTGACCGACAAAAGGGGAAAGTATAATAAAAGGCACAACAAAACCAATTTGTAATGCTGACTGGCTCCATTCTGGATAATGTAAATTTTTAATGAATGCCAATATGGCAAAGAAGATTGCATTATCAGCAAAGGCTGAAAAAAACTGCGCTAGCATGGTCGCAACCATGCCTTTGCTTAATAGTGACAGTTGTTTCATATGATATCCTTAAGTTATTGGTCAGCCATTTTTCTTAAGGTAATAAAATCAATTTTACCTGTACCAAGAAGTGGTAACTCTTTAACAACACGAATATCACGCGGTATAGCTAATGCTGGAATACCCAGTTCTTGAGCTGCTTGATTAAGTTGTTCGCGATTTAGCTCAGGCGATGTAGTAAATAATACAATTGCTTCCCCTTTTGCTGCATCACTTTTTACTGTTGCACCGTGCATAGCTTCAGAATCGACTTTTTTAGCAAGCGCTTCAACACTTTCTAATGAAACCATTTCACCAGCAATTTTAGCAAATCGTTTTAACCGTCCTTTGATTGTTAAAAAACCTTGCTTATCAATAGAAACAATGTCGCCGGTATCATACCAACCTTTTTCCGGTTGACCTTGTTCATTGGTTGCGGTTGGTTCTTCCAATTTTCCTGGGTTTTCTACTCGTAAGTAACCTTTCATTACATTAGGTCCCTTAACGAGTAATTCTCCACCATCAGAAATACCTGGAATTGGGATTAATTTTGAGGTCATACCCGGTAATAATCGGCCTACTGTGCCAGCTTTAAATGCCATTGGAACATTCAGTGACACAACCGGTCCGCATTCAGTAACACCATAGCCCTCTAGAATACGAATACCATATTTATCTTTCCATTGCTCACGTACTGCGTCAGATAGTTTTTCCGCACCAGCAACCACATAACGTAAACGCATAAAATCATAAGGGTGGGCATAACGAGCATAATTGGCTAAGAAAGTAGGCGTACCAAATAAAACGGTACAGTTTTGGTCATAAATTATTTCAGGCACCATACGATAATGTAAAGGATTTGGATATAAGAAAGTACGGCTACCGGAAAATATTGGTAAAAATAGCCCAGCGGTGATACCAAAAGCATGGAATAACGGTAATGCAGACATAAAGCGGTCAGCTGGCGTTGGGTCAATAACGGTTCGAATTTGCTCGACATTGGCAAGCAAGCTACCATGACTATGCACAACACCTTTAGGGTTACCTTCAGAACCAGATGTGAATAATACCAACGCTTCGTCATCACTGGTTTGAGCTTGTTTAACTAAACGTGGTATAAACTGATGAACGGCAATATAAAGTTTGTCGGTAAATGTTAAACTACTGCGTAAATCTTCTAAGAAACACCATTTAACATCTTTGATTTCTTCAAGTAAATAGTCGAGTTTTCCTTTTTGGATAAATTTACGTGAAGTGATAATGGTTTTGATTTCAGCTGCTGTAATTGCGCAGGTTAAACCTTTTGTTCCTGCGGTATAGTTGAGCATTGCTGGAATACGGTTTTTAACTGATAAACCAAAAATGGTAGCAACGGTAATCGTTGCATTAGGTAGTAGAACCCCAACGCGTTCTTTTTTCTGAGTAAATTTAGAAAGAATGCAGCTAATACCAATAATTTGTTTAATTAAATTGCGATAAGTTGCTTCATTAGTTGTGGGATCTTGTACCATCCGTGATTTTACGCCGTAGCGTACTTGAGCTTCAAGCAGTGCTTCAAAAAGAGTTAATTTAGGACGACTTCCCATACGAGCATTCATCATTATTTGATGAAGTTTTTCACCGGCAATATAGCGTCTTTCACTAGCTTTGGGTGCATCCGGCATAGGAATGGATGTTGGTTCAAGCACATGAATCGTTATTTTAGGGAATAAGTGACGTTTAAATAATCCTTTCAAGCGACTGGTTATGGTAAACTCTGCACCTTCAATCCAGACAGGTACAATGGTTGCTTGTGATCGAGCTGCGACAAAAGCAGCGCCATCATAAACTTTCATTAAGGAACCTGTTACTGTAATTCTTCCTTCAGGAAAAATAACAATTGGACGACCTTTTTCAATTTCGCGAACTAAACGTTTAATGGCCATAGGACTAATTGGATCCATTGGCACAAAATCCACATAATGTTTGGCTAGACGTACTAACCAATGATTGATATAACCTGCGTAGATAGCAAAAACAGGTCTTACTGGTAAAAAAACGCCGATTAGAATACCATCAAGGAAAGAAACGTGATTCGGTGTGATAAGCAATCTGTCTTGTTTTAAATTGTTAAGATTCCCATGAACTTTTACATGGAATAACATCTTTAAAAAAAATTTTAATATTTTAAATAACATCTCATTTCTCAAGCATCGTGTAAAATTACACCATGTAATAATAGTGAAAATAATTAAAATATACAAGAAATGTAAAAACTAAAAAATAAATCAAATAAAACAAATTGTTATATGTTAAGATAATGTCGCTTGATTTTAAAAATAGATTATAGATACTAAAAAGGTAAATAAATAGAAAAGATCAATAAGGAATCAATATGCTAATTTTAACAGCTAAAGATATTGAAAAATTCTACACCATGCCAGAGGCAATAGCTGCAGATAAACAGGCCTTAAAAATTTATACTCAAGGAAATAGTGATGTGCCATTACGTATCAATTTCGATATGCAAAAAGGACAATGCTTGTTCATGCCTGCTCATATAAAAGGTAACGATATTGTAGGAATTAAAATAGTTTCGGTATTTCCAGATAATCCTAAATTAGGTAAACCATCTGTACCGGCTCAAGTCATGATGATAGACCCACAAACAGGTGAAGTTTGCGCCATGTTGGATGGTACTTTTGTAACCCAACTTAGAACAGGCGCAGTGCAAGGTGCTGCAACCGATCTTTTAGCTCGTAAAGA
Source organism: Gilliamella sp. W8136 (assembly GCF_016101285.1). NCBI lineage: Bacteria > Pseudomonadati > Pseudomonadota > Gammaproteobacteria > Orbales > Orbaceae > Gilliamella > Gilliamella sp. W8136. Next base: position 47,226 of record NZ_JACFQU010000001.1, read on the forward strand.
TTCTAAGCGAGCCGTGTTGATAGGTACAGGTGGACAAGCTGCTTCACAATTAGAGGCTATGTTAACCGTTCGTCCATTAACCGATGTGGCAATCTTTGGGCTGGATGCTAATAAAGGTAAGCAATTTACCGAGTTAATGAAGAAACGGTTTGAACATTTTTCTGCTAATCTGTATTTTTCTGAAAATTTCGATGAAGATATTCATCAAGCGGATATTATTACCTCTGTCACCACATCAAAAGAAGTGACTTTTAATGGTGATCTAGTTAAGCCTGGAACTCATATCAATGGAGTAGGGGCATACATGCCAGATATGCACGAGATCCCAAGCAATATTGTAGAAAAAGCCGATATTCGAGTGCTTGATACGAAAGACGGTGTATTTGCCGAAGCGGGTGATATCATTGATCCTATTGAACAAAAACTCGTATCAAAAGATGATTTTTTAGAATTAGGTGATTTAGTTTTAAATCCACAGCTTTGCCGCCAAAATGAGCAGCAAATTACTTTATTTAAAACAGTTGGAACAGCAGTACTTGATGTCTATGTTGGTTATGATATTTACCTTAAAGCAAAAGAAAAAGGTATTGGCGTAAATATCTAATAAAGTAACAACCTGAAATTTGTAAAAAAGTTTCAGGTTAACTATACGTTTAAGTAAAAAACTAACTTTTTAATTCTTCTTTTTGAGAACGTCCAAGCAATGCCATCGCTGCTTGTTTAGGATCTTTATGTTCATATAAAATTTTATAAATCTGTTCAGTGATAGGCATATCAACATGGTATTTTTGTGCAAGTGACCAAACTTCTTTGGTATTTTTACAACCTTCGACAACTTGGGCAATAATATCTTGAGCCTCTTGAATAGATTTATTCTGACCAAGTAATATTCCAAAGCGACGGTTACGGGATTGATTGTCTGTACAAGTTAAAACGAGATCACCAAGTCCTGCCATTCCCATAAAAGTTGCAGGATCAGCGCCTAAGACTGCACCTAAACGCATCATTTCGGCAAGACCCCGGGTGATTAACGCTGTTCTGGCATTAGCACCAAAGCCTAAACCGTCTGACAGACCTGCACCAATAGCAATAACATTTTTTATTGCCCCGCCAAGTTGTACTCCAATAAAGTCTTTACTGCTGTAAACACGAAAACTTTTACTACAGTGAAATAGATTTTGTAATTCAGTTAAAAATTGTTCATTAGTTGATGCGACAGTTACTGCTGTTGGTGAACCAGAAGCTACCTCTTTGGCAAATGTTGGTCCAGAAATAACCGCTAATGGAATTTTATCACCTAGAATTTCTTTAGCTACATCTTGTAACAATCTGCCTGTATCAACTTCAAGCCCTTTTGTTGCCCAAACAATTTTGCTATCTTTACGTAAGAAAGGTTTAATTTGTTTTAGGATGCTGGCAAAAGCATGACTTGGTACGACAATTAGTAAAATAGGTGCAGCTAATACGGCGGTTTGTAAATTACTTTCGATTTGTAACAGATCAGGAAAAGGTATATCTGGCAAAAACTGCTTATTTTGCCTGTCATGCTGCAAAACAGTCATTTTATCTGGGTTATGTCCCCACAATAATGTAGGGTGACCATTTCGTGCTAATAAGATAGCTAAAGACGTTCCATAAGAACCCGCTCCAATAACTGTCACAGCAGCATTTTTTTTCATAATAATCCAAAACTTTTTATTAATTCAAATAATATAACTATTGCAATGTTTCAGTAGATTCAGCTTCAGCTTGTTGCTGAATATAATTCATATACAACGCTTCAAAATTTACGGGTTCTAAATTCACTTGTGGGAATGAACCTTTATTTACTAAACTTGAAATCACTTCACGTGCGTAAGGGAACAAAATATTTGGACAATAAGAGCCAACACAATGTTGAACTTGGCTTTCATCAAATCCGATAAGTGAAAAAATACCTGCTTGAGTCACTTCACAAATATATACAATTTCTTCTTGCTGTTTTACCGTTACAGTAACACGTAGTGCAACTTCATAAACGCCTTCATTTAAGGTTTGCGAAGATGAATTTAATTCTAAATTCATATCTGGCTGCCACTGTTTAGTAAAAATTTCAGGTACATTATTAGTTTCAAATGAAACATCTTTAGTGTAAATACGTTGAATTGCGAATTGTGTTTCAGGTTGTTGGGTATTATTTTGTTCTGTCATGATAAAACCTTATTTTTGAATAATATTATTTTTTTACAAGTGGTAAATTTTCGCCATTCCAGCCAGCAATGCCATCTTTTAACACAGACACATTTAAAAAGCCTTGCTTGATAAGTGTTTCACCAATGCTAGCAGATGATAAACCATTTTCGTCAACCAAAATTATGGTGTTTTCTTTAAATTTTTCAATTAATTTTGAACTGGAATTTTTAATATCGATAGGCAAAATATTATGAGCGTCAGTGATATGCCCCTTTTTAAAACTATCTGCAGTTCTAATATCAATAATAACTGCATTTTCTCTGTTAATCATATGGATCGCTTGAGCATTATCAATAATTTTAACCTTTGATAATTTACCTTTAATCGTTAATACGATAATTGTGATAAATAGCGCAATCCAACCTAATGAAAGCAAAAGATGATTTTTTACAAAAGGTAGAATTTCGAGTGTTATAAAGTCCATACTTATATAATTACCTAATTTTTTAATAATAAGACAAGATTATAACGGTATTATGCATTGAAATACAGTGCTTAAAAGAGAAAACTTAATTTACATACAACCATGCTAATTTAATTTTTAGATTAGAGTGATACATAATTTAAATAGGTTATTTTAATTTTATGTTTTTTTATGAGGCCATTTTATTTGTGTAATTTGATCCAAAATCTAATTTCCGTATTATTTTTATAATTCATGATGTTTGGTGATTAGATGGCTATAAACTAAATAAATAAACCAAGAAAAACGTCAATTTAAAAATCAGAAATAAATCTTGAATAATGATTAATATAGTAAAATTTATCTATTTTAGGGCATTGAAAACGATCATTTTAGGTCGATGAGTAATTTTGGTGCATTGATTTGGTGCTTGTTGCTTTAATTTAGTGCAATTTGTATATTTATGTTACTATTATTGAAGATAAATCCACTAAAATAGTATGGTCAAAAAATGGCATCATATTTGCATATAGTATACAACTCGGCAAGAATGCCTTTTAAACTGAACAATTATTTGTCCTCAATGGAGAAGATACATGTCTATACAAAGAGTTTTAACGCTAATTAAAGATAATGATGTGAAATTTGTTGATTTACGTTTTACTGATACTAAAGGTAAAGAACAACATGTTACTATTCCTGTTAGTCAAATTGATACTGATTTTTTTGAAGATGGTAAGATGTTTGATGGCTCATCAATTGCAGGTTGGAAAGGTATTAATGAATCAGATATGGTATTAATGCCAGATGCATCAAGCGCTGTTATTGACCCATTTTTTGAAGACACGACATTAAATATACGTTGTGATGTCTTAGAACCAGCTACATTGCAAGGCTATGATCGTGATCCTCGTTCAATAGCTAAACGTGCAGAAGACTTCTTAAAATCATCTGGTATTGCTGACACCGTCATTTTTGGACCAGAACCAGAGTTCTTTTTATTTGATGATGTACGTTTTGGTTCGCCGATGTCAGGTAGTTTTGTTCATATTGATGATATTGAAGCAGCTTGGAATTCGGGTACTAAATATGAAGAAGGTAACAAAGGGCATCGTCCTGGTGTGAAAGGTGGTTATTTTCCACTTCCACCAGTTGATTCATCACAAGATATTCGCTCTGAAATGTGCTTAATTATGGAACAACTTGGTTTAGTTGTTGAAGCTCATCACCATGAAGTAGCTACAGCGGGTCAGAACGAAATTGCTTGCCGTTTTAACACATTAACGAAAAAAGCTGATGAAGTTCAAATTTATAAATATGTAGTTCAAAATGTTGCTCACGCCTATGGTAAAACAGCAACGTTTATGCCAAAACCAATGTTTGGTGATAACGGTTCAGGTATGCACTGTCACCAATCACTTGCTAAAGACGGCGTAAATCTTTTTGCGGGTGATAAATATGCGGGTCTATCTGAAATGGCACTGTTTTATATTGGTGGAATTATTAAACATGCTAAAGCGATTAATGCATTTACTAACCCAGCCACTAACTCTTATAAACGTTTAGTACCAGGTTATGAAGCACCTGTTATGCTTGCTTATTCAGCACGTAACCGTTCTGCATCAATTCGTATTCCTGTTGTTACAAGCCCTAAAGCTCGTCGTATTGAAGTTCGTTTCCCAGATCCGGCAGCGAATCCATACTTAGCATTTGCAGCACAGCTAATGGCTGGTTTAGATGGTATTATCAATAAAATTCATCCAGGTGATGCAATGGATAAGAACTTGTATGATTTACCGCCAGAAGAATCTAAATTAATTCCACAAGTAGCAGGCTCACTTGAAGAGGCATTGGAAGCATTAAATTCAGATCGTGAATTCTTAACTCGTGGCAATGTATTTACTAATGATACTATTGATGCCTATATTGATTTAAAACGTCAAGATGTTGATCGTGTTCGTATGACGCCACATCCAGTTGAATTTGAATTGTACTATAGTCTATAAGTAAACACTTTATGCCTTAACCACCACTATTTAGTGGTGGTTTCTAAAGGGGACGGAAATCCAACGATGACATTTGATAATGAATCTGATGCTAATCTTGTTCTCGATTCGATGATCACAAGTATTTTGTTATTAGATAAAAAACTCAATATTCTTTATGCTAATACTGCTGCGCAACAATTATTGGCGCAAAGTTCCAAAAAATTATTAGAAAGTTGTTTCCCAGATTTATTGAGCTATTTTTCTTTAGATATTGAATTAATGCTGCGTGCATTAGAAAAAAATCAAGGTTTTACGGATAACGAAGTTAATTTAGTTGTTAACAATGAATTACATATCTTATCGTTAACGGCACAATTACTAACAAACGGTCATGTATTGATCGAAATGGCGCCGTTAAATAATCATAAGCGGTTAAGTCAAGAGCAATTACAACAAGCCCAACAAAGTGCAGCTCGTGAATTAGTTAGGGGGCTTGCTCATGAAATTAAAAATCCACTTGGAGGTCTTAGAGGCGCCGCTCAGTTATTATCACGCGAACTACCTAAAAATGAATTGCAAGATTATACGCAAGTAATTATTGAACAAGCAGATAGATTAAGGAATCTTGTTGATAGGTTACTTGGCCCCCAACAGCGATTGCAGCAAAAAGAACAGAATATTCATAAAGCAATTGAACGAATATATGCACTGCTTTGTCTGGAAAAGCCAATCAATGTTGTAATTTTACGTGATTATGATCCCAGTTTGCCCGAATTCATTCATGATTCAGAGCAGATTGAGCAAGTGATTTTAAATATTGCTCGTAATGCTTTACAAGCTATTGGTACTAAAAGCGGAACGATAACAATTAGAACAAGAACAGCGTTTCAAGTTACTTTACATGGGCAGCGTTATCGTCTATGCGCGCGTATAGATATTGAAGACAATGGACCAGGTGTTCCTGTTCATATACAAGATACACTGTTTTATCCAATGGTAAGTGGTTATGAAGGCGGTACTGGAATTGGACTTTCGATTGCACATAATATTGTCGATCAACATCACGGTAAAATTGAATTTAATAGTTGGCCGGGGCATACAGAATTTTCTGTCTATCTGCCAATTAAGCAGTGAGGTAAATTAAAATGAATGTTTGGATAGTTGATGATGATAGTTCTATTCGTTGGGTATTAGAAAAAGCATTAACCAATGCTCATTTTAACTGTATTACTTTTTCAAGTGGTCAAGAAGCGATAGATGCTTTAGTTACTAATCCACAAAAACCTGCAGTTTTAATCTCAGATATTAAAATGCCAGGGCTGGATGGCTTTACATTACTTCACCATGTTAAAGAACAATATCCTGACTTACCTGTTATTATTATGACAGCTCATTCAGATCTTGATGCAGCAGTGAATGCATATCAAAGAGGAGCTTATGATTATATTCCAAAACCCTTTGATGTTGATGAAGTTATTCAACTCGTAGAGCGAGCTATACTACAAACTCAAAGTAAAAAAAACAGTAGTAATACCACCGCTAAAGCGTCCACTGGTATTATTGGTGAAGCACCTTCTATGCAAGAAGTGTTTCGCATTATTGGTCGTTTATCTAAATCATCAATAAGTGTTTTGATTAATGGAGAGTCTGGAACGGGTAAAGAACTGGTCGCTAAAGCTCTGCATACCCACAGTCCTCGATCACAATCGCCATTTATTGCACTTAATATGGCCGCTATTCCTAAAGACCTCATTGAATCAGAACTATTTGGGCATGAAAAAGGGGCCTTTACTGGGGCAGCACAAATTCGTCATGGACGATTCGAACAAGCTAATGGTGGAACGTTATTTTTAGATGAAATTGGTGATATGCCTCTTGATGTGCAAACCAGATTATTAAGAGTATTAGCTGATGGGCAGTTTTATCGTATTGGGGGATATTCACCCGTCAAAGTCGATGTACGTATTATCGCTGCAACTCACCAAGATTTAGAAGCAAGAGTCAGAGAAGGAAAATTTAGAGAGGATCTGTTTCATCGTCTAAATGTAATTCGTATTTTATTACCCCCACTACGCGATAGGGCTCAAGATATTCCAAAACTGGCAGCACATTTTTTAAATACTACAGCAAAAGAATTAGGGGTAGAAAGTAAAGTATTTAGTGTTGAAGCCTTAGATGTATTATGTCAGTTTAATTGGCCTGGTAATGTTCGTCAGCTTGAGAACACTTGCCGTTGGGTTACAGTTATGTCTTCAAGTAAAGAAATACTTGTACAAGATTTACCGCCAGAGTTATTGCAATTAACTGTACCTAAAAACGTCACAAGTCAGGAAGTTAGCATTCAACAGAGTAATCAAGTACAAAAAAATATTGATTGGCAAGATCAGCTGGAACATTGGGCTAAAGAAGCCTTACTTGCTGGTAAGGTTGGCATTTTAACCGAGGCGGTTACTGATGTTGAGCGTATCTTATTAAATTGTGCCTTGAATTTTACTCGTGGACATAAACAAGATGCTGCACATTTATTAGGTTGGGGACGTAATACGTTGACTAGAAAACTTAAAGAGTTATCTGATGATAAGTAATTATTAATAATATATGCAGTTTTTATAAAAACTCATTGTTTCAACTTTAAAAATTACTGTTTTTATCAATTTCTTTGGTATTATTTTGCTGTTTGTTTAAAGTTCATTGAACACTTATTTATTTTTAGTTACAATTTGGTGTAAATGATAATTATTATTATTATTTTATTTATCATTTATGCGCTTTTGAACTAAGCTAATAATTAGGAGTTACAATGTATTCATCTATCAAAGTTAAATTTTTAGTATTACTAGCCGCTTTATTTGCATTGGTTGGTTGTGACGATAAAAAAGATGCACCGGCCGCTAATAAAACATCAATCGTTGTTGAACATGCCCAAGGTAAAACCGAGGTACCTGAAAATCCAAAAAAAGTGGTAGTATTTAATACCGCAACATTAGATATTATCGATGCATTAAATATTCCTGTCACGGCAGTTCCTCAATCAGATGTACATTTCCCAGATTTCTTATCAAAATATGCAGATAAAACGTATACTAATGTTGGTACTTTATTTGAGCCAAATTATGAAGTGCTAAGTACACTTCAACCCGATGTGATTATCGCTGGTGGACGTGCAAATGATGTCTATAAAAAATTAAGTGATATTGCACCAACAATCTCGCTTGATCTAGATCCTAATAATTTCTTAGCTAGCCTAACGCAGCGTACTGAACAGTTAGGTACCATTTTTGGTAAACAAGAAGAAGCAAAAAAATTACTTGCTGATTTTAATCAAAAAATTGAACAGTTAAATCCAAAAGCAAGCACAGCAGGAACCGCTTTAGTTATTATGATTAATGGTGGCAAAATGTCTGCTTATGGACCAAAATCGCGTTTTGGTTTTATTTTCGATGTACTAGGTTTTAAACCTGCAACAATATTTCAAGAAGCAGGACGTCATGGTAATGCAGTAACTTCTGAATTTGTATTAAGCGTTAATCCTCAATGGTTATTTGTTCTAGATAGAGATAATGCAATTGGTAATAAAGAAGCTCAATCAGCACAGCAAGTTTTAAATAATGAATTAATTCAGAAAACGGATGCATGGCAACAAAACCATATTGTTTATTTAGATTCTACATCAATGTATATTTCTGGTGGTATCCAAACCTATAGTCGTTTAATGGACCAAATAAGTGATGTTTTACAAAAAACATCAGCAAACTAAATAAATCATGACTAAAACAGTTTATTTTATTGCAGGCATTGTTTTTTTATTAGCAATGACTGCATTAAGTTTGTTTATTGGTGCAGGGCATGTAACGTTAGTCGATCTTTGGTCTGACAGTAATATGCGACAAATCTTTTTTGTTAGCCGAGTTCCTAGAACGGTGGCTTTACTCTTAGCCGGTAGCGCGATGAGTGTTGCCGGTTTAATTATGCAACTACTTACTCAAAATCGATTTGTCGAACCGTCTCTAGTAGGTACTACTCAATCAGCTAGTTTAGGGTTATTAGTGATGATGGTACTTGCTCCAGGCGCAAGTGTTATGATGAAAATGGTGGTAGCAAGTTTATTTGCTATGGCCGGCACTGTATTATTCATGTTTATTTCTCGCAAAATTATTTTTAAATCTGCACTTATGGTACCTCTTGTTGGGATAATGCTTGGTGCAGTGATTAGTGCAATTTGTACTTTTTTTGCTATGTATTTTGATTTACTGCAATCACTTGGAGGCTGGGAATCAGGTGATTTTTCAGGTATTTTACAAGGTCGCTACGAGCTATTGTGGCTAGTTGGGGGCATTACCTTACTTGCATGTTGGAGCGCAGATCGTTTTACCGTTGCGGGATTAGGACGTGATTTTTCTGTCAATGTCGGGCTTAATTATAATCAAGTCATGCTAACTGGACTTATTGTTATAGCTCTTATTGGTGGCATCGTCGTTGTCGTTGTTGGTGTATTGCCATTTTTAGGATTAATTGTACCTAACATTGTCAGTTTAATATTTGGTGATAACGTTCGTAAAACCATACCTTGGATATGTTTATTCGGAAGTGGATTGGTTTTATTTTGCGATATTATCGGGCGAGTTATTCGCTATCCGTTTGAAATTCCCGTTAGTGTTATTCTTGGTGTGGTAGGGGCTATTATTTTTTTAGTGTTGTTGAGTAAAAAACGTCATGCTAGTTAATCGAAAACGCCTTATTTCAAGTCGAAAAACAATATTATTATTACTAGGTATTGCCGTTTTTTGTGTTGTTTTTTTTATGACATTTAATTTAAAAGGTAATATTAGTTATATTTTAAGTCATCGGGCTTGGATTGTTTTAACCATGATTTTAGTGGCTTTTTCTGCAGCAACTTCGACTCTGCTTTTCCAAACTGTTACTAATAATCGAATTTTGACACCCTCTATAATGGGATTTGAATCTTTGTTTATATTGATTCAAACGGTGGTCGTCTTTTTTATTGATGCTCAAGGTATTCCTTATATTGGAATTATTGGTAAATTTATTTTTGAATCATTGTTATTAATTTTATTTTCTCTATTTTTGTATCGGGGATTATTTACCAAGCTCAAACAGAATCTTCACTTAGTTTTATTAATTGGGATCATTTTAGGCACGCTATTTCGTAGTTTTTCTAATTTGTTACAGAGGTTAATGACACCAACTGAATTTGCTGTATTGCAAAGCCGAATTTTTGCAACATTTACTCGAGCTGAACCTATGTTAATTATTTTTTCATTAATTATTGCCACAGTTATAGGGCTTTTTTTATGGAGGATGCGGTTTAGGTTCGATGTATTAGCGTTAGGGCGTGATAATGCCATTAATTTGGGCGTCGATTATCAAAAAAGTGTCACCATTATTTTATTACTTGTTTCGGTACTAGTTGCAATATCAACAGCACTAGTTGGTCCTTTTACTTTTCTTGGCCTGCTTATTGCCAATTTAGCTTATAGCATTAGTGGTTCAAGCCAGCATCGTTTTTTATTACCAACAGCTTTTTTATTAGGTGTAATTTTTCTTGTTGGTGGACAGATGTTTTTAGAACATGTCTTAAACATGGTAGGTGCATTATCTATTGTAATTGAATTTATTGGTGGTTCATTGTTTATCTTCTTATTATTGAAAAAGGTTCCAATGTGATAGAAATTGATAATATTAGTAAAAAATATCAAACTATACAGGTATTAAAAAATGTGAGTGCAACAATATCACAAGGTGGTATTACAGCGATTATTGGTCCAAATGGTGCAGGTAAATCGACACTATTATCAATTATTAGTCGTTTATTGCTTGCTGATGAGGGGCTAGTAAAGATTCAAAATATGGATGTTATTAACACGCCAAGCGATAAACTAGCAACCTATCTTTCAGTATTAAGGCAAGAAAATCGTTTTACCAGCAGACTTACTGTTTTTGAGTTAGTTGGATTTGGCCGTTATCCTTATAGCAAAGGGCGATTAAATAAAGATGATTTAGTACATATTAATCGGGCTCTTGAATTTTTGAATTTGACTGAATATAAAGATCGATTTTTAGATGAGCTTTCTGGTGGACAACGTCAACGTGCTTATGTTGCAATGGTACTTTGTCAAGACACAGAATACGTATTACTTGATGAACCATTAAATAACCTTGATATGAAGCATGCTGTAGCAATGATGAAACAGTTACGCCGTGCTGCTGATGAATTGGGTAAAACGATTGTTATTGTCATTCACGATATTAATTTTGCTTCGGTCTATTCCAACTATATTCTAGCAATGAAAAATGGAGAATTAATTTATCAAGGTAATCCAGATCAGATAATGGATTCTACTATTTTAGAAGATATTTTCGATACTCCTGTTCAGATAGAAAAAGTTCATGATCAAAATATTGCAATCTATTATTGATAGATATTTAACTATTAGTAGTAAAAATATTAAATATGTTCAATCAAATAGAGAAACGATTGTTTACTATTTTCTCTGATTCATGTTAAATAAATGACAATACTTTTGCCGAGATAATAATAATGAAATTAGAGGAAATCGCACTGATAGCTGGCGTTTCAAAAACAACGGCTAGTTATGTTATAAATGGAAAAGCAAAAAAATATCGCGTTAGTGATCAAACAATTGAAAAAGTAATGTCAGTTGTCAAAGAGCATGATTATCAGCCCAATGCGGTTGCTGCAGGATTAAGAGCGGGTAAAACCCATACTATTGGCATTATTATTCCTGATTTAGAAAATATTAGTTATACTCGGATTGCCAATTATTTAGAGCAATTGATAAGAAAAGAAGGTTATCAAGTGCTACTTTCATGTTCAGAAGATGATCCCCAAATCGAAAAAGAGTGCGTTAAGCATCTTCAACAACGGAGAGTTGATGCGTTAGTGATTTCCTCATCATTTGTTTCTGTCGACGATTATGTTTTTTATGATGATTGGCAAAATTCCAAAATTCCATTATTCGCTCTTGATAGAATCTTACCCATTTCTAAATTTAGGAATATAGTAGGGGCGGATAAACAAGATTCTAAAACCTTGGCTCAAGCTTTTAATGATGTTGTTCAGGGGGCGATGGTTTATCTTGGTGCCTCACCTAATTTATCAGTTAGTCAACTTCGTCTAGATGGATTTAACGATATTAGACTTGATAATTATCACCATGATAATAGTAATAAAGTTGATTTTTTATATGCAACTAATTATAGTCGTCATGACGCTGATATCGCTTTTAGTCAATGGTTAGAAAATCATGAATTACCAGACGGCATTTTTACTACATCCTTTTCTTTGCTTCAAGGGGCTATTGATGCAATCTTAAGAAAGTTCGGTCATTTACCTGAAACATTAACTATTGCTACGTTTGGTGATAATGAATTATTGGATTTCTTACCTTGTAAAGTTATATCTCTTTGTCAAGATCATAAAGAAGTTGCTAAAATGACAATAAAAATGTTATTAAATTGTTTGCAAAATGAAAGCTATCAACCAGGAATCACAGTTATTCCTAGGCGACTCATTTACCGTGGTAGTTTAAGTCGGAATCGAACTTTATAAAAAACATGTTGTTTTTTTAACAAAATATTTAGTTAAATTTTATACAAAAAGAAGATCCAGATCACATATTTTCTATTAATAGAGATAATTTATTTGATAATTAATGTAATTCTCGTCATTATTGCTGAAACGATTCAATAACGTTATTTAAGCAAATAATATGAATTATGTTAGATGATTTAATATAGCAACCCAGAGGTATTTATTATATGTTTCATTTAGTTAAAGAAGATATCCATTTAAATGAACAAGCCCCTAACAAAACTGAGGCGATAAAAAAAGTAGCTGCTGCTTTAACCAGTGCAGGATTTGTTGAGGAAGGATATGTAGATGGAATGCTCGAACGCGAAGATCAAGCAGCAACTTATCTGGGTATTGGTCTTGCTATCCCTCATGGTACAACTAAAACTCGTCATTTAGTTAAAAAAACAGGTGTGCAAGTTTTTTGCTTTCCTAACGGAGTTGAATGGGGTGATGATGGCGAAAAGGCTTATCTAGCCATCGGTATTGCAGCTAGCTCTGATGAGCATTTGGAGTTACTTCGTCAATTAACACATGTGCTTAGCGCTGATGGTGTTGAAGAACGCATCAAAAACATTAAATCAGCAGATGAAGCAATTGCTATTTTAACTGGTAAACCAAGCATAGAAGATAGCCAATTTAGTGTAAATGAATCATCATTATTATTGGATATTCCCGCTGATAGTTTAGGAACATTACAAGCGTTAAATGCTTCACGTTTAAAACAACAAAATGCAGTAAATACTAATTTTATTACTTGTGTGCTGGAGAATAAACCAAACTATTTGGGTTGTGGAGTTTGGTTTAATGATAGTAAAGAAGGTAATTTAAAAAACGCGATAGCGATCAGTCGTACAATAAGTGATTTAAATGAAGATGGTAAACCAGTTAAATTGCTTATCACCATGTCGATGGTTAATGATGCTATTGCCGACGTTGTAAATAATTTGGCCTCTTTAGCATTTAATAAAAAATTAGATCTTTTATTGTCAGCCAATATCGATAAAATTATTGATTTATTGGTTTCTAACCATCCATCTACAGATTCAAATCAGCCTGAAACTGAATTGTCCTCTACAAATCAAACTTCAGATACGAATAATCAAGTATTAACTCGTGAATTTATTGTTCCGAATGCAAATGGTTTACATACTCGCCCATCATCGGTATTAGTTAAATTAGTGAAAGAATTTAAAAGTAAAGTCACTGTTGCAAATCTTGATGGTAAAGCAGAGCCAGTTAGTGCAACAAGCTTAATGAAAATTGTTGCCCTTGGTGCTAAAAAAGGCAGTCGATTACAGTTTACAGCAGTCGGTGATGATGCTGCTCAAGCACTAGATGCAATTGGAAAAGCGATTGAAAGTGGCTTAGGTGAGGGAACTGAATAATGAATTATCGCGTTGCAACCATTACTTTGAATCCTGCTTATGACCTTTTAGGATTTTGTCCCAAAGTAGAGCTTGGTGATGTTAACTTAGTTCAAACTAATGCTTTACTACCTGCTGGCAAAGGAATTAATGTCGCCAAAGTATTATCAGATTTAGATGTTAAATTAACACTAGGAGGATTTTTAGGTAAAGAAAACCGTGATGGTTTTAATTTATTATTTAATTCACTTAATGTTGAAGATAAATTTCAAACTGTAGAAGGTCGTACTCGCATTAATGTTAAATTAACTGAGGAAAATAGCGAAGTAACGGATCTAAATTTTTCTGGTTTTACTATTACTGAACAAGATTGGCAACGTTTTGTTACAGATTCTCTCGAATGGTTAAAAGATTTTGATATGATCGCCATTAGTGGTAGTTTACCAGCAGGAGTGTCACTCGACAAATTCACCAAGTGGATGGAGCAAGTTAAAACAATTTGTCCAAAAGTTGTCTTTGATAGTAGTCGCGATGCATTAGTTGCAGGATTGAAAGCTAAGCCATGGTTAATAAAACCTAATGATAAAGAGCTTGAAATGTTTGTAGGACGCAAATTATCAACGTTAGCTGAAATAAAAGCGGCGGCTATGGAACTTATTAATGAAGGTATAGAAAACGTTGTCATTTCACTCGGTAGCAAAGGCGCTTTGTGGGTAACTAAACATGAAGCATGGTTAGCAAAACCACCAAAATGTCAGGTAGTAAGTACTGTTGGTGCAGGTGATTCAATGGTTGGTGGATTAATGTATGGAGTTATGACCAATCAATCAATTAAAGACACTTTAGTTTTCGCCTCAAGTGTTGCTGCGTTATCTGTTGGACAAGCCGGAGTTGGTATTGCTGATCGTCAGGCTGTAACCAATATGTTGGATAAAATTGAAATCATTGCTGGATAGGAGTATTCATGAATATTTACATAATTGAGGGTAGTAATGCAGGCCCTGTTAATGGACGTTTGGCTAAAGCCGAATTGGTTTTAGCTGCTAATTCATTAAATTTAAACATAGTCGATAGTGTGGCATCTGCAGACGTAACTGTTGCTATTGGCTCAGGTGATGTCAGTGATAAAACAGTTATCGGTAAAAAGGTTTATGTTATTAGTGATCTTAATGATATTTTTGCTGATCCTAAACAAGTACTCATTGATGCACAAAGTAAAGCTTCTATTTTCGAACAATCGACACAAAGTAATACAAGCTCTGTATCAGGCAATGATGTAAAACGTATTGTTGCGGTTACCGCTTGTCCAACGGGTGTTGCTCATACATTTATGGCAGCCGAAGCGATTGAAGAAGAAGCGAAAAAACGTGGGTGGTGGTGTAAAGTTGAAACGCGTGGTTCGGTTGGTGTTGGTAATGAATTAACACCAGAAGAGGTGGCTTCTGCTGATGTAGTGATTGTAGCATGTGATATAGATGTCAATTTAAGTAAGTTTGCAGGTAAAAAGATGTACCGAACTAAGACCGGTCCAGCTCTTAAAAAGACTGCACAAGAATTAGATAGAGCTTTTGAAGAAGCTACAATCTATCAACCAACAAGTTCTGCTTCAACAGCAAAATCAAGTAATGAGAAGAAAGGTTTCTATCAGCATCTATTAACGGGTGTCTCTTACATGTTACCAATGGTTGTTGCAGGTGGATTAATTATCGCTTTATCATTTGCTTTTGGTTCATTTGAAATGGTTGATGGCGTACAAAAACTGGTAGGTGAATCTCATTTAGCAGAAATTGGTGGGCTTGCATTCTCACTGATGGTACCTTTACTTGCTGGTTATATTGCTTATTCTATTGCTGATAGACCCGGTTTAGCCCCAGGGCTTGTAGGTGGTTTACTTGCTGTTTCTACTGGTGCGGGCTTCTTAGGTGGTATTGTCATTGGTTATTTTGCTGGTTATTTAGCAATGTTAATTGCTAAGTATTTACCATTACCGAAAACACTTGAAGCATTAAAACCAATTCTTATTGTGCCATTACTTGCGACATTAGCTACAGGCTTAGTTATGCAGTTTATTGTTGGTACGCCGATCGCATGGCTAATGGGCGCTTTAACTGAGTGGTTGAAATCAATGGGAACTGCCAATGCAGTTCTGTTAGGTGTAATTTTAGGTGGTATGATGTGCACTGATATGGGTGGACCAATCAATAAAGTTGCTTATGCATTTGGTACAGGCTTAATTTCGGCTCAAGTATACGCACCAATGGCAGCAGTTATGGCTGGCGGAATGGTTCCTCCTTTGGCCATGGGTATTGCTACATTAATTGCTCGTAAAAAATTTGCTAAAGCTGAACAAGAAAGTGGTAAGGCTTCATTAGTATTAGGTTTATGTTTTATCTCTGAAGGGGCTATTCCTTTCGCTGCGCGTGATCCATTACGTGTTATTCCTTGCTGTATCATTGGTGGGGCAATTACCGGTGGTTTAGCATTAGCATTTGGTTCACAACTTATGACGCCACATGGTGGATTATTCGCTTTAGCTATCCCAGGCGTTGTTAAACCTGTTGGTGGTTATTTATTATCAATTTTAATTGGTTCTCTTGTGGCTGGTGTTGGTTATGCAGTTCTAAAACAGCCAGAATCAACTGCAGAAATGGCTTCTAATTAAAATCACTTATTTAAATGCAAAATGCCATCAATTGATGGCATTTTTTATTTTTGAATTATTTTTTTACCCAACGTTGCAAATCTTTAGGAATAAAATCATCCATTTTTTGTAGAATCGATTGTGGCTCATCAGACACAATTAAAGTTTTATAAAAACTGTATCTAACAAATCCTTCATCAACAGTATGTTGTAAAAAATCCAGCATAGGTTGCCAAAATTTGGCTGGATTATACAATGCAACCGGTTTTTCATGATAACCAATTTGCATACCAGTCCAAACTTCAAAGATTTCTTCTAAAGTGCCTGTTCCTCCAGGCATAGCAATAAAGCCATCTGCTAATTCAGAAAGTCGCGCTTTACGTTGATGCATATTTTCAACAACTTCTAAACGAGTAATGTTATGGTGTGCTGTTTCGGCTTTGACTAGCCGCTCAGGAATAATTCCAATAACTTCACCACCATGATCTAAAACAGAATTAGCGATAATACCCATTAAACCTTTATTTCCACCACCATAAATTAATCGTCTATTTTGGTTCGCAATTAACATGCCTAATTGTTCTGCAGCTAGGTGATATTCTGGGCGATTACCTTCACTGGCTCCACAAAAAACACAAATATTTTTTTTCATAACTATTTTATTTACCTTAACTATATAATTTTATCTATTCTAACATGTTATGATTGAATTTGATTACAAGCTGAGCAATTAAGTTTAATTAATGTTTTTCACGTTGACATAATCGTTATAGATCGTTACTATCTTAACCCAAGTGTTCCTCCATAGTTCAGTCGGTAGAACGGCGGACTGTTAATCCGTATGTCACAGGTTCAAGTCCTGTTGGAGGAGCCAACCTTTCACCAATTCTTTCCTTTTTATCATTTAATTTTCGAATATATTAATATAAAAATATCAATTGTTATCTTTGACTTTTGTAAAGATTTAGTTTTTGATATCGAGTCAAAATTCATTTCAAAATAGTCGTTATATAATTATCTATTTAATATCAATAATTTAATAAAAAAATATTGATGGTTTTTTTATTGATTTCTGCTATTTGCTGGTTTACACTTGCTAAGTCTATTGAATGACATAAAAGTAATTTAAAAGGAAAGGAAATAAAATATGAAAAAAACACTTGTTGCTCTAGCAACTATCGCCTGTTTCCCAGCTTTTGCTCAAACTGATACCACAGGATTTTATTTAGGTGGTCAATTAGGTGCGAGTATTTTAAAAGCAAACAGTATTAAAGATACGGTATCTTATCATAGTTACTCTGAAGATTTTAAAATAGGATCTTTTAATAAAGGTAAATTCGCAGGGGCATTAAATATTGGTTATAACTTCAAATATGATTATGACCTTCCTGTACGTGCAGAGTTATCTTATACGATGCGCGGTAATTCAAATAAGAAATATAGTCACGGCTATAGCGATGTTGTGGTGCCTGACGATTATCTTAAAACTAGTGACCGTCACAAAGTTCGCATGCATACTTTAATGGTAAATGCATATTATGATATTGAAACTAATTATTCAATTACTCCATTTGTTGGCGCAGGATTAGGTGTTGCTTTCACTAAATTGGATCAAACATATTCAGCACAATATGAAAGCGTTTATTATGATGGATCTGGTTCAGTTGGTATGTCAGATACCAAAACAAAATTTGCTTGGAATGTAGCAGCGGGTGTGACCTATAATATTGATGAAAATTTAGACATAGATTTTACTGGGCGTTATGTTAATGCAGGTAAAACAACTGTAAAAACAAATATTCAAGGTGTTAATGTAAAAGGTAGTGCTAAACTAAGTTCAATTGATTTATTAGCAGGTATTCGTTACACTTTCTAGTATTTTATTTAAACAATAAAGGGCTTTTGCCCTTTTTTATTTTTTCTGTCAGTTTTTTCTATACTCAATTCAAAATTATACTGCAAACTCATTATTTATATCTTTAGTAGCCGATAATTATTTTTTATAGCACCAGATGAATTTTACTCCTTGAATTATAATCCTCTTTTTCATTATTATAAAAGTCAACTTATTGATTTATAATTAATATTATAAACTATAGCTGTAAACAAAATAGCTAGATTGGATGATTTATTGATTTGAAATTACTTTGCTCAACAATAAAATAATTAATAAAAAAAAGAAAAAATTATGTTAATTGTTTGTAGTAAGGTAATTTTTTGTGGCGTATAATTTAATTCCTTTTTATTTAATATTTTAATGTAAATTTAAAATGAAACGAAACATAATATTTGCAACACTCATGTTAACAAGTCTATCTTGTGCAGCAGCAGAGCATACTTCGCACTGGGGATATGAAGGTCAAGAAAAACCAGAAAATTGGGGTAAATTATCACCTGAATATTCAACATGTGAAAACGGTAAAAATCAGTCACCAATCAATATTGATCATGCATTAAAAACAGAACATGAAAGCCTAAAGTTTTTGTTTAAACCAAGTAAACAAGAAATTATTAATAACGGACACACGGTACAGGTTAATGTTTCTGGAGATAACCAGTTAATGTTAGACGACCAAGTTTTCACATTACAACAATTTCATTTTCATACTCCAAGTGAAAATACCATTAAAGGCAAAAGTTATCCAATGGAAGCCCACTTTGTTTATAAAAATAAAGATGGAGAACTTACTGTTGTTGCCTTAATGTTTAATAACGGCGAAGCAAATCCTGAAATTGCGAAAGCCTGGCAACAAATGCCAGCAGAAGTGAATAATAAAATAATTTTAGACAAAACTGTTGATATCAACACATTATTTCCTAAAAAATTAGATTATTACCGCTTTAGTGGTTCACTTACAACTCCACCATGTACTGAAGGTGTTAGATGGATTGTATTAGAACAAGCAGTAACTGCTTCAGATGAACAAATTCAAAAATTCCATTCAACCATGCATCATGACAACAACCGACCTGTTCAGCCATTGAATGGTAGAGTTATTGTTGATTAATGAATGATTTTAATTGGCTTTATTTATATTGATAATAGAGCCAATTGTTGCTATTTTCGAATGATAGGGCTATCACATGACAATCAATTGAAAACAACTTGTATCTAAAAGAACTTTCCTCATGAATGGATCTTGTTTTTTGTCAATGAACAAGAAGTTTAGATGATGAGCTCAGTTCCTGATGTCAGGGAATATAATAGAATTAACAAATAATTTAATTTTATTCTAATGACTCGGCTTCAGCTTCAACCCAAATTGAATCTATCAATAAAGATGAAATAATAGCAACGCTTGAATGTATTATTGCATCATTTTTCCAAAAGAATCACTAATAAATTTAAGATTAATCCATCTGGGTAAGTACTGTGATCAGCCCACATTTATTCCTCTTCTAGACAAAACTATTTTGGTTTCAAAAAATTAATTTATATTTAAAAATCTTAAATCCCGATTTATTCATTTTAACTAAAAGCCAAATGGTGAAAGTTGGTTAGCTAAATATTTTGCTGTAATTGAATGGATTGTCGATGAAATTAAAAATTATAAAAATAATATGTATGCTTTTTTATGAACATTCGACATATTGTGACAAATATCTTGATCGAAAACCAAATATTATAGATTTTGATGTAATCGAAAAAGGCATTGTTGTTTCAAATTCTCAATATCGAGAATCTAAATAAATAAGACCTTGTTACGGTATAATAGAGAAAAATATTAATAATTATTGCATCTTCTATGTATTAAATAATAGCAATAATTAGAAACCACTGAAGACCATTAATAATAGTTTAGCTGGAGTTAATAAAGAAAAAGATATTTACTATCAAAATAATATTAGTAGTTATAATATATATTTGTATAAATATTCTTTTCCTATTGATTTTTATGAATTAAAATAAGGAACTATTATCTAAAAATAGTTAGTTGTACTAATAATATTTGTAACGTTAATATATCAATTAAATAAAATTATACGAATAATTAGTAAATAGCAATATCTCTGTAATGGATAAAAACAATGCAAATCTTCTCAAATAAAAAACAATCTCTTATTCTTTTAAAAGAGAAACCATTTAAATTAGAAAAAGAAATCCAAACATTATTCGAAAATAATTTAGAGATGATTGGTAACTTAACTTTTGTAAAATCCGAATTTAGGATAAAAGATTATCGTATTGATACCTTGGCTTATGACGAAGAGTCAAAATCTTTTGTAATAATTGAATATAAGCGTGATCGTAATTTAAGTGTTATAGATCAGGGTGTTACCTATTTGAACCTTATGCTCGATTATCAAGCTGATTTTATTGTTGAGTATAACGAATCCTGTCAAGCTAATTTGAAACGCAATGAAATTGATTGGTCACAAAGCAAAATTATTTTTGTTTCTCCAGCTTTTACTGATTATCAAAAGCAATCAACAAATTTCAAGGATTTAGCCATTGAGCTTTGGGAAATAAAACGTTTTGAAAATGATATGATCACTATCAATCCAATCAAACGTTCTAAATCAGCGCCAAGTATTAAACAAATTCAACATACCCAAAATTCACCTTTAGATAAAGTAACAAAAGAGTTAATTGTTTATGATGAAGATACTCATCTGAAAGATAAAAACGATGAAGTATCGGAGCTTTATGATAGTTTTAAAAATGCTATTTTAGCATTATCTGCAGATATCGAGATTTGTCCTAAAAAATTATATATTGCCTTCAAAAAAGGTAAAAATAATATTGTTTCAATACATTTACAAAATAGATCACTAAAACTTTGGTTTAATGCTAAAAAAGGTAATCTAGATGATCCTAAAAAATTAACAAAAGACGTCTCAAATGTTGGCCATTGGTCGACTGGTGATTATGAGTTAACTGTGTCTGATACTAATAATTTAGAGTATATTATGAGCTTGGTGAAGCAGATTTTGTAAATTTTTATTGGAAGCTAGTCTTGAGAAAAATAAATAATACAGACTCTATTGAGTTATCGAATCAAGTAGTTATCAAGTATCTTAATTACTATCTTTCGCTTAAAGAATCTCCTGACTATGCTGTGTTGATTAATGGACATTAGGGGGCTGGAAAAACTTTCTTTATAAAAAAATTTCTGAAAAATAAAGATGATTTTATTTATATTAGTTTGTATGGTCTCTCATCCATAGATGAAATTAATACAAGAATATGTGAAGTATCATTGCAAAAAATGGCAGAAAATAAAACCAAGCAAATTAGCGACTGGTCTCTCTACTATGATAATCAAGATCAAGAACTCAAACTCACTAGCTATTTTCTTTCTGGCAAAAAATATACTCAGCCGCTAACACAGTGCCAAGTGAATCCATTTGAGCAAATAAAGGGAAATCTTCTTATTGTTAAGAATAAACCGAAAATAGATTGGATTGAAAAAGCCGAAAGTTATGGGCGAAAGTATACTGTTGTCTATTATCCCAACAATTCCCGACCCTACGTTATGCTTAGTGAGAATATTCAAATCGTATCTGAGACCAATTTCAAAAATGACGATTTAGGGAAGTTTGGGTAACGAGGAAAACTTATGGCTTAACACGTTGCTGTTGGTTTGTCGTACGCAAAGCTTGTTCAGCGTGAGCACAATATTAATGAATATTCACTTTTTGCTAGCTTACGCAAACCAAAGCAAATTGATGCTATTTTTATTTAATAAGAGTAACTGTGATAATACTTTGATTTAATTATAATATTAACCTGAAGTAAAACTGGTAACATAGATATAGTGAAACTCTGTCTCCATAAAATATCCCAAGTCTTTCATATAATTGTCAGGATTATCGACAAGCTCAAATAAAGATATCAAAGGAAATTTATCCATTATATCATTAATGAAATTTGAATCTTCTTCAAGATTCATGTGATAATACAAATGTTTAGCAAGCTGTTTTGCTGTTATATTAGTCGATAAAGCATTAAATTGGATAACATTATCTTCAATATAAAAATATTCATGAATTAATTCATTAATATATTGCTTATCTATATATACTGGAGGTTCATGATTTTGATATAAATCATCCCACCCATGCCCAGTAATTATTAAACGAGTACCTAAAATATAAAATGCTTCGAGTGATGATTTTACCTCTGATTTATTGATAAAACAGTAATGCACTGAGCTCTCGCCATCTTGTAATACCGTTGTATCTAATAAATTGATTAATTCGGTGATATCTGTTTGAAGTATATATTCTTTAAAATGATTTGCATTGATAGATTTAATATTATTCATTTTAGTGTCACGATAGCTTATTTGAGTGAATATTGACGATTTAGGTTTCAATAAAAAGTACTTTTTTAACAATAATTGGTTAATTAGGTTCAACAACAAATATTCTTTTTTGATCCCGTTTTCAACCAGTTTGTTTACCTAAACCTTGTCAATCGTTGGAAAAATATAGCATAAATTCCATTTTAGTTAAAGCGTTAACAGACAATGCACAACAATTTTTGTTGATGAATATTCAATATGTTAGTGCATTGGGCTAGGATTATTCTTGCGAAACTGATCGCAATTTTTAATCAATAAAATTGTGTTTGCAAGATTGCTCTCAAAATAGCGAAGCTTTGCTTACATCATACCGAAGCAAATCGTAAATTTGAACATCAATCAGGGGTTAGGTGGGGTGGTGAACTTGATTATACTTTTTTTGACTACAAATTATTATCGCCATACAAACCTACTGAAGCATAAACAAAAAACAATTTCTTATTCACTCAATGTCAACATTGGAAAATTATCGTAATTTATGCATTGCATTCAACAATCAAATACAACATTCAAGTGCTAATATACAGCAGGAAAGTTGTGTCTAAAACAAGGAAGTGGCGATAAATAGTAACTTTTTTATAATTAGTTAGGTCTAAATATAAGCCTAAATGCCTCAAAAAAGCACGGTTAGGAATTTAGTTTGAGTGAAGCTTTACAGTACAAAGGTCTCAATAAACATCAAAGTAATTTATACATATGGTAATTTATCAGTACCTGATTTTTTCTGTATATTTTGTTAGTCCGCTTTATTTTAAACCCCCATTTTTTGAAAATTGGCATGGCCACTTTTGAAGCATCTACACTCAATTGTGAAAGCTTTTTCTGGTGCGCCAAGTCAAGCACATGGTCATAGAGTTTTCTAGCTATACCACGCTTTTGAAAGTCAGGATGCACGTAAAAACAGTCTATGTAACCATCATCTTTAAGTTCAATAAACCCTGCAAGGCGTGAGCCAAAGATAGCCATCCAAGGATGAGTGTTATCTAAACGTTTTAACCACATCTGATAATCTGGTGGTGTTGGGCACCATGCTTCTTGCTCTGCTTTGCTATAAATATCGGTATCAATAGCATGAATAGTCGAATGAAACAAATCGCATATTTCAGAGGCATAGAGTGAAGAATATGGCTTTACTTCGATTTTAGATGCAGAATACTCAAATTGTTTCCTATTTTCATTATGATTTGCTCTAGCAAGACTTTGCACTTCATTATCGCCAACATTGACAAGGCTGGCTTCCGTTGTACTGTATCCCTGCTCAACGACCAGAGCTGCTGCATCTCGTTTAAATTCTGTTGTGTAACTTCGACGGTTCATTATCATGGTTCTCCTCATTTTGATGATGTTATTTTACCACCTTATTTGGTGTCTGAAATTATTAAACCACTACAAAGAAAACCTTTATATCTAGGAGGAGAGGGGCAAAAGTTCATAACGAAGCATCCTAAAAATCACCCGTACACGTTCATTCCAGCGCTAACCCGATTTTTTTAGTTTTTTGGCATTTGTCCTTTTGTTAGGCTTTCAAATGCATCTTTAATCTTGACGGCTGGGTTAGCCTCAATTAAGCCTATATTCACAGCATAAAACATAATTTCATTAATGCGTTGGCAAAGTCTTTTAATCGTTTCTAATTTGCCACTTGCTCTTAATGGCTCCATAACTTTGATGAAGTCTTTTGCCTTTAATTTGAAGATGGAACTATTCCCGATGTAAGGAAAAATATGTAACTCTAATGAGTTCCAAATACCTTTTAATGTAATTTCAGTTAATCCTTTACTGTTCTTAACTTTAAACCAGTCAGTAGCCACTTTTTTAAATGTACTGGTTATTTCTTCTTGCTTGCGCTGTTCTAGTTCTGCTTTATATTCTTGAGGATCTATACCTTGTTTAATTAGTTCTCGCGCTTCATCTCTTAGCTTTCTTGCTTGCTGTAGTGAAACTTCTGGATAACTGCCAAAACTTATTAATGCCACTTTTTAGGTATACGGGCGCGTATACTTAAAACGCCAAATCTTGGAGTTATTTGCTTTGATTAAAAGATACATACCGCCACCATCGAATAATGAATAATCCTTATCTCTTGGTTTGGCTGCTTTTATTTGTGTGTCGGTTAATGGTAGAGTCTTTCTTGCCATAATGATTTTAGGTATACGGGTTTTAGGTATATTGCATTCGTATACCTAAGCATATACCTAAAAATTCTGGTTGTAAATGTATCTTACTGGTGCTTAATGAATAATAAAATGAGCTTTAAGCCTTGTGCTTATTGACTTTGATGTGTTTTAAAGGATTTAAAAGAATGTTACTGTTTATTGAATTGGTGGAGCTGGCGGGAGTTGAACCCGCGTCCGAAATCTCTACATCCTTGGTACTACATGCGTAGTTTGTCTTTAAATTTCGCTTACCCGCTGCGGACAAACACGCCACTGATAAACTAGCTTGATTAAATTTAATGCTTCCGCCCCAAGCAAGGCTTCCACACGATCTCGTTTGGGTTTGACTCCTCTTGATCCCCGTCCTACGAGCGGAGGCTAGGGAGAGAAGGCTCTATGCAGGTTATTAAGCTGCTAGTGCGTAGTTTTCGTCGTTTGCGACTATTTTTTTGCGGTTTATTTACGAGGCCTACCGCACCTCGGCATGCACCTTGGGTTTCGCAAATCCCGTCGAATCCAGAATCAGCCCCAATTGTGATATGTAACTTAATACAATGTCGGGGCATTATATGTGAATTCAAGATGTAATACAAGTTAACTTGCCTTGTGATTAATCCTGTTCTTATTGTTTTTTCGTCTTTCAAAGTAGTAATATTATCAATTGTATCTTTCTTGCGATTTTATATCAGTATTTAACTCCTAATACTCTGACATATAGTGATATTAAAACTTTAGTTTGTGTTGAAGCAGTTATTCATATAAGTTGTTATTTGATGGTAGCGAGGGAATAATCATGAAGATATCCATCCCTCGTTTCGGTAGATTAATAGACGTTGTGCGTTCTTTGCGCTAGTTCTTTGATAATGTCAGGATAAATTTTTTCTAAAGTATAAAAGCGCAATAATATAATGGTGATAGCACTTAAGATTAAAGGCGAATAAATAAATAATATTTGTAGGGTCGTTAGTACGCTTTCTGGTTGATTTGCAACATCATCGGTAGCAATGTAACCCGCCATACCTAATACCCAACCAATGCCTCCGGAAGCGATACCACTTCCTAATATGGCACTGAAACTTCCGCCACTATAGACTAATCCATCATTTCTAATACCAAATTTCCATTCACCATAATCTATTGTGTTGGCTAACATGGAATACGCATTTCCCATAATTGGCGCAAAACCAGCACCACGTAATATTGTTCCTATTATTGCAACATTCGTATCTTGAGGGGCAACGGCCATGATGGTGCTTCCTAAAATAATTGTGGCCATACCGACAATGATAAATGTTAATCGGCTCATGATTTTTAGAATATAAGCTGAACACATCAATACAACAACTAACGGTAAAGCAAAAGCCATATTGATTAAACCAATAAGTTGACTATCGGCTAATAGGTATTTTGCATAGTAAACTCCAACGCCATTGATAAGTCCTAGGATACTAAAACTTACTAGCATGGTAAAAAACATAGTTACCCAATATTTATTAGCAAGAAGGGTTTTTAATGAAACACCAATTGATGGTGCATTGTAATTAAATTGGTTAATTGGTTTAATACGTTCTTTAGTATTAAAAAAAGTATAGAAGAACGTAATGATTAAAATTGCGGCGTAAATTATCATAGTGAACTGCCAACCGCGTTCACCTCCACCAAAAAAATTGACCAAAGGTAAGGTAATATAAGGAATAATTAGCATGCTAGCAAAATAGCAAAGCATACGATATGTATTCAAGCGACTACGTTGGTAAGAATTTTGAGTCATTAATGCAGCAAGCGTACCATAAGGTATATTACTTGAGGTATAAATAATCCAATGTATGTTGAGCGTAATGCCGGCAAAAATTAATAATGCAAATTCACTCCAATTTTCTGGTGCACTAAATACCATTATCAATGATAGACCAAATGGAATGGTTGACCATAAAATCCATGCCCGAGCTTTACCATGTTTACTTTTAGTTCTATCAACAATATAGCCCATAACCACATTAATTACAGCATCAAAAACACGTGAAAATAGTAGCACTGCACCTAATAAAGTTGCTGAAACTCCCACAATATCGGTATAGTAGTAAAGTGCGAAAGTTCCAACGGTAACACCCGAGAACCCTGTTGCAAAATCTCCTAATCCATAGGCAAGTTTTTCTTTAAATGAGATGTCATGGTCAGGCATTTGACCATTATTATCCGTTACTGTTGTGTTCATTATGATATCTCCAGAGAAGTTTCCAAGTTCAGATTACTGGTGATAGTCGCCTATCTAAACCAAGGCTTTTAGCCTATTCAATGACGAAAGCCTTGATAATGATGATCATCTAACTTGCTAGTTAAACGGTCTGATAAGCACTATTACCATTTTTCTGGAAAACATCCTTCATTTGAAAAAGTATTGTTTTTACAACTTAATGTTCCATCACTGACAGCAATTGCTAATCCACTCCCTAATTGATCATAGCCTCGGACATTAAGTGCAGTGCCATCAATGTACAAAGTAAATAGCGTATCATCAGCAATGATCTGTATGTCATATTCGCGATCAGCTTCAAGATGAATAGGGCGCTCTAAACCTTTATTCATTACACGATACCAAGGATAACAAGGGGTTTTATCAAAAGTTAATCGGTTATCGACAAGTGAAAAAATAAAGTCATAGGATTCCCCAGTTTGTTTATCTTTCATTAAACGTATTGAAAAATCACGAGTACCTTTACTGAATTTCACTGTCGTTGAAAAACGGAATGTTTTGCCCGTATTTTCAATTAATAATTGTTCTTGACGTGCGAAAGGTGAATTAATCGAAAAATCATCAATTTTTTTAGGGTGAGTAAAACAGTTCCATAAGCTATCAACGACTTTTACTCCTAAAGTATGATCGGGTTTTTGATAAACTTCATGAGGAACAAAAGTACCCGCCCATTGGAAATTTTTTAAATCATCGTTATCTTCTTTTGTTGGTACCCAGCCAAAAAGAATACGACGTTTACCATCAAATGCAGTTCTTGCTGCATAGTAAGCTCTACCATCAAATGCATCGTCAGCAGGCGTAATCCATGGACCTTCTAAAGATTGGCTCATTACGTAGCGTGTTTTACTTTGATCACTGTATTCGGTATAAACCAAATACCACCAATTACCGATTTTAAATAAGTCTGGCATTTCAATCATGGTGTATTTACCTGCCACCCAAAAATCACCTTGGAACTGCCAATTTTTTAGATCTTTTGAAGTGAAAGCAACAACTCGGCCTGATTGTTCAGTTTTAGGACCTTGCAATCTTGCGCCTAAAATTAATAGGTACTCTTGTTTTTCATCGTTCCAAATAACCCAAGGATCGCGCCAATCACTAATATCATAACCAGCTTGAGGTGTTAATGTTATGAGTTCAGAGGATTTATGCCATGTTTTAAAATCATCACTCCAAGCATGTAATAAGACTTGTGATGTTTTTCTTTCTCTTTCCCAATTACGGTTGTAACCAGTATAAAAAGCATGTCCTTTACCTTCTGCCTCAAACACACAACCAGCATAAATAAACTGATCGACATCTTGTTCACCACCTTTTTTTATTGAATCACCAAGATTTTGGTAATTAACAAAATCAGTTGTAGTCGCAAGCGACCAACCGAATGGTTCTCCAAATGGGCATGGATTTCGATTATCACGTTGATCATAAAGATAAAAAGTACCATCCTTACCAAATGGCATTATATCGCCAACCCAATACCCTTTTGGTTGATAATGTAATTTTTGCATTTTTTACTCCTTCTTTTTTAACATGGACAAATAACATTACGTTGTCATTTATTTTGATAATCATTTATTTCATTTCATGTCAACCGCGTTCATATGTCAACCGAGACCATAGTTAAAATGATAATTTTGTGAGAGACATCACTTATTAGAAGGTAGTTTTGTGATGAATATCACTAAAAAAGATGAAGACCAAGATGTAAATCAATTCAATTACAATGATTTACGCCATAACAAAAAGCATTATAATTATGTGGATATAATATAAATTTTGATTAAAGGATGAGTATGAAATTAAGCAGAGATGATGTTGCTAAGTTGGCAGGGGTTTCCGCAACCACTGTATCGAGAGTATTAAACAATCGTGGGTACATTAGTGCAACAACTCGACAACGAGTTCAAGATGCGATGGAAACGTTGGGTTACTACCCTAATGAATTAGCACGTTCATTATCGAATAATAAAAGTAATTTGATTGGTTTAATTTTTCCTAGTTTAACTAACCCCTTTCAAATGGAATTAATCAGCTATTTAGAAAGAATATTATCTCGAAAAGGTTACAAAATATTAATTTGCAATAGCCATCATAACCAAGAGGAGGAAAAGAATTTTTTAACTATGTTAAGACGTCATCAGGTTGAGGGGGTAATTGTAAACTCTATGAATGAAAATTTAGCTGATTACCTAATACCTGATCTGAATATTGTTTCCATTGATCGCAAAATTAATGAAACAATACCGGTTATTTCATGTGATAACTATGCTGGCGGTTATCTGGCCAGTCAATATCTAATCAATCAAGGTTGTAAAGATATTCTTTATATTGGTTCTATTACAAATGACAAACATGTCGATATGGATGCCAATAAACGGTATCAAGCTTATAAAGATAGTATTAAACTCGCAGGAATTAAATCAATTACTCTTGATATGGATTTTTCAATTAGTTATCAAGAAAAGTATCAATTGATTAAAGACCGTTTACAGTCCCAACATATTGACGGAGTTTTAGCCGACGATTCATCAGCAATTGCCACTATTAATGCTGCCAGAGACTGCAAATTATCTTTATCTAAACAACTAAAAGTTGTTGGATTTGATGGTGCTGAATTGACTTTACAACATATGCCATTTTTGACTACGATTCGTCAACCAATTGCGCAAATTGCACAAAATGCGGTTTCTGTATTGCTCGCCATGATTAACGGCGAACCATATCACAGCATCACTGATTTACCAATAACTTTGTATCAGGGTCAAAATGAAAATAACCTGTTATAAACTTTTTATTAAAAGAAAAAATGCTATTTTGTCATTAAAGACTCAAAGTTAAATTAATTATAATCAAGTTCAGAAAAGTGATTTTGAGAATACTGTGTAATAGTATGAGTATTTTAGTATTTGGTAATGAGTTAAAACTAATTTAAAAATACTAAATAGAATAATAAATGCTTAAATTTCAAAAAAAATTAAAATATTTAATTAATATTAATCAATTGGTTATATGTTTTTTATAAAAATATGAAAAATATTTCAATTTAAATTGAACTTTTTACGATTTAGTTTGTCTATATAAGCAGATTATGTTTTTTCATTTTTTGCCCTCCACTCGAATATTCGAGTGGATTTTTTTTATCTACGATTTTACTTATAACTCATTTTTCTACATTCGCATCGTTTTATATCGTCATATTACTCATTAAAGTCAATGATATATCAAAACTTATTGAACAATGATCAACAGTAAGTTAAGATTCAGTGATTTTTAACTTTCTAATAAAATAGCGTCACTTTTATTGTTATCAAGGCTTTTCTCTTTTGTTTAGTTTCTATGTCTAAATTGGCAAAGAAGTAGCAGGGTAATGAATGACATATAAATAATAAGTAAACAGAGAGAATTTTCATGTTATTTTCATCAAGTACAAAAGGACACCTGATAACTCTGATGACAGTGTTTGTTTGGGGAATAACTTATGTTGCAACCAAAGTTTTACTGACAGAATTTAAACCCATTGAAATTCTCTTTTTTCGATTTACCTTAGGTTATGCCACACTTTGGTTATTATCTCCTCGCTTTTTTGCTTGGCAGGGAATTAAACAAGAACTGATGTTCCTTGGTGCTGGTTTTTGTGGAGTAACGTGTTATTTTCTCTGTGAAAATATTGCATTAACATATACCACCGCGTCAAATGTTGGGGTGATCACCACATTAGCGCCAGTATTTACTGCGATATTGGCGATCTTCTTTCTGAAAACTGAAAAACCAGCTAAAAGTTTTTATATTGGTTGTCTATTTTCGATGATTGGTATTGTGTTAATTACCTTAAATGGAAAATTTGTATTATCCGTTAATCCACTAGGCGATTTATTGGCAGTGTTTGCATGTCTATTTTGGGCATGTTATTCAATATTAACTAAAAGAAGCAGTAACTATGGTTACAATATTATTTTATTAACGCGAAGATTCTTTTTTTACGGTCTAATATTTATGTTGCCAGCGCTTTATTTATTTGATTTTGAATGGAATTTTTCAAGGTTTAATCGGCCAGTCAATCTATTAAATATCTTATTTTTAGGTGTGGGTGCATCTGCAATCTGTTTTGCTTCTTGGAATTATGCAGTGAAATTAGTCGGTGCAGTTAAAATTAGCATCTATATTTATTTGGTGCCAATTTTGACAATTATTAATGCAGTGTTAATTTTAGATGAACCTTTTACGTGGATTGCGGCAATTGGTACATTATTTACACTTGGTGGCGTGCTATTGTCCGAAGGTAAAATTAAACTTAAAAAACATTAATATTCTAGCATGTTTTATTAATGCTTTGATTTAAAAAATATTACCTAAAGCGCTACATTTATTGCATACGTTTATCGATAGCTTGCATAATAATTTGCCCTAAATGCTGATAATTTTCATCAAAATGATGGCCACCCGGTAATTGAAATGCTTCGCCTTTCATCTCTGGTTGTAGGCAGCCAGTATCCTCTTTTTCTTCTTCTCCATAGATACAAAATAATTTCTTTTCTGGGATCTGCGCAACCTCAGGTGCGGTTTTCATTTCATCACCAGATTGCCCAAGCCACCCGCTGACTTCTATTTCAAAATTAGCGTCTTTGGAAAAAGCTATCATGATTAAAGCTTGAATACTATTTTGATCTTCTTTAGATAAACGATTGTATAGTGCAGGTAAAATATCACCACCGAACGAATAGCCAGCTAATATAAACTTAGTTGTTCCCCACTTTTCACGATACTGTTGCATTAAATAAGTTAAATCTTTAGCACTACGTTCAACCGAGCGATGTTGCCAAAACAGTTTTAATGCATCGACACCAACCACCGAG
This sequence comes from Gilliamella sp. W8136, assembly GCF_016101285.1. NCBI lineage: Bacteria > Pseudomonadati > Pseudomonadota > Gammaproteobacteria > Orbales > Orbaceae > Gilliamella > Gilliamella sp. W8136. The sequence continues at coordinate 79,040 of NZ_JACFQU010000001.1, forward strand.
TAACCATGTGAGGCCATATATTCAGCTGAAACTTTATCTAAATCTCGCCATCCACCATCACCCGAATAATAAAAAGTTACGCTATTAGGATGTTGTTGTTTGTTTTTCGCGGGTAACTCAATGATTGGTAATGGTTTATGCTCATCAAATAAAATGGATGATAAATGTGAACTTAAAAGCTCGGTTGGTGATGCTTGATATTCACCAATTTCAGTCGTTACTTTAATCAGTTTTTGTTGGCGAGGAAAAATCGCAACTTGTTCATCAGGGGGATTGTTCCAAATAACTCGCCATGTTCCATGTGTAGCTTGATCTGGTAAAGGTGCCTCACAATCTTTATGATCTAAAGCGAACTCTATTGATAATGCTTTAGCGTTATCATCTTGTTGTTTAGAGAGCCAACGGTAAGCAAAAGCTGCGCCTTCTTCCATACCTGCAACTACAAATTTATGCTCATTTAATATTTTGGTTGCTTGATTAAAACGATTTTGTTGTTCGTCACAACTTGCCTGAGGTTTTAATTCAAATTGAACCAATTTAGCGCCCATCTTTTCAGATAAATTTAATAATTGTTGTTCAGTAAAAAAATCTTTTTGCGTAGCAACAATAATCGCAGCTGCTTCTGCTGAATTTTTGGGGTTAGCTAATATTACTGAAAAATCATTATTTATGGTGACGGTTTTTACAGTTGCACTGCCACTTTTTTTTATATAATACCCACCAATAAATACAAGCAAGATAATCAGTAATATGAAAATTAATAACAAAAAATAGCGTATGAAATTTTTCATAAGATCAGCTCTTTTTCTTTTTTAAGCCAGTTAATCCACCCGAAATCAGCATAGTGGTATCAATTAAAGCAACAAATGGATCAAGTCCTGCAGGAACAGCCATATAACGCGGTTCCCAATGAGTTGCAAATTTGTCTTTAAAACGACGTAATCCTTGAAAATTATAAAACCGACCTCCACGCCTAAATACTAACGCACCTAGCCTTTGAATTAATGGGGCTCCACGTCTTCTTTGCATGCCTGATAGAGGTACCATACCTAAACTAAAGTATTTAAATCCTTTTTCTTTATAATGCAGTATTAAACCAATCATTAAAAATTCCATGGTTAGTTTAGGTATATTTTGAGCAAACCTCATTAGATCGATGCTAGCTGAGTAATGTTGATTCGTTTCAAGTAAATTGACAAAAGCAATAATGCGACCTTCAAATTTGATAGTAGCAATAGTGAAATTATCTAAATATGGCTTTGAAAAAGATCCCAATGAAAATTGTTTTTCTTTAGAGTGTTTGTTTTTTAGCCACGTATCGGAAATGACTTTTAACTCATCTAGTGGTGCAGAACCTGGTGCATAAAACTCAAGACTAAGTCCATCGCGTTGGCATCTGTTCCATGTATAACGAAGATCTTTATACCCTTTAGATGAAAGATTAAACTCTTCTAAATCAACTAAAGCCTCTTCGCCTAATTTTATGGTTCGTAAACCAATATCCATATAAAAAGGTAAATTGGCGGCTTTAACTTGATAAAAAACTGGGCGAAGATGATGGGCATCACATAAATCTCGAAAAGCCCAAATTAAATCAGCGCGTTTAGTGTTATCGCCAATCGGATCATACAGTGCTACCATACTTCTGCCACGTTTAGCATACATAATGAAAGCAGTGTGTGATTCATTGAATAACAGTGATTTATCGCCAGTCATGGCGAGTCCACCTTCTGGCTGAGCTGAATCTAAAATAATTTGATGAGCTTTAATTAACTCTTCGCGTTTTGGACTATTTAAAATTGGCAGAGCAGGATGAAATAGCCAATAGAGCATAATACAAATTAATAAAATAAAACTACCCAAGGTTGCTCTTAATGCACGCGGCACTCGGGTATCTAATTCAAATTGCCACCATAATGAATGGTTGTAAGGTACATCTTGATAAATAAATAATATTAACCATACAAGAACCGCAATTAAGCAAAAACAGACAGCAAAGGATTTAATCGGAAAAGGTAATACATTTAATCGACTTTTGCGATAAAAAGCGTGTCTAAAATAGATTAATAACATCGCAATCGTTAATAAAGTACCAGCTTCTATCCAATGTAAGCCCCGTAAAAGTGAGCAGATGCTACCTAAAAACAATAAAATGACCGAAGCAACCCAAGCCGAATAAAGTCTTCGGCGTAGACCCACAGCCAAGAGTAAACATAAAACACCGATTAAACTCGCGACTAGATGAGCAGTATTAATTATTTTATTGGGAATAAATGTATTGACTAAGTAGTGATTAAATCCGGGAAGAACACTTGAAAACATCATTACTACACCCGCAAAAAATACAGCAGCAGCCATAATAATAGCTGCAATACCGGTTTCTGTTTCTTTAACTTCAGGCAAAGTAAAAAGGTGCTTGTTTTCATTTATTAAAAGTAGAAAGCTCGCTATAAAAAGTGGTATTAAAATATAAATAATACGATAAATAATTAACGCAACAGTTAATGACGCAGCTCCAATTTCAGATGAAAATGCAGCTAACATTACTGCTTCAAATACCCCTACACCGCCAGGAATATGGCTTAGCACTCCAGCAACTAAAGCCAAAATATAGATCATAATAAAGGTAGTAAAATGGGGTTGTACTGGTAATAAAAAGTAGAGAATGGCTCCTGCTAAAACAGTATCAATTAAAGTAATTACAAATTGGTAAGATGCAAGGCGTAAATTAGGTAAACGTATCGACCAGTGAAATAGTTGGAATAATTGAGTGTCTTTATTCGGTTTTGTTTTTAATCGATTGCAATATAAAAAAATTAGTATGCCGGCATAAAGGCAAATTATGCCACTCGAAATTAACCCTATCCAGTTTTTTGATAAATGCAATGCCAGCATAGTATTTTTAGTATTTATTAAGGCCGCTAGCGTAGCCAGTAGGGGTAGGGTAAGTCCTAATGATAACGTAACAAATATCGACATTCTGGCTACGTCGATAGTCGTTAATCCTTGTTTGAAATATAATCGGCAGCGAATTGCACCACCAGATAATGCTGATAAACCGATCGCATTGCCAATGGCTGAAGCACAAATACCACCAAGCGTTATAACCGATGGCTTTAATTTTACACCTGCATATCGTGTTGCAGACCATTCGCAGCCAATAAGCATCAAATAACTGCCTATAGCAGATAAGCAAGCAAATAAAATAGCTTTAATTGAAAGTGTGTCAGCCGCATTTTTTAAATCGCATAGATTAATATCTTTAAGTAGATGCCAGCATAAAATAAGTGCAACAAAGAAGATGGATAAGCCAAACAATAACGTTATAAATTGACGATAGCGAGTGAAGTATTCTATCAATTGCCAAGGTAGAACTTTACGCGCTAATATTTTCACGTGAGCAACTCCAATACGTGCTTCAATAGGATTTTAGATTGGCGCATTCTACCGTTGCAAACTAATGAAAACAATCGTGAGAAACTAAAGGAAATTTAAAAAAAATATTAATCATTAGAATTTTTTTACAATAATTGTCTATTTATTGAATGTTGAATAGGCTAAAGGCTCAGATTAATGAAATCGAATTAATGATTATTGTTAAACACAAATCAAAGAATAATGAATTATCTAGTAACTTAATATTTTCAAGCTTAATTAAATTAATAGCCATCTAATTGTGGTAATCTATTTAATTTAGGTTTAGCAAAATCTTTACCAAAATTTTTAAATTGCTATTTTCACATTAATTAAATGGATAATTATAAATTAAATGAGCACAGACCAACCAATTGAATTAACACAAGAACAATATCAGATTATTGAAAAAATAAGAATTTATGTTAAGCAAAAGCTTGCTAATGATTTTTCAGGCCATGACATGGCACATATTGAGCGCGTAGTTGGATTAGCAAAAAAAATTTTACCTTACGAACCAAAAGCTAATGCCTTTATCGTAATTTTAAGTGCTTATTTGCATGATGTCATTGATGAAAAAGTTATTAATGATGTCAATCAAGCGACAAATGAACTATATAATTATCTCAATTCACTTAACATTTTAAGTGATGATATAAAAATGATATTTGATATTATTGAAAATATGTCTTATCGAAAAAATCTAACAGGTAAAAAAACTTTATCACTAGAAGGGAAAATTGTACAAGATGCTGATCGCTTAGATGCTATTGGAGCAATAGGGATTGGACGAACGTTTTATTATGGAGGTAATAAACATAATATTATGCACGATCCAACTATTTTACCAAGAACGGTTATCAATGAAGAAAATTATAAACTACCCAATACTGTAATTAATCATTTCTATGAAAAACTGTTTCTACTTAAAGATATGATGAACACAGAAAAGGCCAAAAAACTGGCTATATCAAGACATAATTTGTTAGTTGAATTTGTTAAACAATTTGAAAACGAGTGGCAAGGTAAAGATTAATCTTACTATGGTCAATTGATTGGTAGCAATGGCTTTAACGTTATAATTGATTACCCTTTTTAAATGGTATGTCTGGGAGTGATGATGACCTTGTTTATTAATAAAAATAAGGTTTTTTATCGTTTGATTTAGCGATCTCCGATAAGGAGAACGCTACTTTGTATCAAAAAGGAATAGGGGCGTCAACTAACCATAGCACAGTTGGTAATGTTATCAAACTTAACAAGGTACTCATTAACGTTGCACTTGAAACCAGTTCAGGATTGGTATCAAATTGGACTGACATTAGAGTAGTATTAGCAGCGCTTGGCATTGCAGCTAATACAATTAATACTTGTTTATAAACAGGTAAAATTGGCATAAAGTAGACCAAACAAGTAGCCACCAATGGTGAAATTATCATGCGGGTTAATAATGAAAATGAAAGTTTAGGGTAATCAAGCTGTGTGATCTTTATTTTAGCCAGTTGCATTCCTAAAATAATCATAATAACGACAATAGATGAATCCCCAATCATGCCAATGGATGTCATAATTGATTTAGATAAAGGGACGTGGCATAACTGAAAAATAATACCTAAAAATGCACCATAAGCAACAGGCATACGGATTACTTTCTTAATAACATCTTTTTGACTGACAATATCACTATGAGAACTCCCTTTTACCGCATAATAAATACCAACCGTACTCATCACAAATTGTTGTAATACCATCATAATTACACCAAGATCAAACCCTATGCTACCAAAAAATACTAATAGTACAGGGGTGCCGTAATTACCGTTATTCATAAAACAAGAGCTTAAAATCATGGCACAACGTTCTTTAGTCGAATATTTCATGATTATTGACCAAATTGAGATGATGCATACTAATGATAAGCAAAGTCCTAAAATATAAAAAATGTAATATAGGTAATCAATGGTTAGTGTATGGATATAAAAAGTTTTAAATGCTAAAAAAGGCGAAAGCACATACAGTGACATTTTTGATAAATTAGCTACATCAAATTTTAATATTTTCTGGGAAATAAACCCGACGATAAAAATACAAAAAATAGGAAACAAAATAATAAAAAATTGCATAAACCATATCCTGGATTTGAATAATTAATTTAATAATTCAATAGCATTAACAATTGATTCTCGTAATTGATAACAGGTATTATCATCAAGTGCATTATTATTTTTATCTTTTAAGATAAATAAATCCTCAATGTGTTCGCCGATAGTTGCAATTTTAGCACTACTCAATGATAAATCTAAATTGGCAAATACTTCACCGACACATGCAAGTAATCCTGGTCTATCTAATGCAATGAGTTCCATGTACGTTTGCTTTTCATTGAAAGCAGATAAAAAATTAACTTGTGTTGGTACCGAAAACGATCGTAATCTCTGTTTGGGTGGTTTAACTGTCACACCTTTGTAAACCGGTTGTTGAAGGGCTTTAGTTAGCGCTTGTATAATGTTTGGATGCCTATCCTTTTGTAATGTTTGCCCATTCGGCTCTAATACAATAAAAGTATCAAGTGCAAATCCTTTTTTATTTGTAATAATTAGGGCATCATGGATGCTTAAGTTATGATTGTTAAGAGTATTACATACTGTAGCAAACAGATAAGGTCTATCAGGCGAATAAATAATTATTTCAGTACCACCATGATAAGGATTTGGATTAATCAATACCAGTATTTGGTTTAAATCATGCGTTAATAAATTTTGTACATGCCAGACAATTTGTTCTGTGGTGTACCGTAGAAAGTAGTCAATGCGATAATCTAACCAAAGATTTTTTATTTTCTGTTCATCATAATTTTGCTTAAGTAAGATAGTCAATGCTTCCTGTTTATGTTGACGAGCAATGCTTCGTTGCTCTGGTATTTGATGGATACCAGAATCAAACGATCGTTTTGCTGTTTCATACAGTTGGCGCATTAAGCTTTGCTTCCAACTATTCCAAAGGGTCTCATTTGTTGCACAGACATCAGCAACAGTCAAACACAGTAAATATTGTAAACGTTGCTCACTTTTTACAATTTGAATAAATTCGCGGATAACTGCCGGATCTTGCAGATCGCGGCTTTGGGCCGTTACTGACATAAGTAAGTGATAACGTACTAACCAAATGATTAAATCTGTATCTCTAGACTCTAATTCATGTAATTTGCAGAATTTTTCTACTAATTTAGCACCTATTTCAGAGTGGTCACCATGATAGCCTTTACCAATATCATGAAATAAACCAGTAATAACCAATAGTTCAGGTTTAGATAATTTAGCAAAAACTTTAGAACTATTAGGGTGTCTTTGTTTGCCCGATTCTGTTTTAAGGCTATCAAGCTCAAGCAGTAAGCGAATAGTGTGTTCATCAACGGTATAAACATGGAATAGATCAAACTGCATCATCCCCGCAATATGTTTCCAACCTGGTATATAGGCAGTAAGGATGCCATATTGATGCATTGGTAAGATTGCTTTTTTTATCGCATCTGGGTGTTTAATAATTTTCATAAACAGTGATCTTGCTTTTGCATCTTCACTGAGCAGTGTAGTTAATTGTCTTCGCGCTGAACGTAGTTGTCTAATCGTGTTTGAATAAAGTCCAATAATTTGTGGATTAAGCAATATCGTATAAAAAAGTTGCATAATCATAACCGGATCTTTTTTAAATAGATTGTCATCTTTTACATCAATGAGCTTTTCCCTAATCTGAAAATGTTCATCTATATCATATATTTTATTTTTTGGATTAAGCTCGAGTATCGTCTCATCAAAAAGCTGTAATAACATCTGATTGAGCTCAGTAATATTGCGGGCAACACAATAATAATCGTGCATCATTTTTTCGACTGGAGTATTGCCTTGACCTTGATAACCAAGCATATTAGCAATGCTTAATTGGCGATCAAACAGTAAGCGATTATCATAACGCGTTATGACACTATGTAGCGCAAAGCGCATACGCCATAAAAATTTTCGACATGTCTTAAAGTCTTCAATATCTTCAGGAGTCAAATAATCAAAATGAGCTATTTTTTGTAAGAATTCTTCACCAAAATGACGAATCGCAATCCACTGTACGATTTGCATATCGCGAAGTCCACCCGGGCTATTTTTTAAATCAGGTTCGAGATTATAACTGGTACTATGATATTGCTTATGACGATCTTGTTGTTCTTTAACTTTAGCCCGGAAAAAAGTAGCTGAGGGCCAGATCTTATCACTAAAGATATGTTTACGCAGTTCATTTAATAATGATTGATTACCAGCGACTATTCTTGATTCAATCAAGTTTGTCATGATGGTAATATCATTTTTTGCTTCTTGTAGACAAGTCTTTAACGTTCTAACACTATGACCTATATCTAAATGAAGATCCCAAAGCAAACGAATTAAATCACTGATTTTTTGTTCAATCTCTTTAGCACATGGATAATCACTTAATATTAATATATCAATATCCGATAATGGATGAAGTTCAGTCCGTCCATATCCGCCAACGGCAATCAAAGCTATACGGTTTTGTTTAAAAACAGAGGAGACTTGTTCAGGTATTTGAAAATAACACCATAAACGTTGCAACAACTCATCAATAAAATGGCTGCGTAAATGCACTAAAATATCAATATCGACATTTTGTTTAAATTGTGTGACAGACCATTGTTGAAAGTCATTAAGTTGTTGTTTGAGGTAGTCAATATTTATCTGCTCATCGCTAAAATTAAGCGGCGAATTAGGGTAAAACGTAAGCATTTGAGTCATAGTCATCATATCAAATTAGGATGATTCATTTGCCATATCGTCACCTGATTTTAAAGCACTGTCAAGTTACAGTTATTTGAATTGTTTATAAGTTTTAAAAACAATACTTACTATTTAGTTTATAAAACAATGTTAAGTAAATTGGTCAGTTAATGGATACTAGATTTGTATGTGATAATCAATTAATTATTAAATAATAAATATTAATAATCATGTTATAAATTATATAAACGATTATTAATATTTTTATACAACTTTTTGAATAAAAAGGAACTTTAAAGGTTCCTCTTGTAAAAAAGTTTGAGGTTAACTATACGTTTAAGTAAAAACTACAATTTAAAATCACTCAAATCATCTTCGTTAATCTCAGCGTCAATTTGCCCAACTAAATAAGAACTCATTTCAGCTTCTTGTGGCGCAACTTGAACATTGTCAGAAACAAGCCAATTGTTAATCCATGGGATTGGGTTGGATTTGACTTGGAATGGTAATTTTAATCCAACTGCTTGCATGCGGATATTTGTGATATATTCGACATATTGGCATAAGATATCTTTGTTTAGACCAATCATTGAGCCGCTTTCAAATAAGTATCCAGCCCACTCTTTTTCTTGATTGGCCGCTTGCAAAAACAGCTCATAGCAATCTTGTTCACATTCTTTAGCAATTTCAGCCATTTCAGGATCATCTTCACCACTGCGCAAAGTGTTGATCATAAATTGTGTACCAGTTAAGTGCAGAGCTTCGTCACGAGCAATAAGTTTGATAATTTTAGCATTACCTTCCATTAGTTCACGTTCAGCGAAAGCAAAAGAACAAGCAAAACTGACATAAAAACGAATAGCTTCAAGTGCATTAACACTCATTAGGCAAAGATAAAGCTTTCTTTTAAGCTCACGCAGATCGATGGTTATGGTGCGGTTGTTAACCGTGTGTTTACCTTCACCTAATAAATTGTAGTAACTTGCATAACTAATAAGATCATCGTAATAACCTGCGATGTCGCCGGCGCGTTTTTGAATTTCTTTATTTGTGACAATATCGTCAAAAACAACGGAAGGATCATTAACAATGTTACGAATGATATGTGTATATGAACGAGAGTGAATGGTTTCTGAAAATGACCAAGTTTCTACCCATGTTTCTAGTTCAGGAATAGAAATGAGTGGGAGTAGTGCTACATTTGGACTACGACCTTGAATTGAATCAAGCAAGGTTTGGTATTTTAAATTACTGATAAATATGTGTTTTTCATGTTCTGGTAAGGCGGCATAATCAATGCGGTCTTGTGAGATATCCACTTCTTCTGGTCGCCAGAAAAAGGAAAGTTGTTTTTCGATTAATTTTTCGAACATTTCATATTTTTGTTGATCATAACGTGCAACATTTACCGGTTGGCCAAGAAACATTGGCTCTTTAAGTTGATCATTATGTACATGCGAAAAGGTACTGTAATTCATACTCATAAAATAACTCCTAATCGAGTTTGGTTGCTTTTACCGCCACATTTCGTCATTAGAAAATAGGGGGAATCATTAGGGGGTTATCAATTCCCCTAAATACGATACTATGTATCAATGTTTCTATAATTTAAATTAATTAAATTTTACAAGCTCCACCTTCACAGCCATCGTCACTTCCAGTTAATGCGATATCACCTTGAATATCTTCAGCACCATCACGAGTATTATGATAATAAAGTGTTTTTACGCCAAATTTATAAGCTGTTAGTAAATCAGCTAATAATTGTTTCATTGGTACTTTATCATTTGGGAATTTAGTTGGATCATAATTAGTATTGGCTGAAATGGATTGATCTATAAATTTCTGCATAATTCCAACTAAATGCAAATAACCCGTATTATTTGGAATTTGCCATAACAATTCATAAGCATTTTTTAGATTTTCATAATCCGGTACGACTTGTCTTAAAATACCATCTTTTGATGCTTTAACACTAATATAACCGCGAGGAGGTTCAATACCATTAGTTGCATTAGAAATTTGTGATGAAGTTTCTGACGGCATTAACGCTGATAAAGTCGAGTTACGTAAACCATAAGTTTTTATTGATTCACGTAATGATTCCCAATCATAATGTAATGGTTCATTACTAATGGTGTCTAAATCTTTTTTATACGTATCAATCGGTAAAATACCTTGTGAGTAAGTTGTTTCATTAAATAGTGAGCAAGCACCTTTTTCTTTCGCTAAATTGTTAGAAGCTTTTAATAAATAATATTGCATAGCTTCAAAAGTGCGGTGTGTTAAATTATTGGCACTGCCGTCAGAATATTTAACGCCATGTTTAGCTAAATAGTAGGCATAGTTGATCACGCCAACGCCTAGTGTTCGACGATTGATCGATGAGTTACGGGCAGCTGGTACGGGGTAATCTTGATAGTCAAGTAGTGAGTCAAGGGCACGTACGGTTAAATCCGCTAATTCTTCAAAATCATCAAGAGAATCAATTTTTCCTAAGTTGAAAGCAGACAGGGTACAAAGTGCAATTTCCCCTTTTTCATCATTAACATTATTAAGAGGTTTAGTTGGTAACGCAATTTCCATACATAAATTGGATTGATGGACAGGCGCTAATTGTGCATCAAATGGACTATGAGTATTACAATGATCAACATTTTGTATATAGATTCGACCCGTTGAAGCACGTTCTTGCATTAACAATGAAAAGAGTTCAATTGCTTTTACTACACGTTTGCGGATAGTTACGTCTTGTTCATATTGATGATAAAGTGTTTCAAATTTATTTTGATCAGCAAAAAATGCATCATAAAGTCCAGGTACATCTGATGGACTAAATAGTGTTATATTTTCGTTTTTAATCAGCCGTTGATACATCAACTTATTAATTTGAACGCCATAATCCAAATGACGAACTCGGTTTTCTTCTACACCACGGTTATTTCGTAAAACAAGTAGGCTTTCAACTTCTAAATGCCAGATTGGGTAAAATACGGTAGCTGCACCACCACGTACACCGCCTTGTGAACATGATTTAACCGCCGTTTGAAAATATTTATAAAATGGAATACATCCAGTATGAAAAGCTTCTCCACCTCGAATTGAACTCCCTAAAGCACGAATACGTCCCGCATTGACACCAATACCTGCGCGTTGTGATACATATTTGACAATTGCACTCGCCGTTGCATTAATTGAATCTAGGCTATCATCACATTCAATAAGGACACATGAGCTAAATTGACGTGTTGGGGTTCTAACGCCTGCCATAATGGGTGTTGGCAATGAAATTTTAAATGTTGACACAGCATCGTAAAAACGTTTGATATAATCAAGTCGAGTCTCTTTTGGGTAATTAGCAAAAAGACAAGCAGCAACTAAAATATATAAAAATTGTGCACTTTCATAAATTTCACCTGATACACGGTTTTGTACTAAATATTTACCTTCTAGCTGTTTTACTGCTGCGTAGGAAAAAGACATATCTCGCCAGTGATCAATCATCTTATCCATTTGTTCAAACTCTTCTTGAGTATAATCTTCAAGTAAATGTTTGTCATAACGTTTACTCTCTACTAATTTTTTAACGTGTTCAAAAAGAGGCGGTGGGGTAAATTGATTAAAAGCTTTTTTACGTAAATGAAAAATGGCTAAACGAGCAGCTAAATATTGATAATCAGGTGTTTCTTGTGAAATCAGATCGGCTGCGGCTCGAATAATTGTTTCATGAATATCAGATGTACGAATGCCATCATAAAATTGGATATGTGAGCGTAACTCAACTTGGGAAACTGAAACATTCTCTAATCCCTCTGCTGCCCAAGTAATTACTTTATGGATCTTATCAAGATTAATCGGTTCTTTTTTACCATCTCGTTTAGTAACGAGCATTAATTTATTCATTTTTCATCCAATGTCCTGTTGTTTTGTGAAAGATATAATAATTGATATTTGTCAAAATATACAATATATAGTGCCTATTAATAAATTAATTACTATATATAGTATATTTATTAATTTATAATATTGATTTTAAGAACTAAAACTGGTTAATAAAGTTTTAAATAGTTGATAATGTTAAATTATATAATGATAATAATGTGAGATGACGACTAAAATAAACACAAAAAAATGAGTAGTTAAGAATTTACCAATGAATCGTTTTTTGAAGTTATTATTTAAGAGTTAACATTCAATAAAAATAAGCTCTATTTACAAATAGAGCTTAAAAAGTTATTAATGCTTTATTTAGGTATTGAGGCGCATACACCATTTTTATTTTCTTTTTCGTTAGAACGACAGTGATATACACCTGAATCAATATGTAAGTCACAAATTTGCCCTTCACCGTCATCTCCTGCTGTTGGTTCCCATACATAAAAGCGTTTGTAACTGCCATTTTTATGAGGTGCAAAAGAACCTGGATAAGATTGTTGATTTGCATCACCCCATTCACTGATTAATCTGCCTATTTCACGTGAAAGTTGAGCTTCACCTTTTGATCCTAAAACAGCATTACTTATTTCCTCAGCATTACTCAATTCATAATGACCTTTTTTAGCTGCACATTCAGCAACAACCTCTGCGACTTCACCTGTTACTGCTTTATATACGTCTCCATCAATTTTTTGTTTCCAAGCATCGAACCACATAGTTAAAGTGAATGTATATTGAATTTTTTTATTGTTTTTTTTATTTACTCCTTCAATAATAACTTTATACCCTTTGCCTGAACCGATAACATGCTCCCAAGCTTTTTCTGTATCTTGAGCATCTGGTCCATTAAATAATACCGTAACTACATTCGCATCACTGTCATCAATACTAACAAGTTCGCTACCTTGCTTTACATGCCAATTATAATTATTGACGATACCATCTTTAGATAAAAGTAGATCAAATTTAGCCCCGTAAAAACCGGTAGTTGGAAAGTTTTTTGTTGAATCAATATTCGATTGAATTAAAAATCCATTGTCGGCATCCCACTGATTTTTTTCACTACCAATAACACTATTAGGTTTTAATTCAGGTCTGGCAAAGCAAATGCCAACATCATCAACAACTGTATATGTTACTGATGGTTGAGTTTTGATAATGTTATTAGGATAGGTATTATCATTAGGATCACCATATTGAGAAAATAGGACTAAATTAGCAGATAGTTTTACTTTAAAAGGTGCATATTTTTCTTCAGCAGCCAATGAACAAAATGTATCATTATCTTTTGGTGTAAATTCAATATCATTATTGTTAGCATCTGTATAGTACCATACCATACTAATATCATCGTCAGCCACTAAATAATCTAATTTATCACCATCCCTATCAAAAAATTCATTTTCATCAGGTTGTCTAATCATTATTGAAGGTGACAATTGATTAGCAAATGGATAGGCAGTTGGAATCGGCATTTTAGCTATTTCTTTCTGACCATAATAAATGTGATTAGAAATCATTAAACCAAATAACTGCAAATTATCAATATTCGTCTCTAATTCTTGTGATAAAGATGGACGCGCCCCTTGGATTGTTTGTGCTGTCTGGGCGGTAAAATATCCATAACTGCTGGTAGAAAATTGCAATAAAAGGAAAGTATAAGTAATTTTTTTTATATGACGACTAATGGCTATTAATTTCACTATTTTTTATCTTTCATTAAATGTTCATTGGATAGAAGAAAGTTTATTTACGTAAACTTATCTATATTTACAAAAGAGTATAGCTTAATTAATTAAATTTAATTGGAACGAAAAACAGTTAAATAATAGTTAATTCATGTGATTAACGGATGTAAGGTATTAGCAATAGGATTAGAAACTTTTTAAAAGTGATAATGAAGTTAACTATTATTCATTGTTATATTGATAATTATTAATTAGATATGAGTAAAAGAAAGAGTTAAAAAAGAACAAAGAGTTAAATGATAATCTATGAATAGATAGTCATTGTATTACACAGAAATTTTTCTAATGTTTATATATCGATTCAACAACATTATTTTTATCTTTACTGTCCTCATATCGGTAATGACTATTATCATTCAATAAATATATATCACTAGATGTATTGCTAATTTCATTAGAAAAACAAAATATTAAAGTAAAAAAAGATGATTAAAATAAGCAGAATTCTTACATCACTCATTGCTATAAAATATTTTTTAGCCTTAATAGGAAATCAACCGTTATTAAAGGTTATATTATTGCTTTTTGAAAGGAATAAATAATACGAAAGATATTGAAGAAAAGAACAATCATTTAAATGACAATGACCATCTGTTTATAGATGGTCATATATTTAAAGAAAATTGACTGGCGTTTAGATATTATGGCTTAAAGGAAGCACAGACAGCATTTTTATGTTCCTTTTCTTTATTACGGCAATGAAATGTACCGTTGTCAAGATGTATATCACAATATTTTCCATCTTCTGGATCTCCATCATCAAAATCCGTACTAAATACATAAAAACGTTTGTTAACAGCACCATTACGCTGAGGACCAAAAGAGCCAGGATAACTTTTTTGATCAACATCACCCCATTCACTAATTAATGAGCCTATTTCACGTGTGAATTTAACATCTTTAGGTCTACCTTTGCCATCAACTGTTTCAATAGCATTACTTATATCTTCAGTACGGCTTACACGATAATATCCACTTTTGCTTTCGCATGCCTGAACAACATCTGAAACTTTACCTACTTCAGCCTCTAACTTACCTTTAACAATATTTTGTTTCCAAACGTCAAACCATTGTCTAATAGTAAAGGCATATTGGGTTGTTTTACCGGTTTTAGTATTTTTCCCTTCAATAACAACTGGATATCCTTTGCCAGAGCCACCCATAACATGCTCCCAAGCTTTTCCTGGATCTTTTGCATCTGGTCCATTGAACATTACTGTTGGAATATTGGTTTGAGTATCTTTAATAACTGTTACAAGATCACTGCCCTGTTTTACATACCACTGATAGTCGGAATAAAGATTTGTATCAAATAAGATTAGATCAAACTGAGCACCAAAAAAACCAGTAGTTGGAAAGTTTCTTGTTGAGTCAATACCCGATTGGATTTTGAAACCTTTTTTAGGAACCCACTGACCTTTATCGCCAGAAGGAACTCCAGGTTTTAATGATGGTTTTGCATAACAAACGCCAACATCCTTTAGAATAGTAAATGTCGCCGACGGTTTATTATCAATGACATCGTTAGGATAAGTATTAAAATCAGGATCACCATGTTCAGAAAATAAGATCAAATCAGCAGATAATTTTACTTTATAGGGTGCAGATTTTCCTTTAGCCGCCAATGAACAAAACGTCTGCCCCTCTTCAGGTGTAAATTCTTTGTCTTTACCATTTTCGTCTGTAAAGTACCATTGCATCTCAATTTCATCTACAGTTGTCAAAAAAGATAATTTATCGCCATCTCTATCAAAATATTCATTTGCATCGGGTTGCTTAATCATTGCCGGCGTAATTAGATGGCTAAATGCGTCGTTAATTGGAATCGATATTTGAGCTATTTCTTCATCATTATAATAAGTGCGATTATTAAAAATCAAACCAAATAACGGTTTTAATTCACCAGTATTAATTAAACTACTTTCTAATTCATCTGATAATCTTGGTTTTGTTCCTTGAATTGTTTGAGCTGTTTCGATAGTTAAGTTAGCATAACTTAACTGAAAAAAAGGTAATAGCAGCAAAGCATACCGAGTTTTTTTTAAGGATCTGATCATTGTATTCACTTTCATGTTTAAAATTGTTAATTGTTACTTTTATTATGTAATTATTTGTTTTATATATATTGCATATTGTTTTTTCAATTAATCATTCAATATATCGAATGATTAATGAGCTGATTATAATAAAAATAATATAGCTAGTCGATCAATTATATTCAAAATCGCTGTTTTTTTTAATTTTTATCAAAAAATATTCTTTAAATTTTAAAAATCAATTATATAGCTAATAATAATTTAAAAAATGGGCATCATATATACAATTCGCAGATCCTATCTCATAAATATTTTTTAATAAACAATATTTTTGTCAATTTTTGTTTATTTAAAATATTATAATTTATTGTATATACGATAATAATATCTCTTAATGTAAATGATACGTATTATTAAATATATTGAGTGGTATACAATTTTAAATATGGACTAGTAAAATTAACGTATCTTAGGCCATGAATTAATGATCTTTGTAACCTTTTTCTAAATTGATTGTGATAATATCGGAACATAACAATAGTTTTTGGCAATTAATATTTACGAAGAAATTATCAATATATTAAGTTAAGCGTCACTAAGCTTTGTGTAACTTTTGAGAATTGTCCATCCACTAAAAGAAATACATGTTTAATTTCGTTAAATAGAAAGTAATCACTTTGTCATGAGATGACCATTTTTCAAATATTTTAATCTTTTGAGGATTTATAACGTTGAATTGGGCTGGATTGATTTTGCGATTCTAACCAAGCAAGTTTGTCACTATAATTTTTTTCGGCTCCCCGCGTGGTTGGATAATAATATTTGCTATCGGCTAGTTCAGGTGGAAAATAATTTTCTCCTGCTGCAAACGCATTAGGTTCATCATGAGCATAACGATACTGAGCTCCGTAGCCTAATTTTTTCATTAAATTTGTTGGTGCATTACGTAAATGTTCTGGAACATCATAATCAGGCTTCGATTGTGCATCGAGCATAGCTTGTTTAAAAGCTAAATACACGGCATTACTTTTTGGTGCGCAAGCAAGATAGACAATTGCTTGGGCGATAGCACGTTCACCTTCAGCCGGGCCAACACGTGTAAAGCAATCCCATGCAGCGAGTGCAACTTGCATTGCCCTTGGATCGGCATTACCTACGTCTTCTGACGCTATGGCTAATAATCGACGGGCAACATAAAGTGGATCACCACCTGCTGAAATGATTCTCGCATACCAGTAAAGTGCCGCATCAGGAGCTGAACCTCGAATAGATTTGTGAACAGCAGAAATTAAATCATAATAACGATCACCTTGATTATCAAATCGAGCACTACGTTCGCCTATCACTTCTTTAAGTAATGTAGGTGTAAGCGGTTGTCCGTCAGACATATCTACTAAAAGTTCAAGGGTATTTAGGGCGCGTCGAGCATCTCCACCCACAAATTCAGCAATCTGTTTTTTGGTTTCATCGGGTAGCTCAATGTTATACTTACCATATCCGCGCTGTGGATCGTCCATTGCTTGTTGTAAAATTAACTCAATGTCATTTGTGGTTAATGATTTGAGCAGATACACACGAGCACGCGATAATAATGCAGAATTTAATTCAAATGAAGGATTTTCAGTGGTAGCACCTATAAATGTTACCGTACCATTTTCAACATAGGGTAAAAATGCATCTTGTTGACTTTTGTTAAAACGGTGAACTTCATCAACAAATAAAATAGTACGAATCCCCGCTTGCTGATTGATTTTTGCTCTTTCAATAGCTTCGCGAATATCTTTGATCCCTGACGTTACTGCTGAAACTCTTTCGACTTTTGCGTTAGCATGATGGGCAATGATTTCAGCGAGAGTCGTTTTACCTGTACCAGGCGGCCCCCATAAAATCATCGAATGTAAATTACCAGCTGCAATTGCTTTGGGTAGTGGTTTGTTTGCACCTAAAAGCTGTGTTTGACCAATATATTCTGATAACGTACGAGGACGCATTCTTGCCGCTAAAGGCTTAAATTCTTCTGTCGTAAATTCAAAAGACATACTAGGCATAACACATTGAGTCCAATTTTAGATAATTATAGGTATTATATACTTGTTAGATGAAATTAGTGAAAAAGAAAAGAAAATATCTTTTCCCTCTAACTAAAAAACAGTAATATTTTAAGCAAATTCAATTATCAAAGTTGATTTGAATATTGCCAAATAAAGTACATAAGGATGAGTTATGAAAAAGTTTTTATTGTTAATGGGATTGTTGACTAGCGTATCAGTATGGGCTGGCGATAAAGAGTTATTACAACAACGTCTTAATAAAATTGATGGATTTTATGCACATTTTTCTCAAGAAGTGAAAACAGCTGATAATCAATTGGTACAAGAGGGGAGAGGAGAACTTTGGGTTACAAGACCTTATTATTTTAATTGGACAATGAATGAACCTGATGAAACTTCAATTATCTCTGATGGAACAGATATGTGGGTATATACGCCGGCGGTTGATCAAGTAAGTGTCATGGATTTAAAAAAAGCAGTGGATAATCGATTAATGCTACTGATAACTGATAGTCACAATGCCATTTGGAATGTTTATAATGTGACTCGTAAACAAGATTCATTTACATTAAAACCAACAGATGGATCCAATCAGGATTTTGTTATTTCGGTATTACCAACTGGCATGATTTCTAACTTTTCCATTATTGAAGAAGATGGACAACGTAGCTACTATGAATTATCTAACCAGAAACTTGGCAAAGTTGACTTAGGCAAATTTAAATTTACGCCACCAGCAGGTATAGCGATTGATGATCAACGTTAGTTCTATATAGAGATAATTAGAATGTGTAGATATTTATCATTCATACTTCTAGTTAGTTTTTTTATGTTTGACCGTTATTAATAAAGTTAGTCATGAATATCATAAAAGTTATAAATCTTTAATAATGATATCAGATAAAAGATTATTACTATGTAAAATGTTAGTGAATGTCTTTTATCTGAACTCAGTTATGCCTATTCAATTTTTCAATAGAATCTTTATGTATCTTTCTGAAAAATATTATCAATTTTTAAAATACTATCAGCTTGTTTAGCATCAATATTGAATAATTTAGGGTTAAAAAATAGTATTGATTTGCGGTCGCCAAAACGGCCGATAAAATAACTTTCTTCATTATTTTATCGGAACATTTTTGAAGTATCTTAATGTCGTATTGGTTTGACCAATTTCGATTATCAAATATAAAAAAAGGTTTTTTGGTATTTATTTGTAATGCTTAAATTAACCAGAGTACCTGATCCCATTATTCGCTTGCCATATAAAATATACGGTCAGTTGATAAAACCTATAAGTTAACAAGGCATAAATAAGTACAATAGTTATTCAAATTCATTTTCATTAATACTGACAACTGGATTATCTGAAAACAGATAGTGATCGCGTTTAGTTTCAAAATCTTCACTTGCCGCATCAAATAACATTTTTTTCGTATTTTCTAAATGTTGCCACATCGCTAATTTAGCTGCTTTAGGATCGCGATTGATTAATGCTTCAAGAATTTTATCATGTTCTTCCCACCAGCTTTCGATATCTTGTTGCTGTACATGTTCATGGAGTTTTTTCCATAAAGGATTTAGGGTTCGCTGTCGCCATGTTTCTTCAACAATGGTTATTAAAGCCGTATTACGCGTAATCATGGCAATTTGTGTGTGAAATTTTAGATCCCAATCAGAGTCCCGATAGTGATCTTCTTTTTTTGCATTATGCTGAATTTCTAATAGGTTAACAATATCATCTTTTGTGATCTGAGTTGCAGCAAACTCAGCAATATTACTTTCGATTAATTGACGAGCTTGTAATAACTCAAATGGCCCTGTTGTAGCAAAATTGAGTCCGTGTGAGTCAGCGATCATATTTATGGTCTGCTGTTTATTGGCAATAACATGTATACCAGACCCTTTTCTAGCATCAACAAAACCTTCAACTTCTAACATTATAATCGCTTCTCTTACCACTGAACGACTGACTTTTAATTCTTCACAAATGAGTCTTTCTGACGGTAATTTGCTGCCTACAGGGTAAACGCCATTGATAATTCGGTTTTTTAATTCTGTAGCGATAACTTGATAAAGACGCTGATGTTCATTCTGTTCTTGGGTCATAATAATTTTTGAGTAGTTCCATAATTCAAGTTTGGTACTTAAAATAACATCTAATTGCTTAGAGTTAAACAAGCTTGAATTAAAATTTTGTAATCTTGTCAGATAATTTTTCAATAAGACGGACAAATGAACAACCGGATTTTTATTGTGGTTATTTGCTATGTTCTGTGATGTATGTCAACTTTTTAAGTTGACTGACATGTTAATATGCGCCAAAATTCATAATGTATATGGAGCATAAAATGTACAAAACAATAAAAAATCTTCGCTGGTATATGATAGCGTTAGTGACTATTGGCACAATTCTTGGTTATTTAACTCGAAATTCAATTGCAGTTGCTGCCCCAGTGCTTAATGAAGTCATGGGTATGACAACTCAACAATATTCATATGTTGTTGCAGCTTATTCAGCCTGTTATACCGTAATGCAACCTGTAGCGGGGTATGTTCTTGACTTACTTGGCACACGCGTAGGTTATGCGGTATTTGCTTTATTATGGTCAGTTTTCTGTATCAGTACCGCATTTTCTGGCAGTTGGGTGGGGCTTGCGTTTACGCGTGGCGCTGTTGGAGCTGCCGAAGCGGCTATGATACCTGCTGGTTTAAAAGCAACAAGTGAATGGTTTCCGGCAAAAGAAAGATCAATCGCTGTTGGTTGGTTTAATTTAGGATCATCCGTTGGAGCAATGATCGCACCGCCATTAGTTGCCGGAGCAATATGGTTACACAGTTGGCAATTAGCGTTTGTTATTTGTGGTTTACTTAGCTTTATTTGGGGGTTATTTTGGTTTGCTCTTTATCGTCATCCAACTAACCAAAAACGATTATCAGAAGAAGAAAGAAAATACATTTTATCAGGGCAAGAAGTTAGTCACCAAACATCAAACACTACCAAATTACCTGCGTATAAAATCGTAAGTACTCGTCGCTTTTGGGGCATTGCCATCCCAAGGTTTTTAGCCGAACCTGCATGGGGAACCTTTAACGCATGGATCCCATTATTTATGTCTACGGTTTATGGTTTTGACTTAAAACAGATTGCGATTTTTGCTTGGATGCCAATGTTGTTTGCTGATTTTGGTTGTATACTCGGTGGCTATATGGCGCCATTTTTCCAAAAAAATTTCAACGTCAGTTTGATTAACTCGCGCAAATTAGTTGTTACTGTTGGTGGCGTATTAATGATTGCACCTGGGTTAATTGGACTGTTTGCAAATCCTTATGTTGCTATCTTCTTATTTTGTATTGGTGGATTCGCTCACCAAGCATTATCTGGTGCATTAATTACATTATCATCCGATGTATTTGGTCGAAATGAAGTTGCAACTGCTAATGGTTTTACAGGTATGGCAGCATGGCTTGCTAGTACTATCTTTGCTTTAATTGTGGGCGCGCTTGCGGAATCTGTTGGTTTTAGCCCATTATTTGTAATTTTAAGTTGTCTTGACCTTTTAGCTGCGTTAGCGGTATGGACAATTTTAAAAGCACCATCAACAACTGAGCAACAATAAATTAATCGAGTTGCGCATGTTATTGGCATGTGCAATTAAATAGATAAACACGGTTTATGGAGAATAATATGCGTTTTTTAACTGAAGACTTTTTACTTGATACTGAATTTTCTCGTCAACTTTATCACAATTATGCGGCACAACAGCCGATTTTTGATTATCACTGCCACTTACCACCAGAACAAATTGCACAAGATTATCAATTTAAAAATTTGTACGACATCTGGTTAAAAGGCGATCACTACAAATGGCGAGCCATGCGTACTAATGGTGTGCCGGAGAAGTTTTGTACTGGCAGCGAGGTAAATGATTTTGAAAAATTCAAAGCTTGGGCCGAAACGGTGCCTCATACAATCGGTAATCCACTTTATCATTGGACGCATTTAGAATTACGTAGACCATTTGGTATCGATGATATTTTACTATCACCAGCCACCGCTGAAACCATTTGGAACAAATGTAATGCAATGCTTGAAACTAAAGAATTTACTGCACGTAGCATTATGAAAAAAATGAATGTAAAAATGGTCGGCACAACTGATGATCCAATTGATGATTTAGTTCACCATAAAACCATTGCTCAAGATAGTTCATTTGATATTAAAGTTTTACCAAGTTGGCGACCAGATAAAGCGTTTAATATCGATTCTGAATTTTTTGTAGCCTATATCGAAAAATTATCAACTGTTTCGGATATTAATATCTCAAGTTTCCACCAACTTTGTCAGGCGTTAGCAAAACGTATGGATCATTTTGCTGCACATGGTTGTAAAGTTTCTGATCACGCCTTAGATACCGTCGTTTATGAAGAAGCGACAGAAAAAGAATTAGATGCAATTTTAACTAAACGACTAACTGGAGCAAATCTAACTTCGAAAGAAGTCGCTCAATTCAAGACTGCGGTTATCATTTATTTAGGCAGCGAATACAACAAACGTGGATGGGTACAGCAATATCATATTGGCGCTTTACGTAATAACAATTCAAGAATGTTTAATCTAATGGGGCCTGATGTTGGTTTTGATTCTATTAATGACTCACCTATTGCTCAACCATTATCCCGACTATTAGATGCACAAGCTAAACAAAATGCTCTACCTAAAACAATTCTCTATTGCTTAAATCCATCTGATAATGAGATTTTGGGTACGATGATAGGTAATTTCCAAGGGGAAGGAATACAAGGCAAAATGCAATTTGGTTCAGGTTGGTGGTTTAACGATCAAAAAGACGGCATGATTCGCCAAATGACCCAACTGGCTCAGCTTGGTTTATTAAGTCGTTTTGTTGGAATGTTAACCGATAGCCGCAGTTTCCTTTCTTATACTCGTCATGAATATTTTAGACGCATTTTATGTCGTATGATTGGTCGCTGGGTAGAAGATGGTGAAGCACCTCGTGATATCGAGTTACTAGGTCAAATGGTCAAAAATATTAGTTTTGATAATGCGAAAAACTATTTTGGTATCGAATTAAATTAATATATTAGAGTAATAGTAATGAAAACATTGAACAGAATTGATTTTCCCGGCGCTAAATATACTACCCGTGTTGTACAATTTGGCGAAGGTAATTTTTTACGTGCATTTTTAGATTGGCAATTGGATATCTTAAATGAAAAAACCGATCTTGATGCGGGTGTAGCAATTATTCGCCCACTTAATACAGACTTTCCACCATCATTAAATACTCAAGATGGTTTATATACCACATTAATTCGTGGATTAAATGAACGCAATGAAACAGTAAAAGAATTTAGGATGATTCGTTCCGTTAATAGTGAGATAAATGTCTATACACAGTATGACCAGTACCTTGCATTAGCCAAAGATCCTAATATTCAATTTATTTTTTCTAACACCACTGAAGCCGGTATCAGCTATGTTGAAAGCGATAAACTTACAGACCAACCTGCTACAAGCTATCCAGCTAAATTAACGGCTTTCTTATATGAAAGATTTAACCATTTTTCTGGTAGCAAAGAGAGTGGCTTAATCATTATTCCATGTGAGTTAATTGATTATAATGGCGATGCACTGAAAAAATTGGTCTTAAAATATGCTAACCAGTGGAATTTGTCAGACAAATTTATTGCTTGGTTAGAAAACGATAATGTATTTTGCTCAACATTGGTTGATAGGATTGTCCCAGGTTATCCTAAAGCTCAAATTTCTGAATTAGAATCGGAATTAGGTTATAAAGATAACTTTATTGATTCTGCAGAATATTTCTACCTTTTTGTTATCCAAGGCCCACAATGGCTAGCGCAAAAATTGAATTTGGATAAATGCAACATTAATATCAAAATTGTCGATGATATTAAACCCTATAAAGAGCGTAAAGTTGCAATTTTAAATGGTGCGCATACAGCATTGGTTCCAGTCGCTTATCTAGCTGGAATTGATACGGTAGGCGAATCAATGAATGATTCGCAAATTTTAGAATATATTAAAGAGACAATTTTTGATGAAATTATTCCAGTTTTAGATTTGCCACATCAAGAATTAGTTGATTTTGCGCAGTCAGTTATCAATCGTTTTAAAAATCCATTTATTGAGCACCAATTAATGTCAATTGCTCTAAATAGTATGACCAAATTTAAAACACGTATACTTCCACAATTGCTCGCTTATCAAAAAGCAAAAAGTGTGTTACCTAAGCATTTAGTCTTCTCTTTTGCTGCTTTAATTGCTTTCTATCGAGGTGTAAGAAATAACCAAAATTATCCATTACAAGACGATGCAATTTGGTTAGAGCGCTTTAGTACTGGCTGGGCCAATGTCAGTAGTGGTAATGAAACACTCGCACAATTAGTGGAAACAGTACTTAGTGATAGTACTCATTGGGATTGCGATTTGCTAAATATTCCGCAATTAGCACAAACATTAACACAATATTTAACTGTCATTACTCAAGAAGGTATGCGCAGTGCAATTGAAAAATGTGTTACTGGTAGCAAATAAAATGAGTGGAGCAATGGTAAAATTTATAAAAATTAACAATGAAGATAATGTCGCTGTGGCATTATCTGATATAGAAGCACATGAAGATAATATTATAATCGATGGAAACGCCATTGATTTACCACAAGCGATCAAACAAGGGCATAAATTTGCCCTTAAAGATATTGAGCCTAATGAAAATATTATTAAATATGGTTTACCAATAGGACATGCCACTTGTTTAATTAAAACAGGTGAGCATATTCATTCACACAATTTAAAAACCAATCTAAATGATATCAATGATTATAAATATCAACCTACTTTATCCAAAAATCAGTCTTTACATGAAATAGCTGATAAACCAGTCAACATTTATCGCCGAAAAAACGGTGAAGTTGGTATCCGTAATGAACTTTGGATTATACCAACGGTAACGTGTATTAATGGTATTGCGCAACAAATTGTTAAACAGTTTTGTGATGAACTCAATAATCAATTAGAAATTGATGGTATTACCGTACTTGAACATCCTTATGGTTGTTCACAACTTGGACAGGATCATAAAAACACCAAAATAATATTACAAGATCTTGTTAAACACCCTAATGCGGGGGCTGTATTAGTTATTGGACTTGGATGTGAAAATAATCAAATCTCAGAATTTAAAGCCGATCTTGGTGATTATGATGAGTCGCGTGTTAGATTCCTGATTGCTCAACAAGAAGCCGATGAAGTTGCTTGTGCATTGACGCTGCTAAGAGAACTTTATGCCATTATGAAGCAAGACAAACGCGAAGTAGGGCGGTTAAGCGAATTAAAATTTGGTTTAGAGTGTGGTGGATCAGATGGTTTTTCCGGAATCACTGCTAATCCGATGCTAGGGCTGTTTTCGGATTATGTCATTGCCCATGGAGGAACCAGTGTTCTTACCGAAGTACCTGAAATGTTCGGAGCAGAAAATATTTTGATGTCTCACTGCGTTGACGAGCCTACTTTCGATAAAACCGTGCTTATGATCAACGATTTTAAACAGTATTTCATCTCAAACAATCAGCCTATTTATGAAAATCCGTCTCCAGGTAACAAAGCGGGTGGAATAACAACCTTAGAAGAAAAATCCCTTGGTTGTACGCAAAAAGCAGGCGGAAGTGAAGTGATTGATGTCTTGAAATATGGTGAAAGACTAACAAAGCATGGACTCAATTTACTCAGTGCGCCTGGTAATGATGCCGTGGCTACAGGGGCTTTATCAGCAGCAGGATGTCATATGGTGCTATTTACTACAGGTCGCGGAACTCCTTATGGTGGAATCGTACCAACGGTAAAAATTGCGACTAATACACAATTAGCAGACAAAAAAGGAAATTGGATTGACTTTAATGCTGGCAAACTCATTGAGGGTACCTCTATGCAACAGTTATTAATTGAATTTATTGACTATATCGTACTGGTTGCTAATGGTCAGCAAACACGCAATGAGATAAATAATTTCAGAAATCTAGCGATATTAAAAAGTGGTGTAACTCTTTAAAACTATCCACTCAAGGCTAAAATTAACCAGCCTACTTATCCAAATAACAATGCGAACTGTAATCTATAATGGGCGACAGTTCGCGTTAAAATGCAAAAGGAAGCAACAATGACAATGGTATCTGTTAAAGATTTTGGTGCAATAGGTAATGGCAAAACACTTAATACAGTTGCTTTTGCCAATGCAATACAACATATAGAACAACAAGGTGGTGGAACGCTTATCGTTCCAGTGGGAACTTATTTAACAGGCGCAATCAAGCTTTGCAGTAATTTAACTTTAGTTATTGAACAGAATGCGACTTTATTATTTTCAGATAATGAACAACATTACCCAATCGTGCATTCACGTTGGGAGGGAGTAAAACAAGATGTCTATATGCCTTGTATTTACGGTCAACATCTTGAAAATGTCATTATCACCGGTGGCGGTAAAATTGATGGCAATGGTGCTAAATGGTGGCATACTTTCCGTCATAATCGTGATGCCCTAAAGTATCCAAGACCTTACTTAATCGGTTTTGATTTTTGCCAACGTATAACTATTGAAAAAGTCTTTTTAACCCAGTCACCAAGTTGGACAGTCCATCCAATGGAGTCAAATAATGTAGTGATTGATAATATATCGATTTTAAATCCTGCAGATTCACCTAATACCGATGGTATTAATCCTGAATCTTGCCGTAATGTCAGAATTTCAAATTGCTATATTGATGTGGGTGATGATTGCATTGCAATTAAAGCGGGTACTGAGGAAACAGCAGATAAAAGCCCTTGCGAAAATATTTTAATTACTAACTGTAATATGATTCATGGTCATGGCGCGGTAGTATTGGGTAGTGAAATGAGTGGTAGTATTCGTAATGTCACTATTACTAACTGTGTATTTCAAAAAACAGATCGAGGTGTGAGATTCAAAACACGTCGAGGTCGCGGTGGTACCATTTCAGATATTACTTTTAGTAATATTGTTATGGATGAAGTACTATCAGTCTTTGTAATGAATTATTACTATTACTGCGGACCAAAAGGTAACGATCCAATTGTTTGGAATAAAGATCCGCTGTCAATAAATGAAGCAACCCCAGCCTGTCATAATATTAGTTTTTCAAACATTATCGCCAAAAATGTGCGTGCCTATGCTGGTTTTTTATATGGCATTCCTGAATCGCCAATTGCCAATATTTCGTTTGATAATATTCGAGTATCAATGCAAATTAATGCCAAGGCAGGTGAAGTTGATATGTTTAAGGATGTTAAACCTGAGGCTGGTAAAGGATTTTTTATCGAAAATGCCCAAAGTATTTTATTTAATAACGTTATTATCGATAATGTTGTAAGTGAGCCGCTTTGTGTTAAAAATAGTAGTGATGTTTACGTTAATCAGTCATTTGTTAAGCAGGATGGCAAATTAATTAAATTGAAAGTTTGAGCACATTATAGATAATCCTCCAAATTCTATTTGAAAGATGGGTCATTTTTGGTAAATAACCGCTTTTGCAGCGGTTATTTTTTATAATTAAAAAACGTTAATCAATAATATTCCTTTGGAAAATAGATTGCGCATAATGCAATTAAATAATTATTACCATTTATCAATGGTAATAATTACATCCATTATCCATTATGGCAATTTAGCTATTTTATTCCATCCACTGATAAGCACATTAAAATCCATCCAATATTCATTACAAATTTATACCGCCTTGTCATTTGAATGATTGAAATTGACTTAATTGTTGATAAATCCTGCTGCGCATGGGGATGCAACAAATCTTCTTTATTGAAATGG
Organism: Gilliamella sp. W8136; assembly: GCF_016101285.1. Taxonomy (NCBI): domain Bacteria; kingdom Pseudomonadati; phylum Pseudomonadota; class Gammaproteobacteria; order Orbales; family Orbaceae; genus Gilliamella; species Gilliamella sp. W8136. Next base: position 106,896 of record NZ_JACFQU010000001.1, read on the forward strand.
TAAATGGGAACCAATAGATAACAGTATGGCTAATTTTGCTGCTAATGATCACCAAACTACAGAGTCTGTAAGTGTTTTCATATTGCCTAATTGGTCAACAATAAACTTAGCAGAGCTTCAATAACAAGGTCGCTTATAATTCTTATTTACATTACTTTAGCAAAATAACTTTGAAGTTGATCACATTTATCTAATAAAGCCATTAAAGCTAAATTTTTAGCTATTCATACTCAAATGCGTACTTAACTCTTTATAGGATAAATTATGACTAGTGCATTTTATAAAAAACCAACTTATTGGTTTGCCTCGTTTTATAGCATTATGTATTACGCAGCGGGAAGTTTCGTTTTTTCCTTTTATGCTATATGGCTAAGTAAGGAGATAGGCTTAAGCGCAAAACAGACCGGCATTATTTATTCGTTTAACTACTTTATTTCGTTAATCATTATGATTATGTATGGTATTTATCAAGATAAATTAGTGCTAAAAAAACACCTTGTCTGGTTTCAAAGTATTATTATTACTTGCGCTGCTCCCGCATTAATTTATGTGTATGAACCCCTATTGCGCCATAATTTTTATCTTGGTGTGATTTTCGGTAGTTTCTTTTTAGGATTTGGTTGGATTGCTGGCATGGGGCTAATTGATTCCTACTGCGAAAAAATCAGCCGGGCGTTTGGTTTTGAGTTTGGCCAGTGTCGAACATGGGGATGTATTGCTTATGCTGTCGGTACTTTTATTGCGGGTATTTTGATTAGTATCAATCCTCACCTTAATTTTTGGGCAGCATCGGGTGTTGGTGTTTGTTTCATGATTCTTAACCTCAACTTTAAGCCTGATTTAAGCAAATCAACTGAAGCCGTGTTCCAGAAAAAGGATAAACTCAGTTTTAATGAGATCCTCTCTGTTTTTACCCTTAAAAAATTCTGGATATTTGTTATCTATGTGCTCGGAACTTACAGCCTTTATAATATTTATGATCAACAGTTATTCCCTGTTTATTTCACACAACAATTTGAAGATGTCAATGATGGATATCGTTTGTATGGTGTTTTAAATTCATTCCAAGTCTTTTTAGAAGCCGCAGTTATGTTTTGTGTACCATTTGTGGTGAATCGTGTTGGTGCAAAAAATGCATTGATTTTTGCCGCATTTGTTTCGGCTTCTCGTATCTTCTTAACGGGTCATGTAAGCAGCATTGCAATTATCTCAGTAATTAAACTTATGCACTGCTTAGAAATTTCAACCATTTTGGTTTCAGTGTTCAAATATATTGATAATAACTTTAATGCTCGATTATCTGCGACTGTCTTTTTAATTGGTTATCAGGTTGCAGGTTCAGTAGGGGTCATTTTATTTTCAACTTTAGTTGGTGATTTTTATGATACAGCAGGTGCAGCAACAACATTTAATAATCTTGGTTTAGTTGTATTAGGCTTTATGATTTTTGCCATCTTCTTCTTAAGTCGTGATAGAAAAAGTGTCAATATCGAAGATAAGCCAGAAGTTAAATAAATTAAAACTGTTTTCAATTTTCATTAATAGAATTTAATAACGTTAGTAAGGATTCACAATGAACATATATAATTCTGTAACACAATTTCACTTCGAACAAACTCGAACCATTTCGCCAGAAAATATGACCGGTGAAAAAGGTAAATCTTGTATGAAAGGCAGTGCATTAGGTCCAAGCCGTAAAGGACAAGGTTGTATTTCGATTCCAGCAGGTGAAACGGTAACAATTGCTGAGATCACAGGTCCAGCTGAAATTCGTCATATGTGGTTTACCTTAACCGACAGAACGCATCGCGGTAGTTTTGTACTTCGTGATGTAGTGATTCGTATTTATTGGGATGATGAAAAAGTGCCTTCTGTTGAAAGCCCAATTGGTGATTTTTTCTGTAATGGTTTTGGGGCTAGGTGTGATATTAATTCAGTGCCAATTGTTGTTAATCCAACAGGTGGTTTTAATAGCTATTTTAGAATGCCATTTAATAAAAAAGCGCGCATTGAAATTCAAAATGAGCATGAAGCTGATTTACAACATTTCTTCTTTACTATTAATTATGCCATTATGCCAAAACCGTTTGAAGCACCACTTTATTTCCATGCACAATGGCGTAGACAGCGCGTCACTAATTATGCACAAGACTATGTGATATTAGACAATGTTGAAGGTCATGGCTATTATGTTGGTACTTACTTAGCATTGACCGCCCTTGAGCGTTATTGGTGGGGGGAAGGTGAGTTTAAATTCTATCTAGATGGCGATAGCGATTACCCAACTCAACATTCAACCGGCTCAGAAGACTATTTTGGTGGCGCATGGGCATTTCATAACCGCGACAGTCAAGGTCGGCCAAAAGCGAAATGTTTCCAAACACTGTTTATGGGATATCCATATCAAACCAATCGTGATGCAACGCGTGACTTTTTCCAAACTGGAGATTCTAACCCAGTACACGGTTTTGGTGATGATAGCTTACCAATGCATGGCTTATATCGTTGGCATTTACCAGACCCAATTGCGTTCCATAAAAATATCAAACTTGCTTTTCAACAAATTGGTAATGATGATATAAGATTATATGAACGTTGCGATGATATTGCCAGTGTTGCTTATTGGTATCAAAGTCCATCGGAAAACCATAATCCGGTATTCCCGAATAAACAACAACGTACACCACGATAATTTAGAGAGTAGTAAATGGCGAGTAATAAATTAAAAATCAATGATATTGCTCGTTTGGCTGGCGTGTCGGCGACGACCGTCAGTCATATCTTTAATAAACGAGATAAAAAATATCGTATTTCACCGCAGACACGGCAAAGGGTATTAGCCATTGCTCAACAATACAGTGATCAATCGCATATTCGCCAATATTTAATAAAAGCCAATAGTACCAATACAGTAGGTGTTATTGTTCCTGATATGTCGAATTCTTTTTTTTCAATGTTTTTGCATCATTTAGAGGCATCGTTTAGGCAAAAAAACATCCAATTATTAATTACTTGTAGTCATTATAATAAAGACGTCGAAGTTAACGTCGCTCAAAATTTAGTTGAGCGTAAAGTAGATGCGATGATTGTGGTGACATCTTTAGACAGTGATGATTTTTATGTAAGTATTAACCAACATACCCCGGTACTATTTTTTGACCGTTATCTTAAAGATACCTCCTTACCTTTTATCACAAGTGAATCATTGGATTCAGTTGCTGAATTAATTCAACCTTATGCCAAACAATTAGATGAATTTTATTTTATTGGTTGTGACACGCAACTCACATCGATTGATGCAAGGCTTAAAGGGTTTAAGCAAGGACTTAATAATGCTGGTTTAGCCGTTAATCCGGAGTGGTTAGTGAGTGATGACTACTGTCCAAATAAAGGATACGATTTGCTTAAAAATCTGCATAACAAACTAGGGCGCTTACCAAAAGCGATTTTTACACCGTCAGGGAATCTGTTACAAGAAGTGCTTAGTTATTTAGTGGAAATAAAGTTAGATCCGAAAGAAATTTGCATATGTTCTTATGACTACAACATCTATCTAGATTACTCATATTATCCAATTGATGCCATTGCGCAGGATTTTCAAAGTATGGCGCATGTTTGTGTTGATGTGATCGGTGATTTACTTAACTTTAAAGAGTTAAAAAACCATGAAATTTTTATCAAACCACAAATAATACGCCATCATTAAATTGATCATTGATTGATGAATTACATAATGATTAACGATTAGCGTTTTTCATAATACGGGCTTTATCAACTTGCCATTGACGCTCTTTGATATCGGTGCGTTTATCGTACTCTTTTTTACCTTTAGCAACACCAATTTTTACTTTTGCCCAAGCATTTTTCCAATATAAAGAAAGGGCAACAACGGTATAACCTTGACGATTGATTTGACCAAATAATGAGTTAAGCTCACGTTCATTTAATAATAATTTTCGATTGCGCATAGGTTCACACACCACATGTGTTGACGCAACATTCAGCGGTGTAATCGTTGCACCAAATAACCATGCTTCACCATCTTTAAGTAATACATAACTATCACTAATATTGGCTTTACCTGCACGCAATGATTTTACTTCCCAGCCTTGCAGGGATAATCCTGCCTCAATTTCCTGTTCAATAAAGTACTCATGGCGTGCGCGTTTATTTAATGCTATAGTTGCCGAACCCGGCTTGTGTAATTTTTTCTTAGTCATAATGTGCGATATTATAAAGTTACGTGATACTATATGCCACTAATTTTAACTTTTATTTTATTATTATGGCACATGTTTTTCACGAGGTTATCGAGCCTTATTCAATTGAGCAAATGTTTGCTTTGGTCAATGATATTACTCTCTATCCAGAATTTGTACCTGATTGTATCGCAACTGGCATTATTAGAAAACAAGATAATTTAATGGCGGCATTTATTGAAGTTGAGAAATTAGGTTTTAAGAAATCTTTTACAACACTAAACAAAATTAATCAGCCTCATTCAATAGAAATGAGTTTGTTAGATGGCCCGTTTAAATATCTATCGGGAAAATGGCAGTTTACTTCATTAGGGGAAGATAAAAGTAAAATTAGTTTTGAGTTGAATTTTGAATTCAAAAATAAGTTACTTGATATTGCTTTCACTCCAGTATTTAAAGAGGTGATGGCGAATATGGTTAATGCATTTTCACAAAGAGCAAGGCAGATTTATTAAGATGAACAGTATTCAAATTGTTTATGCGCTACCTAATAATCCAACAATAATTAATTGTGATGTTGATGAGCAAATGAATGTCTTGCAAGCGATCACAAAATCCAATATCTTATCGATCTGTCAGATAAAATTAGATGAACACTTGATTGGTATTTATGGTAAACGTTGTGATCTTAATGATTTAGTGAAAAATGGCGATCGTATTGAAATCTATCGTCCATTAATTAATGACCCTAAAGAAATAAGACGAAGAAGAGCAGCAAAAAAATAATTTATTGAAGCAAAGGAAACAGAATGCATAATCTGCTAATTGAAAAAATTGAAACTTTATGCAAGAAGCGTGGTATTAAATTGACAACACAGCGTCGAACAGTGTTAGATATTATGCTGAAAGCAAATAAAGCAATGAGTGCATATGATCTTTTAGATTTGCTTAAGGTCAGTGAACCACAAGCAAAGCCGCCAACAATTTATCGTGCGTTAGAATTTTTGCTTGAACAAGGTTTTATCCATAAAGTTGAATCGTCGAATAGTTTTATTATTTGTCCACATTTTCATGATCCAGAGCATATTTCAATACTGTTTATTTGTGACAAGTGTCAACAGATCATTGAAAAACATTCTCAAGATATCGAAACACAACTTAAGCAATTAGCGCTACAAAGTGACTTTTTAATAAAACACAGTGTGCTTGAAATACATGGAATTTGTCAGCCATGTCAGCCTTAATTATTACTCTTTGGTTAGTAAATCTATTTTGTGATACTGTCGGACAAATTGCCTTTAAATATGCTGCAATAACTTCAAAACATCAACAAGGTTTACACTATTGGCAAAAATTGTTTGGTAATTTTTGGCTATGGTTAGGGTTTAGTACCTATTTTGTTGGCTTTATTTTTTGGCTGGCTTTTTTAAGTGAAGTTCCATTATCGCAAGGTATTCTATTAGGATCGTTTAATATCATCACAGTAATGGTTGCTGGGCGAATTTTATTCAAAGAACATCTAACAGCATTTCGTCTTATTGGTATATTTTTTATTACTTTCGGCGTGATATTAGTAGGACTTACCTAATGAAAAAATTTTATATCATCGGTTTTATCTTATTGTTATTTTTTGATACATTTGGTCAAACTACTTTCAAATTAACCGCATTATCAGCTTTACCATTTGAAATTAGTTTCGATTGGTTAATCCGTATTTTTAGTCATGGTTGGGCATATTTGGTCATTTTAGGCTATACAGGCGCATTTATGACTTGGATGGTTTTATTAAAAAAAGCGCCAGTAGGGCCAGCGTTTGCTGCTTCACATCTACAAGTAGTGACCGTTATGCTAGTTTCAGTGATCGTGTTTAATGAACAAATAACATTAACTCGTTTGTTGGGTGGGTTATGTATTATTATTGGTATTGTATTTTTGGCTTTGGCTGAGCAAAAATTACAATGCAAAAAATAAGTTTTTATACTGAAACGTATGCATTACCTGAAACTTTTTGACAAAAATTTTTCTTATTTACTTTTTTAGGTTAATTATTGACTCGATCTATTAATTATTAGGAATCAATAAAGTTAATAGAAATATTGATTCCTTTTTTAATGACTGGATTAGAAAAAGTTTGGTTTAATATTATCGTGTTCTCGTTCCAGTATAACTAAGTAAGCTTCTCTACGCCAAAATAGATATAAACGACGTATGTCTTTTTCCATCGTAACCACTCGCCAACCTTGAAGCGCATATTTATTTAAAAAATTAGAAAACTTTAAAGGATCAGCGTTAGCGGTACCTAAAAGTAATGAGGATAATGCATTTTCTTGATAAATTATTACTTTGTATTCTTTCATATAGTTAAACCTTAATTCCTTTTACAAAAATAGTCATTTTTTTGAATGCAATGTTAAAAAATAGGCAGAAATTATACCTTTTTTAACCAGTCAAACAAACAATTAAACTTACAATAATTAAAACTAACTAATTTAACGTAAGTTTTGTCAAAAAGTTTCAGGTAATGCATACGTTTCAGTATAAAAATTATAATTTAAATGAATATTAAGATAATTGGTAACGCTTATGACACCATTTGGCAAGAATTGATAAGTAAATTAAAGGGAATTAATAATTTAGCGTATTACTTTAATGTGACAAAAAACAAAAAGTACTCTAGCTTTAAAATATTTCAAAGCTATCTAAAGTGACCAGACAAATGAATTAAATCTGTTTATCTAAGTTTTTAAGCATTTCGATAATCGGTCTATTGGCATCAGGAAATTCGTCAGCATTAAGATCTTCTTGTGCAACCCAACGGCTAGGTTGGCCTTCTTTAGCAAATGGCACACCGTCCCATTCTTCAACAAGATAAGCATGAATGGTGATATCACGATCATCATAACTATGTTTAAAAACATTTAAAAATTGGGCTTGATGAATTTGGATATCAACTTCTTCCGCTATTTCACGTTGCAAGGTTTGAAATGGGGTCTCACCTACTTCAATCTTTCCACCTGGGAATTCCCAAAAACCAGCAAGATGGGAGTCTTCACCGCGTTGAGTTATAAAGATTTGACAATCTTGTGAACGAATAATACCTACAGCAATTTCAGTATGTTTTTCCATAATCCTGTCTATTTGTGATTAAAATCAGGGAAAGTTGGTACTTTCCCTAGTAATTTTAGTACCGAGTTTAATCGGTTATTTAATATCAATATTGCTTGATGATACTAAATTTTTGCCTTAGTGAACAGCACCATGACAATGTTTATATTTTTTACCTGAACCACAAGGACATGGGTCATTACGTCCCACTTTAGCTTGGTTTCTTACTATTGGTTGTGATAAAGTTCCTGCTGATTGTTCTTTACTTTCACTGCCCATATTTGTTACCTCTTCATGGTTGGCTTGTTGTTTTGCCATTAATTTTTCCATTTCGGCTAGACGTTGACGTTCAGCTTCATCAACTTCTTCTTGAGAACGAATCTGAACGCGACTTAATATCCCTATTACATCATATTTTAATGCTTCTAGCATACCAGCAAACATATTAAATGATTCACGTTTATATTCCTGTTTTGGATCTTTTTGTGCATAACCACGTAAATGAATACCTTGACGTAAATAATCCATTGCTGCTAGATGTTCTTTCCATAAAGTATCAATTGTTTGTAACATAACGCTTTTTTCAAAATGTCTAAATGCTTCAGAACCAGCATTATTTTCTTTTGCGATATAGGTATCTTGGGCTATTTGTAAAATACGTTCACGTAATGTTTCTTCATGAAGATTTTGTTCTTCATCTAGCCATTTAGCAATCGGTAAATCTAAATCAAAATCGCTTTTAAGTGCTGTTTCAAGCCCTGCAACATCCCACATTTCTTCAATGGATTGTGGCGGAATATATTGATCAATTAATGCATTAAAGACATCACTACGGATTGAATCAATCGTTTCTTTAATATCGGAGTTATCAAGTAATTCATTACGTTGACGATAAATAACTTTACGTTGATCGTTTGCAACATCATCGTATTCAAGTAACTGTTTACGAATATCAAAGTTTCGGCTTTCAACTTTCTTTTGAGCATTAGCAATAGCTTTGGTTACCCAAGGATGCTCAATAGCTTCACCTTCTTTCATACCTAGTTTACGCATCATGTTACCCACACGATCGGAAGCAAAAATTCGCATTAATGGATCTTCCAGTGATAGGTAAAAGCGTGATGCCCCTGGGTCACCTTGACGACCGGCACGGCCACGAAGTTGGTTATCTATTCGACGTGATTCATGACGTTCAGTACCTAAAATATAAAGTCCTCCAAGCGCAATCACTTCTTCGTGTTTTGCTTGCCATGCTTGTTTGGCTTTTTCGATATCTTCAGGAGTAGGCGCTTCAAGTTTTGCTATATCGCTTTGCCAGTTACCACCAAGCATAATATCGGTACCACGACCAGCCATGTTTGTAGCAATGGTTACTGCACCTTTACTACCTGCTTGAGCGATTATTTCTGCTTCTTGAGCATGGAATTTTGCGTTAAGTACGTTATGTTTGATACCTGCTTTTTTAAATGCGGATGACACTAATTCAGATTTTTCAATTGAAGCTGTACCAACTAAAACAGGTTGTCCACGTTCTACACAAGCTTGTACATCAGCCACAATCGCATTGATCTTCTCTTTTTCTGTCATATAAACAAGATCAGGTTGATCTTTACGTATCATTGGACGATTGGTTGGGATAACAATAGTATCTAAACCATAAATCTGATTGAATTCAAATGCTTCGGTGTCAGCAGTCCCTGTCATGCCAGCTAATTTTTCGTACAAACGGAAATAGTTTTGGAAAGTAATTGATGCTAATGTTTGGTTTTCATTTTGGATTTTAACATGCTCTTTAGCTTCAACGGCTTGATGCAAACCATCAGACCAACGTCGTCCATCCATTGTACGGCCAGTATGCTCATCAACAATAACAATTTCGTTATCTCTGACAATGTAATCCACATCTTTATGGAATAGGTGATGAGCACGTAATGCTGCATTGACATGATGCATTAATACAATATTACTTGGCGCATAAAGTGATTCGTCACCTTTCATAATTCCATTTTTAATAAGCAACTCTTCAACTTTCACTAATCCACGTTCAGTCAAATTGGCTTGACGTGTTTTTTCATCGATAGAAAAGTCACCATCACCCTGAAATTGATCGGAGTCTTCTTTTTCTTGTTGAATTAGATATGGAATGATTTTATTAACACTAACATATCGGTCAGAACTATCTTCAGCTTGCCCCGAAATGATAAGAGGTGTTCTTGCCTCATCAATTAAAATTGAGTCAACTTCATCGACTAAAGCATAATGCAGAGGGCGTTGTACACGAGAATCTTTAGTAAATACCATATTATCGCGCAAGTAGTCAAAGCCATATTCATTATTGGTACCGTAAGTAATATCGGCATTGTAAGCTTCACGTTTCATTTGAGGTGGCATATGAGGTAGATTGATGCCAACCGATAATCCTAAAAATTCGAATAATGGGCGATTATTTTCAGCATCACGCTGTGCTAAGTAATCATTTACTGTCACAACATGTACGCCTTTACCGGTTAACGCATTTAAATAGGCAGGTAAGGTTGCGGTTAAAGTTTTACCTTCACCGGTACGCATTTCAGCAATACAACGTTCATTTAATACCATACCACCAATAAGTTGTACGTCAAAATGGCGCATACCAAACACACGCTTACTTGCCTCACGTACAACTGCAAAGGCTTCTTCTAAAATATCATCTAACTTAGCACCTTCAGCGATTTTTTGTTTAAATTCTTTGGTTTTATCTTTTAGTTGTTCATCGGTTAACGCTTCAATTTGCGGTTCAAGTGCATTAATTCTTTCAACGCGTTTACGCATCATTTTTAATACGCGTTCATTTCGACTACCAAATACTTTGGTTAATAGATTTAATAACATGATTTTTCTCTTGTTTTTTTTAATAGGAATAGTAAGGCTTCTGCCTTTATAAAAATTTAATTTAATTGAGCAGTAAGCTCATTAAGCGGTAGTGTTAGGTCCAGCTCTTATGCCATTATTAGGTGATAATCGAATAATTGGATTTGGACTAACATCACGGTAATTTAATGGTGTAGTTAACCTATAACATTGCCCTTTTTGCGCTAAGACTAATGTTTGTGATGTTGTTGTTATCGGAGCTTGATGATCTTGTACAATTCGGGTAATGGTAATAATACCAACTTGGGACGCTGATGATTGCGCAGGTAAAGCGTTTTCTTGATATAATCCAAACCCAGCAGCAATCACACCTAATAATAAGTGCGATAAAGCCGTGTTAATAATCAAGCGTTTGCTGATTTTTTGCCAATAATTAATTATGATCATTTCGGCAGTATATTAGCATTTTTTGTCAAAATCAAAAACAATTATTACAACAAGTTAAGCGATTATTGTAGGCAATGAAATGATCAGCAAATAAAGTTAATAAGCCCGATTATAAATAAGAGGTAATTTATATAAATAAAGTAATATTTAACGAGGAATAGTATAAAATCCACCCATCAAAAAACTTATGATAAGTGGATTTAAATTGATCGAAACTTACGTTATTCTAAACTTGCATGGCGATGAGCCATATCATCATTACTATCTTTTTGGTTATTACTCATAGTAAGAATAACAGTATCAAAGATAATAAGTAACATCTGTTCGAAAAGGCTACCAAGTGGTTGTTGACTTACTTGTGATTGTGAATATTTAGTACCCGATTGTAACATAATGTCTGGTGATTGGATTTTGGCAAGAGTTGAATCAGGCGATGCACAGATAATAGCAAGATCAATACCTTGTTTGAGTGCTGATTTAGCCATTAAATTAACACTTTCAGTTTCACCTGAGGCTGATGCGACTATTAAAAGATCACCTTTTTGTACTGATGGTGTAGTTGTTTCACCAACTACAAAAGAGTTTAATCCAAGCTGCATCAGTCTCATTGCAAAAGCCTTTAACATAAGACCTGAACGTCCTGTACCATGGACAAAAATACGGTTATGCTGTTTTATTTTCTGGATTAAATTTGTGATGTTTTGGTCAGTTAATGTTTGAACAGAATGATTTAGTTCATTAATAATTAGTTGTGATTGCATTTTGCTTGCTCCTATTAAGCAATAGTTCTACCGCCATCAAGTAAAATAGTTTGTCCTTGAATATAAGAATTATCTTTATCTGCTAAGAATAAAGTTAAGTTAGCAACATCTTCGACAGTACCAAGACGTCTAACCGGTATTTTTTCCAACACGGCATCTAGACTTTCTTGAGTCGGGTAATTCACACGCATCATTTTTCCTGAGTCAATTAATCTTGGAGCAATTGAATTTACATTTACACCCTTTGGACCTAGTTCTTTGGCTAATCCTCGCATTAATCCTTCGCCTCCTGCTTTAGATGCAGGGTAAGACACACCACCACCAGTGCCACTTAAGGCTGAACCTGAACTGATATAAACAATTGAACCTTTATTGGTTAAAAAATCGTTATAGAAAGGTTTAACGGTATTAAATAGACCACTTAAATTGATATCTAATGTTTTTTGCCATTCTTCATAAGAGATATCATTAACTTTGTTAGCAAATGCAACACCAGCATTTAATACTAAAATATCAATACGTCCGAATTGTTTGAATGTTTCTTCTCGTACTTTTTCCATATCTTTCGCGTTTGATACATCAGCTTGAATAAATATTGACTGTTGCTGATAATCGCGAGTTATTTGTTCTGCCGTTTCAGTCCCTAATTCATAATTAAAATCGACAATAACTGTATTAGCTCCAGCTTTTGCAAATTTTTCAGCAATTGCTTTACCAATTCCATGTGCTGCACCAGTTACAAGTGCAACTTTTCCAGTGAAATTACTCATTTTTATCTCCTTATCTATATTATGCGGCTAATGAAACTCTTAACTTAGTAATGTTGTCTGTGATATTGCCATTGAATAAATATCCCCCAGAGACAAAAATATTTGCTCCAGCATCGCGACAATACTTAATGGTTTTGTCATCAATACTTCCGTCGACTTCGATATCAATATTGTAATTACTGACCAAAGATCTAACTCGTTTTATCTTATCCACTACGGACATTAAAAAATGTTGTCCTCCCTCACCAGGATTAACTGTCATAAGTAAAACCATATCAATATCATTTAAAAGATATTTTATATTTTCTTCGGAAGTGCCGGGATTAAGCACTATTCCAGCTTTTATTCCTGCCTTACGAATTTTCTGCAAACAACTTATGTGGCGATTAGTCGCTTCTTGATGAATTGTGATAATGTCTGCTCCGGCTGCAATGATACTGTCTAAATGCACTTCAGGTTTTTGCACCATTAGATGAACATCAAGTGGTAAATGTGTTAATTTTTTTAGAGCTTTAATGTGATCAGCCCCAAAGGCTATGCGTTCAACAAAATGCCCATCCATTACATCTACATGTAATAGTTCGACCTCATTTTTTTCTAGTTCTGTCAATTGTTGCTTTAACATACCTAAATCAGCAGCAAAAACAGATGGTGAGAGTTTAAATTTGTTTGCCATGTATTATTTCCTTATTCATAAAAATATATTTAAGAAAAAACTTCTATTAATCTATGTATTAATGAAACCAAAATGCTTCCTGGATTCCAGCCAAAATGACCACCATCGGTTACTGTGGCATTTGGATTTGTGGCGAAGATATCTAAGCCTGCATACTTCATCATCGCTGTTGCTTCTGGAGCAAAATAGTTAGCGCTAAAGCAGACAAAATACATGCAGATTATTGATAGTAAGGTGCTACGAAATACATTTCCCTTACTGGCTAAGACAATCATAGGTGTCAAATAACAAACTTGAGCGAGTAAACCTAAAGGAAAAAACGTCATATTAGGAATAAGGAAAGCAAATCCGATAACAAATGGTATAGTGATTGCGGTTACGGTAATACAAGCAGGATCGCCAAGTCCTAAGGCAATGTCCATGCCTATATAAAACTTACCATCACTACCACTAACATGTTTTTTGATAAATGTTGTTGCTGCATTACCTATTGGTGTTACGCCCTCCATCATAATTCCTACCATTCTTGGAATAAGTATCATGACTGCTGCAAATCCCATACAAATGGTGAGAATTGTTGGAATATTTTGTTGAGTTAATATGCCTAAAAATGCACCAACAAAAATACCAATAAAGGTAGGATCTCCAAAAATACCTAATTTACTTTCAATTTTATCCATATTTATTTCAAGATTTTTAATAAAAGGAATAAAATCAATTAGTTTATTTAAAAATACGGCAATTGGATAAATTAAAGCAACAAAAGCTAAAGTAGTGCATGTGGTTCCCTCTAAACCAAAATATTCCTCCCATTTAGGAGCAACCCATTTAGCACAAAATAATGTAATAACAGATAAGCCGATTGTGACTAAAACACCAATGAATATATTGTCAAATAGAGCAATGGCTAAAGCTCCCGGAATCATGAAGTGAATGAAGTTCCATACATCAACATTAATTACATTAACAACTTTTATTTTGATTAATAAAATATTTAATAAAATGATCAACGGAATACACAATACCACTGCTGGGATAGACCAAGCGGCACCACCGATTGCAGCAAATCCTACATCAATCGTTGTAAAACCTGACCCAAGCTTTTCATAATAGGCGATAACTGGGTTTATTGTTGCCATTAGTAGGTTAAGCACTAGTACTAAACCTTGAAAACCAATTCCAACGAGTAAACCTGATTTAATTGCTGAACCAATTCGCATACGGAAAAACAAACCTAGTAGCATGATAACTACGGGTAGCAATACTACTGCACCTAGTTTTGAAACGGTTTCAAAAAAAGTTTGTAATATATCCATCATAGTTATGCTCCTTATGCGTTAGATAAAATCTCTTGGCATAGTTGCAATAGTTTGTCTTTTACTAAATCAACGTTAACACCAGAAATAAGACCAAAAACACTCATATGTGGAATGGTTAATGCTTTTTTATAATTAGCGGTTGTGAGTACTAAATCAAAATTTTGCTGTTTACCCTCCAATTCTCCTAAAGTACATTTACTAATTTTTGCTGATATACCAGCTCTTTCTAATATATTTTTTACTGCATCAACAGCAACTGTTGACGTTGCTACACCACTTCCACAGGCAACAATGATATTTAATTGTTTGGACATAATTTTTCCTTTCATCTATTTTATTCATCAGTAATTTTTAAATTAGTGATGAATAAAAATTTAGTATAATTATCTATTTGTTTATATGCTGATTGATTAATTGTTCAACTTGTAAGCAGCTAAGGTTTTGACAGTTGTCAACGAAAATTTCATCTTGAAATAAAGCAAACAACCGCTGGAGTATCGTCAAGTGTTGATTACTGGTTGATAAAGCTAGGTTGAATATTAATTGACAACTGACTTTTAAATCAGAATCTTCCATTTGTCCAAACTCAACACCTTTAGAGGAACGAACTAAACTAATAGCATCAGACTTTACCAATTGATAATTTGCATGAGGTATAGCTATCCCTATTCCGTTACTCATAAGTAATCCTGTAGGATAATCTTTTTCACGATCAATACATGCAGTAATGTAATCAGCTTGGATATAATCTTTTTCTAACAAATAAGATCCTGATGCGTTAATTACTTCTTGATATGTTTTGATACTGTTATCTAAATCATGAACTAAAATATGCATAAACTACCTCTTATTTAGTAAGTTCTTTTTTTACCGCATCAAAAATTGCTTCTTCGCCAATACCGGTAAGCAAACCAGCACCAACAATTACTTTAGTTGTAATATCAGGATTATCGATTTTGGTTGATGACACGACTAAATCGTAGCCATTAAACGTATCAGCTGAACATGCCATGAGTGAGGATTTATCCACTTGTGCAACAATACTTTGTTCTTTCAGATAATCTTGTAAAATTGAAACCATAATTGATGATGAAGCAATTCCATTTCCACAAACCACTAAAACTTTTTTCATTTTGAGACCTCGCTATTAATGTTTGAATTTCTTTGTTTTTTCTTCAATAAATAACCTACTGATAGTAAAATCAGACCAATTAACGCATAACCTAGTATTCCTATGTGGCTAGTTGCGGCAAACAGTCCTGTAAATGGATTTGCAGATGGATTCAATGAGGTATACATCACAGAAGCATCAGGATTGGTTCCAAATTCTTGAAATACTTCATTTGTTGCAGGAGTCATCCACGAAGCGATATATAAACCACCGCCAAATAAAAAAATTGAAGTGATCCATGTACGAATGATATTGCCTTTAAATACTGGTACCATACAGGCAATAAAGAATACAAATTGAGATAAGTCACCTAATGGCATTACCTTATTACCGGGTAAAATTACGGCTAAGATGACAATGACTGGTATAAGCAATAATGCGGGTGCAATTACTGATGGGTTACCAACAATTAACGCAGTATCCATACCAACAGTAATATCACGATTTGGGAAGCGTTTAACTAGTTTTTTTCGAACTACATTTGATAACGGTACTAATCCTTCCATCATTATGGAAGTCATCCTTGGTAATAACAACATAACAGCTGCTAAATACATTCCCAATTGTAAGCTAGAAATGATAGTGTGATAGGGGCTTTGCCATGAATAACCACAAAAACCAAGTAAAACTCCAATAATAAAACCAACAATGGTTGGATCACCAAGTACACCAAAGCGTTTTTGAATTGTTTCTGCTGTAATACTCAGATTTTTAAAACCAGGAATACGGTCATAAACCCAATTGAAAGGGTAAGCAAAAATGAGATAAGTATTTGCTACTGGGTGAGAAATGGATACACCTTCGGGTAAATTATAAAACTGTTCATTATTTTTAGCGCCAATATCGGCCGCTATTAATGCCCAAATATGGAAGAGTGCTGCTGTTAATACTCCATATAGAAAACTTCCAGAGTAAACACCAACAATAGCCCCCATTGATGCATTTTGATGTAAATTGAACACATCAACATTAACGCAATCTGTTATTTTTAAAATAAGGAGTAGTACATTAACAAATACACATAATGGAATAATAATTGGTCCCATACTAGAACCGAATCCCATTACGGCAGTAGCAGCGCCTCCGACATCAATTGCACTAAGTGAAGATCCTGTACTTTCAGCAAGTCCAGTAACTGCAGGAGCCATCTTGTCTAGCATAAATTTAATTGTCATACTTAATGCTATAAAGCCAATACCAACTTTCATTGCAGAAGATATACATTCTGAAATAGGTCGACCAAGACCAGCCATGAGTATTAAAAAAATAATAGGGATAAAGATAAAATTACCTAAATCATTAATAAATTGCGTGATTAGTTCCATAAGATGCTCCTTTGTTACTTATTCATCAGCTCTAAAACCCATATTCCATGCAACATGCATAGGTTTGACTAATAGAGCATTGTCATTACGTTCTGCTTCTAATAAGTTTTTTTTCGAGTTTTCGCGAGCAGTAGTAAAATCAAAAGGTTCATCAAGCCAAGCGTCAATGATCATTTTTGTATACTCAAGCCCATTGACTCGGCAACCAATACCGATGATTTGCGCATTATTACTGAGTCTGGCTCGTTTGGCTGAATAAGGATTGGTTACTGCAGTGGCACGAATACCCCAATGTTTATTTGCTTGACAAGTAAAACCAATTCCAGTTCCACAGATATAAATACCTAAACGGCAAATATCTTTTTGAATCAGCACTGACATTTCATCTGCCAATTTGGCGAATGTATTGACACCATCATCCTTGACCTTTACTGGGTCATAAACGACCTCAGCATTTTTTTCATCAATTAAGTATTGTTTAATGGCTTGTTTATATTCAAATCCCAGATCATCGCATGCGATAGCAATTTTTGTTTTCATCAGTTTTCCTCATTTAGATTTAGTAACCAACTTTATAGTTGGTTTTTATTGGTAAGTCAATGTGATCTGCGTCACAAAAATAATAAGATTATGTTTTTTATGTAATTAAAAACCAATTTATACCAATTTTGTGTTGGTATTTAATATTAAGTCAATTGGTTTTTTTAGAAAAGTAGTTAAGATAAATGAGGAATAAGTTAGATTCTGTTGTAAAATATCGGCAAAAATAAAAAAGATAACTATTAATAACACCAATACCCATACTAAAATAATTGAGATTGTTAACTATGCACTTAATGAATGAGAGAAGAGAATTAATTTTAGAAGAGTTGATTACAGCGGGAACTGTGTATGTAAGTGAACTAGCTCGTAAATATCAAGTAACTTATGAAACTATTCGCAAAGATCTATCTCAATTAGAAAAAAAAGGATTTTTAGTTAAATGTCATGGCGGTGCAACGCTTAAACAAGGTGCTATTGAGAATCCATTCAAAATTAGAGAAAAAGAAAATGCAAGCTTAAAAAAGAGTATCGCACAAAAAGCATTAACGCTTCTTCCAGATAATTGCTCAATAATTATCGGTACAGGAAGTACAGCATTAGAACTAGCTAAATTATTAGTGTATCGCTCTGGTTTCAAAATTTTCACGGACTCTCTACCTGTAGCTAACATATTGATTTCGTCAGAAAATCAAGTGTTTTTATTTGGTGGTGAATTACGTGACAAAAGTTCATCTGTATTTGGAGGTTGGGCGCTATCAATGATCAACGAAATCCAAGTTGATGTCTGCTTTTTAGGAACTGATGGCTTTAGCAATTTAAACGGCCCTTCTAGTCCTTCGTCTTCAGATGCCTACATAGATAAAGTGATCATTGCACATTCGGATAAAAGATATATTTTAGGTGACTATACTAAATTCAGTCGTAAAAGCTTATATAAAATTTGTGATTGGGGTGAAATTACCGCGTTAATTACTAATGATATGGCAGACGCCTCACAAGTTATGGAGTTAGAAAAGCAGACACGTGTGATTTTGTGCTAGCAAAATATTGTTGTTTGATAGGTTAATCGCCTTATTTTAAATGTTACTTTCTTAAACTGAATTACTCAATATTCTAAACCTTAAACTTTGTTTATTGTTTTTCTTTATCAACAAAATATCCCACCTCTAATTTTAATAAATAATGGTTAAAAAAAGAGGGGGGAAAGTTGATTAAATTATTTCACCATTAATTGACCCATCATACCCAGTGTTTCATGTTCAACTATGTGGCAATGATACATGCGTAATCCTGGCATATTTTGTTGAATTTTTATGGTGATTTTTTCATGTGGGCGCAGATTAATGGTATCTTTTAATGCTGCATATTTAGGTGGATTCTTTTTACCATTTAATTCATGTGAAACGACGGTAAACTGTGCTCCATGTATATGAAAGTTATGATCCATGTGAGAGTTATTAAAAATTGTCCATTCTTCAACTTCATGAATTTTACTTTCTAAATCAATTCGTTGCATATCATGGCGTTTGCCGTTTATTAAAAATAGCATCCCTCCTCGAGGTTCTTTTACATCCATAACTTCGGTATATTCAAGTGTTTTATGGGCAGTTGCTTGCCCTAATTTTGGCAATTCTCGTAACATTGACGGTAAGGTTATAGGGGAGGATTCTGTCAAAGCTAATTCACCAAGTATGATATCTTGCTCTGGGGGGACATTGCCCATTTTTCCACGATGGTATCCAATTGATTGTAAATATACTGTACCCGATTGTTTAGGAACAATAACCAATTCAGCGCGTTCAGCTGGTGATAATAATAGCGGTGAATTTAGTTGAACAGGTTTAGGCATCAATCCTCCATCTGTGCCAACCAAGTAAACATCGCAACCAGGAATTGATAAATTAAGATAACGGCCAGAACACGCATTCCAAATACGCACTCTAGTTGCACTTTTTACGGTAATTTTAGGACGATAAGCACCATTAATTAATACAAATTGACCTTCGCGTCCATTCATCCAATCGACCATTGAATTATCGGCAATTTCTCCTTTATCGGTTAATTTTAAATCAGAAAAGAACCAGTTTTGTTCAGGAAAAGAGGCAAGTGGATCTTTTTTACTGCGTACAATAAACATTCCAGCTAATCCTCTTGCAATCTGTTCGGAAACGGTTTCATGCCCATGTGGATGGTACCAATATGTACCTGCATTGCCTTCTGGAATAGTAAATTCATAAGTTCGGCTACTGCCAGCAGGGATTTCGTCTTGTGGATTACCATCTTGATTGGATGGAATGAGTAAACCATGCCAATGTACCGTTGTGGCTTGCGGTATACTGTTTTTGACGGTTATTTTAACTTTATCGCCTTCGAAAGCTTCAATCGCAGGACCCGGAATAGTGCCATTATATGCCCAAAATTCTGTTGTTAATTGTGGTGTTAATTTTATTTTAACAGGTTTTGCTTCCAGATTTGCTTCGAATGTTCCTGGCTGGTCACTGGTATTTTTTAAACGAACTAACTCTGGTAAATCTTGACCTTGTGGTAATGCTGAAGTAGGTAAAAGTTTTTGTGGCTTTTTGTTATGACTCATGTTCATATTCATATGTTCGTGGTGCATTCTATCCCCCTTTAGACATTCATCAGAATTTGTTTCACACATGGTATTACTCATCGCAGAGTGATCCATTTTGGCAAAGGCTTTGGTAACGGCTAAACCACTTATAGCTGCAGTAAGATTTAATAAAAAAATTCGACGCTTCATAATATTCCTTTCATCATTTTTAAGAAAAACAAGGACTGTTTCGTTATTAACGATAGAATTAATAACCAAAAACAGTCACTTTTGTGATAATTGCTTAAACTAATTTTTGTTGCCAATGCAACTGAATCATTTAATTAAGCAACTTTTGGTGGTTTTAATTCAGGAATAAATTCTTTAAATTGTGGAGCAAAGTTATATGAAAGATATTGTTCACGGTGTGGTGAAAACTCAACATTCAATACAATATTTGGTATTAGCGTATTACAGAGTGAACAATGGTTAAAGACAGTACAATTTGATAAACATTCTGATTTTTTTGTTAAAAGATAACAACTATCATGGTTATTACTGACTTTTAACTTGGATGAGCTATGTTGTGAAACCACAGCAACAGGCAAAGATGAATTTATGATGATAGATAAATGTCTTATAGAATAAACAAATAGAAATAAAATTATTGCTACTATTGCAATAATATAGGTTTGTTTATGGATGAATCTTAATGACATGTAAAATCTCACCATTCATCAAGTGGATAATATATAAACTTATTTTACTTAAAAAAGCATCAGATTTATACCATTTTTACATATATTGAAAATGGTAATGACTCATAAAAAATAAAAATCCAATATATTTAAAATATTAATTGCAGTTTAGGATGAGCAGTTATTAACATTATCCATACAGAAAACCATTATTAAGTGCGGAATCATTTATCAATGATCAACTATTTTTACAATCATTTGTATCGCATTGAAATTTATTTCATAGATTTGATGAGTTTGGGTTGTTAAATAATTTAATCTAAAAATTATGCTAACCAATAAACTTTCATTAAACTGCAATCTTTTTTAATAAGATAATTGTTATTAATAACTGAAATAAATAATCGTATTTGTAAGGAAAAAACTGATTCATTTTTTTAAATGTTTCAATTGGTTTGTTGATTGTTATCGAAATGAATTAATGGATTTTTCATTAGTAAGAATGAATTTTAAAAGTTGTTATTTATAACAAAAAGAGGTGACTTATCACCACTAAATATTTATCAGTTAATTGATTTATAAATAAATTTTACAAATGTTTTTTGATATTTTTAATCAAAATTACTATTAATAGTTATTGATTATAATTATTTGCACTATCTGCTTAAAATAATGGAGCTAATAATTAAGTGTTCTGTTATTATATTCGCCAATTACAATCATCAAAAAATATTGATATGAAAATTCTCTTTGGCGTTCAAGGAACAGGAAATGGCCATGTCAGTCGTTGTAGAACGTTAGCAAAAGCTTTAAAAGTAGCTGGTGCTGATGTTGACTATATTTTCAGCGGCCGTGATCCTAAAGACTATTTTGATATGCAAGCCTTTGGCAACTATACTACTTATCGTGGTGTCTCTTTTGCAACACTGAATGGTAAAATCAACTTTCGTAAAACGGTACAACGAATTCGAGCTTTTCGACTCGTAAAAGATGTGCGTGAACTCGATTTATCAAAATATGATTGTATTATTAGTGATTTTGAGCCAGTTAGTGCATGGGCTGCTCACTATCAGCATCGAAACTGCTTAGGCATCAGTAATCAAGCTGTATGCCAATATCTCAAGCCTAAAGAATATGGGTTGATAGCGAATGTGATTATGAAGTATTATGCGCCTGTCACTAATCCTATTGGCTTACATTGGTTTCATTTTGGGTATAAATTGATTCCTCCAATGATTGACACCTTTGACGTTACACCTACCGAAGATGGAAATATCATTGTTTATTTGCCATTTGAGGCATTAGATGAAATTACACAATTGTTACAACAATTCCCAGATCATCAATTTATCTGTTTTCATCCAGATATAAAACAACTGTCTCAACAGAAAAATATCACTTTTCAACCTCTTGGTCGTGATAACTTTACCCATGCTTTAGTAAGTTGTTCTGGTATTATTACCAACACTGGTTTTGCCTTAATTTCTGAAGCTTTAGTTTTAGGTAAAAAGATTTTAACTAAGCCTGTATCAGGGCAATTTGAGCAAATCTATAATGCACAGTGTTTACACACTTTAGATATGGCAACTGTTATGGAGAACCTGAATAGTATCAAACTTAAGTATTGGTTGAGCTTATCTTCTCCTAAACCAACAATATATCCTGATGTAGCAACTGAATTAGCAAATTGGATAGTTTCCGGACAGACAGAGCCTTTACTTTCTCTAAGCCGTAGGCTTTGGAGTCAAACTATTTTTCCAGAAAATGTAAATCAACGAATTAAATCTTTGGGATACGTGTAATTACTATGATTTTAAGTGTTATTGTTGCTATGGCACATAATCGTGTTATTGGCCTAAATAATCAAATGCCTTGGCATTTACCTGCTGATTTAGCATGGTTTAAAAAAAACACGCTCAATAAGCCTGTTATTATGGGGCGAAAAACGTTTGAATCAATTGGTAGACCACTTCCTAATCGTCACAACATTGTTATTTCAAGACAAATAGAGCCAAGTGATAATAAAATTTCTAATGTAAGCAGGGTAAAATCGATTGATGAGGCAATATCCCTTGCCCAAGCGCAACAACCTGATGAAGTTTTTATTATTGGCGGAGGTAATATTTATCAGCAAATCTTGCCATTAATTGATCGGCTCTATTTAACGCATATTGATGCTGAATTGCAAGGGGATACCTATTTCCCCGATTATTTACCCGAGCAATGGCAGGTAATTTATCAAGAAGATCACCAAGCTGATGAAAAAAATAGCTATCCATATCAATTTGAAATTTTACAACGAAAATAACGTGTAATGCATTATCGCCACTTAAGCGTGGCGATTGATTAGTTGTTAGCTTTGGAAACGTTTGGCTTCAATAACATCAGGTAGTTGCTTAATTTTATTGAGTATACGATTTAAAGAATCCTGATCAAAGATTTCCATATCTACCTCAATGGTCGCTAATTGTTGCTTCATATCAGAACGGCTTATTAGGCCAAGCACATTAACTTTTTCGTTAGCCAATATGGTGGTGATGTCTCGTAATAAACCGCTGCGATCATTGGCAACAATTTGGGTAACCATGGTATAACCTGAGTGAGTATTATCATTCCAAACGGCGTTAGTGATGCGTTCAGGAGCATGATTTTTTAATTCTTGTAACTGTTCGCAATCTGCCCGGTGGATTGAAATGCCGCGTCCTTGCGTTACAAAACCAGCAATAGGATCACCAGGGATAGGGCGACAGCAATTAGCAATGGTGTACATTAAGTTGCCGACACCTTCAATAATGATTTCACTGCCTTTTTTATTACCCGCTTTGTTGTTATTCTTAGCTTGTGTAGTTGATTTTTGGGCAATTTGTTTTAAGACAGCCTCATCTTCTTGTTCCGCCGTCGGTTTATTAAATTGAGCATTAATAAAATTAACTAACTGGTTAATTCTAATATCACCACTGCCAATACCTGCAAGTACTTCGTCAAATGAGTGGGCATTGTATTTATTGATGAGTATTTTTTCGACACTTTTTAAAGTAATATTTAACGGCTCAAGTTCACTTTGTAAAATTTGCTCGCCGGTGGCAATATTTTTATCGCGATCTTGTTTTTTAAACCATGCCTGAATTTTAGCTCTGGCACGACTGCTGTTAACAAATCCTGTATTTGGATTCAGCCAATCGCGACTTGGATTAGGTTGCTTTTGGGTAATAACTTCAACTTGGTCGCCCATTTTTAAATTGTAGGTAAAAGGTACAATGCGACCACCTACTTTTGCACCAATACAACGGTGCCCGACATCACTGTGGATATGATAAGCAAAATCAAGCGGAGTTGAACCAGCGGGTAAATCCACGACATCGCCTTTCGGTGTAAAAACATAGACTCGATCATCAAAAATTTGGCTGCGTACGGCTTCTTGAATTTCACCACTTTCAGACATCTCTTGTTGCCAAGTTAGAAGTTTACGTAACCAAGAAATTCGCTGATCATAAGCAGTCATTTTATCGGTACTGCCTTCTTTATATTTCCAATGCGCAGCAACACCTAGCTCTGCGTCATTGTGCATTTGTTCTGTTCGGATTTGAATTTCAATCGTTTTATGTTGTGGTCCATAAACAACCGTATGAATGGATTGATAACCATTGGGTTTAGGATTGGCAACATAGTCGTCAAACTCTTTGGCGATATGTTTATAATGGCTATGAACGATACCTAAAGCGTTATAACAATCTTCAATACGATCGCAAATAATCCTTACTGCACGAATATCATAAAGATCCTCAAATTGCAGATGCTTACGCTCCATTTTGCGCCAGATACTATAAATGTGTTTAGGGCGACCATAGACTTCTGCACGAATATGATCTTTATTCATTAAATCTTGTAGATGTTCAACAAATTGATCAATATACAGTTCACGATCTAAGCGCTTTTCATGTAGCTTTTTAGCGATAAGACGATATTCATCAGGATATAAGTAACGGAAACAAAAATCTTCAAGCTCCCATTTGAGTTGACCAATACCTAGACGATTTGCAAGTGGTGCATAGATATTAAAGCACTCTTTAGCCGCTAAAACCTGCTCTTCTTGTGGTGCTGAGATTAAATCTCGTAAATAAGTAATGCGTTCAGCTAATTTAATGACGACACTACGAAAATCATTGACCATAGCTAATAACATGCGACGAATACTATCAATTTGTTCCGTTGTCGCACTGCCATTACGAATTGCTCGTAAATGGCGAATTTCTTTCATTCTTACGATGCTGGAAATGATATTTGAAATTTCGCGATCGAAATCTTCAGGAATATCTTCTCGACGAATAATTTTGGTATCAACAAAAGGAAGTAATAACGCAGCACATAGACTATTAATATCCATATTGAGCGTTGATAAAATTTCGACCATTTCAATCGCATTTTGGAAGCAGTGGATCTGTTCTGGCGCACCAGCACTGTTTTCAAAACAAAAATCCCAAACTTCTTTGAACTTTTTATAAGAGGTCGGATTGGTTAATAATAATTCTTGACTGGTCCATCTTTCAATATCAAATTGTGCAAGAGAATAATGCTCTTCACTGTGTTGATGGGCTCCTCTAACTGATACCATAATTACTATCCTACTTCGTTAGCAGCAACATTGATTCAATGTGCTTAGTTTGCGGAAACATATCCAAAATAGCAACTTGAGCAATTGTATATCCTTTATCGATAAATTGCTTACAGTCTCTTGCTAGAGTAGCAGGGTTGCACGAGATGTAAACAATCTTTTCGGGTGCTATCTTCACAATTTCTGCTGCAGCATTATAAGCGCCGGCTCTTGCAGGATCTAATAATACTTTTTCAAATGTAGCATGATTCCATGTGTTAAATTGCTGTTTATCATCTAAATTATTGATTAAAAAATGTGTTTTAGCACAAATTTTTTTGTTATTTAATTGTGCATTGAATTTGGCTTTTTCAACCAGTGCACCGATGCCTTCAATCCCAGTAACCGATTTGCTTAATGTTGCCATTGGCAATGAAAAATTACCCATTCCACAAAATAGATCTAATACATTATCTGTTGGTTTTAATGTTAACCATTCCAAAGCTTGATTAATCATTTTTTGATTAATTTTGCTGTTTACTTGAATAAAATCAAGTGGGCTAAAGGTTAACTTTAAATGATTAATTAAATAATAGTGTTCTTTGTTTCCAGTAATATGGACTAACTCTTCACCATAAAAATAGAGTGAAATGTTCTGTTCTTGGGCAAACTGTTTCAATAACTCGGTATCTTGAGATGTCATTGGCAAGGTATGCCTTAATACAATAATCACACCACTATCAACGGCGATTAATTCAATGTGGCCGAGTGCTTTTTTTAGAGTAATTTGGCGTAAGCAATTTTGTAATGGAGTAAGTAATAAATCTAATTGTTCAACTAATATCGGACAATGCGCAATATTGATTATTTGACTTGATTCTGCTTGACGAAATCCAATAAATAATTCACCTTTAACTAGATTGATTGCTAATCTTGCTCGCCTGCGATAATGGTAAGGTTGATCTGCAATAATTTGGGGTGAATCTTTAATAACACTAGCTAAATTTTGTCCACTTTCTTTTTGTAATAAGTTAATAAGCGCCGAGTATTTGGCTTGCTGTTGTAAATGTGATGAGATATGTTGTAGTTCACAACCTCCACATTTTTGATAATATTCACATTGAGGTTTAACCCGTTCGTTACTTTGATTGTAATATTTTATGACGGTCGCTTTTGCGTAATTTTTTTTATCTTCGGTCAACTTAATATCAACGGTTTCATCAGGCAAGGCTGACTTGATAAAAATTGTTTTTCCGTTATGGCTAGCAACGCCTTGTCCAAAGGCATCAAGCGAAGAAACGGTAACGGTCAATTTTTGTGAGGTGAGCTTTTTTTTAGGTGGGGTGTAAAATTTAACCATAATCGTAAGTTTAAAATCTAAGTAAGTCTTTGTAACAATTCTTTTTTAACATGGACAGGCACTAAATTGGTAATATTGCCACCATGGTAAGCCACATCTTTAACAATAGTTGATGAAATAAAGCCCATTGCAATTGATGGCATCAAAAATATAGTATCTAAATCTGGCTTTAATGCGCGATTCATTTCAGCTAATTGCCTTTCATATTCAAAATCATGCGTTGTACGTACACCGCGAACAATTACGGTCGCATTATGTGTTTGAGCAAAATTAGCCATTAAATTATCGAAACCAATCACTTCAACATTTAATAGATGTTCAACCGCAGTTGAAGCTAAATTAACCCGTTCTTCTAAGGTGAAAAGGGTATTTTTATTAGGGTTTTCTGCAACTGCAA
Organism: Gilliamella sp. W8136; assembly: GCF_016101285.1. Taxonomy (NCBI): domain Bacteria; kingdom Pseudomonadati; phylum Pseudomonadota; class Gammaproteobacteria; order Orbales; family Orbaceae; genus Gilliamella; species Gilliamella sp. W8136. The sequence goes on from NZ_JACFQU010000001.1 coordinate 133,662, forward strand.
CAATTAAACGAGGAAAAAGTAATGATGCTCGAGTAATGAGATCAATATGCCCATTAGTAATTGGATCAAAAGTTCCAGGAAAGATAGCGGTTAAAGTTTTGCTTTTCATTTATTAGTTTATCCATTAGCAAAGATATGAATATCATACCTAATTTTAGCTTGGATTGTTAGTAAACTAGCCAAAAATCTTGTTTAAATTTAGCGGTAATCTAAAATAAAGTAATTGAATATTGTTAACTTTAGAAGTTATTGATTGAAATAAAGGATATTGAAGTGATTAGACTAATTAAAAGGAGTATGATAATTCTTTTGTTAATTTTACCCTATACAGGTAGTGCTAGTATGATCGAAAAAAGAGACCATTTGATCGGTTCTTGCTATTTAGATGAAAATATTTTTATCAGAGAAGTTAAATTAAAGAATAATAAACATAAACAAGAACCATTGTTATTAGTTCATGGTGCTCGAGTTGCAGGTATTGGTTCGTTTGATTTACCTGTTCAAGGGGGATCGTTAGCAGAAGATTTAGCTCAAGCTGGGTTTGATGTCTATATTATTGATTTACGAGGATATGGTAAATCTAGTCGTCCTAAAGAGATGTCTCGACCTGCAAGTGAATCTAAACCATTAGTCCGTACGCCCGCCGCAATTGATGATTTAAAGTGCGCTGTGAATCAAATATTAAAATGGACAGATTCCAAAAAAATAAATATTTTGGGTTGGGCTACAGGTGGTCATTGGGCTGCCGCCTATGCTGAGCAACATAGTGATAGTGTTAATAAGTTAATTATTTATAATTCATTATATGGTGCTGTTGACGATCATAAATTATTAGGTAAAGGCTCAGTATTTGAAGACAAATTAAATCCAAAACAATTCAATCACAGTATTGGTGGTTATCAATTAAATACTAAAGAAAGTTTGTTTCAGGCTTGGGATTTAAGTATCCCTATGGTTGAAAAAGATTTATGGCGGGATCCTTTAGTTGCTAATGCTTATGCTCAAGAGGCGATGAATTCTGATCCTGAATCTTTTTCTCATACACCTCCTCAATTTCGCTCACCAACAGGGGCAATGGCAGATAGTTTTGAATTAGCTATTGGCCAAAAGCAGTGGCAAGCCAAACATTTATTGATGCCGATATTAGTTATTTTCTCGCAAAATGACTTTTGGAGCCGTAAAGCGGATGCTTTAGCTATTGTTAATGAAGCTAAGCAAGCACATTTGGTAGAAATACCCGATGGCACACATTTTGTACATTTAGATCGTGCTGAAAAAGGGCGAAGTCTATTTGTTTCTTCTGTAATTGATTTTCTTAATTCAGATAAATCAATTTAAAGAGTTTGTTATTTTGTTTTAATTATAAAAATCCAATAACAATTCGCCCATATATATTGTTTTTAAGGCTAAAAAGCCTTTACTCTATTTTTTTATGGATGAACACTATGATCGTTCATCCGTAATTAGTTATCTCATAACTTATCTATCATAAACTGGTAACAAATTTGATGATGATAAGTTTGATTCGGTTCTAAAAAACAGCTAGGTTGTGGCCAATCGGGATGATTTGGACTATCTGGTAGAAACTGCGCTTCTAACGCGATACCCGCAAAATTATGATATTCACCATTATGCCTATTCGGCGTATGTTGTAAAAAGTTACCCGTATAGATTTGTAGTGCAGGTAGGGTTGTGGCCACATTCATCTTCACTTTCTTATCGGCAGATATTAAATGAGCAGCAATAGGTTGTGATTTATCTAATAAATAAGCATGATCATAACCACCGGTGATTTGCCTATCTGGGCTTTGGAGTAATTTATCAGAGATTAGCCTTGGTATGCGTAAATCCATATCGTTATGGCTAACGCTAACTAAATCACTGTATGGGATACCGTCGCGATCGACGGGTAAATAAAAGTCAGCATTCACTTGTAAGGTATGATTAAGGATATCTTTGCTAGTTTCTCCATCTAAATTAAAATAAGCATGATTGGTTAGATTGACTGGGGTTGTTTTGGTCGTGATAGCATTAAAAGAGATAATAACTTGATTGTCATCAGTGAGTTTATAGGTTACTTCGACCTTGAGCTCACCAGGGAACCCTTGATCTCCATCTGGTGAAATCAATGCAAAGGTGACCTGCTTGTCAGCTTGAGATTGGATGTGCCACAGTTGTTTATCAAACCCTAATTTGCCACCATGCAGTTGGTTTACTCCTTGATTTGCAGTCAGTGAGTAGCTTTTTTCGTTGACCTTGATGGTCGCGTTTGCAATTCGGTTAGCATATCGCCCAATGGTCGCGCCTAGATAAGCATCTTGCTGTGCATATTGTTCAAAAGTTTTACAACCAAGTAAGACTTCTCGATTTTGTCCTGCAACGGGTAGTTCACATGAAAGCCAAGTTGCTCCCCAGTTTGAGAGTTTAATGCTCATACCCTGTTTATTTGAAAGTGTAATAATCTGTTTTATAGGCATAAAGCGTGCACTCCTTTGCTTGGTTTGCAGATATAAAAATCTTCTTTGATACCAAATTTTTTAAAATAATTATCATTAACCACTGCTTTGATATCATCAACTTTATTTTTGGGTATGAGTGCGACAACACAACCGCCAAAACCACCACCTGTCATGCGTACGCCACCTTGATCGCCAAGTTTATTGTGAATTATCTCAACCAGATAATCAATGGCAGGCACAGTGATTTCAAAATCATCACGCATAGAGTTATGGCTTTGCGCCATAAGATTTGATAAAGATGTATAGTCGCTGTTTGCCAATGCTGAAGCGGCTTTTAAGGTACGTTCATTTTCAGTGATTATGTGACGAGCGCGTTTAAAAACAATAGGATCAAGCTTACTTTCAATTTGTTTCAATTCATCTAACGTTACATCGCGTAATGCTTTTACCCCAAGAGCTTTAGCTGCTGCTTCGCATTGTTGGCGACGACTATTGTATTCGCTATCGACTAAACCACGTTTGATATTTGAGTTAATAATTACTACTGCAAAATCTTCAGGTATTGAAACAGGGAATGCTTCTAACGATCGGCAATCAATCAATAAGGCATGTTGTGTTTGTCCAAGTGCGGAGATGAGTTGATCCATAATACCGCAATTACAACCAACAAATTGATTTTCAGCCTCTTGACCAATCAAAGCTAATTGGGTGCCATCTAATGGCAAATCATATAAAACTTGGAACATTTTAGCTACGGCAACTTCAAGGGATGCTGATGAGCTTAATCCCGCACCTTGTGGTACATCACCACTAATGGCGAGATCAACGCCATGAATATTATCAGTATGTTTTTTTAGATGTTTGACTACGCCGCGTACATAATTGGCCCATTGGTATTTTGGATGTTTTTCAATGGGAAAATCCAATGAAAATTCATCTTGCTCATTATTATAGTCAACCGCAATGACCCGAATCAGATTATCTGAACGTTTATGACAGCTGATTACTGTTTGATAATTAATAGCGCAAGGTAGTACAAATCCATCATTATAATCTGTATGTTCCCCGATTAAATTTACGCGGCCAGGCGCTTGTATCAACGTATCTGGTTTATAGCCAAATTTAGTTTCAAATGCTTGCGAAGTTTTATTAATTAATTCTTTCATCTATTTATCCTTTATATCTTTATAATGAACATCACTTACATTACGCAGTCTTTCGGCTGCCTGTTCTGGCGTTAAATCTCGTTGTACTTCGGCTAGCATTTCGTAACCGACCATAAATTTTTTGACTGTCGCTGAACGTAACAAAGGGGGATAAAAGTGAGCATGTACTTGCCAATAGTCATTTTTATTTTCCATAAATGGTGCGCCATGCCAACCCATTGAATAAGGAAAAGAGCAGCGAAATAAATTATCGTAACGACTGGTTAATTTTTTGAGTGCAATCGCTAAATCACTTTGTTGATCGCTTGTTAACTGGGTTAATTGTGGAATATGTGTTTTGGGTAACAGAAGTGTTTCAAATGGCCAGATTGCCCAAAAAGGAACCACCGCCAACCAATATTGAGTTTCAACGACAATTCGCTCACGATTTATGAGTTCTTTTTCAACATAATCAATTAATAGATTACGTTGATATTTTTCATAATAATTGCGCATATTGAGATCTTCGCGCACAATTTCGTTGGGTAAAAAACTATTTGCCCAAATTTGTCCATGCGGGTGAGGGTTAGAACACCCCATTACTGAACCTTTATTTTCGAACACTTGTACCCAAGGATATTTTTTACTTAATTCTTGTTGTTGAGCGATCCAGATTTTGATTACGCCTTCAATGGCAGATAAATCCAGTTCTGGCAAAGTTTTACTGTGATCTGGTGAAAAGCAGATAACACGGCTGGTGCCTTTAGCGCTTTGCATTTGAAACAGTGGATCATCGTTAACTGGTGAATTTGGCGTATCTTCCATTAACGCAGCAAAATCATTGGTAAATACAAATGTCCCTTTATAATCGGGATTGATATCACCCGTGACTCGCTGGTTACCTGCACACAAAAAACAAGTTGGATCGTGACTTGGTTTTTGCTCCTCATTTATCTCTTCTTGTTGTCCTTGCCAAGGGCGTTTTGCTCTATGTGGTGAAACAAGTACCCATTGATTGGTCAATGGATTATAACGACGATGAGGATGATCAACTGGGTTAAAAATATCCATTTTTTGCCTCTTCAATTATGATTTTGCTGCTATTATTTTCAAACTATAATTCAATCAGGATAACCTTGTGGATTATTAGATTGCCAATTCCATGAATCTTTTATCATATCATCAAGCGTGAGTTTGGTTTTCCAGCCTAATATTTGCTCGGCTTTGTTAGCATCGGCCCAGAAAGCGGGTAAATCACCTGCTCGGCGTGGTGCAAAATGCCAATTAAGTGGTTTACCAGAGGCTTTTTCAAAAGCTTTAATAACTTGTAAAACACTGTAGCCAACACCAGAACCTAAATTATAAATATGAATTCCAGCTTTATTTTGATCAGCTTTTAGAGCGGCAATGTGTCCGTCAGCCAAATCCACAACGTGAATAAAATCACGTACACAAGTGCCATCTTCTGTTGGATAATCATTGCCAAATACAGCGAGCGACTCTCGTTTACCCACTGCAACTTGAGTAATATAGGGCATCAGATTATTTGGAATGCCTAAAGGATCTTCACCCATTAAACCACTAGGATGAGCACCAACAGGGTTAAAATAGCGTAGCAGTGTTAGTGACCAATCAGGTTCGGCAACGGCTAAATCCATCATACATTGTTCTACCATAAGTTTACTTTTACCATATGGACTAGTAGGTAATCCTTGCGGTAACGTTTCAACATAAGGAACAGGTGCTAATTCACCGTAGACGGTGGCTGAAGAACTGAATACCAATTGTTTCACGCCAGCATCACGCATCGCTTTCATTAAAACAATGCTGCCATACACATTATTTTCATAATATTCAAGTGGTTTGTATACCGATTCACCAACAGCTTTTAAACCAGCAAAATGAATAACGGCTTTGATGTCATGTTCTTTAAAAATTGTGGCTAATAATTTTGCATCACATACATCTCCTTGGTAAAAGACAACAGGCTTCCCTGTGATCGTTTGTATTCTCTCTAATACTGATGCTTTACTATTGAATAAATTGTCAATAATAATTGGTGTATAGCCTGATTGAATTAGTTGGACACAAGTATGGCTACCTATATATCCACAACCACCCGTTACTAATATTTTCATCTAAATACCTTAATTTATGCTAATTATGTTTAGTGAATCTAGATTAATTACTTGATTCTTGATTTTTTGTATATTTAAAAACATCCCATGGTCCACGTCCTGATAACGTGAAAGACGAAATCAGTGTAAAACTAAATGCGATGAAGCCAAGGACTAAATAAGCTCCTTCAAAACCAATTTTAACATACATCAAACCCGCAAACGTAGACATAAACATGATAGATAATTGTTTTGCAAAACAAAATGCAATTAAGTAAACAGTTGCTGATAAGCGGATAGGGAAGTGCTTAGTGATATATTTAAAAGCGCCAACAAGTAATAATGGTGCTTCAAACATGTGTAATGTTTTTAATATTATTACTTCAACTGCGGTGCTAGCAAACGCTGAGCCAGTTATGCGAATTGACATGATTATACCCGCAATCAATAAGGTATTTTTACTGCCGATTTTCATTACAATTATTGGTGCAAAAAACATTACCGTAGCATTTAAAAATTCACCAAGTGTTGTGACATAACCAAATGCCTCACGACCAACTTGTTCACTAGAAAAGAACGAGGTAAAAAAGTTAGCAAACTGTTGGTCAAACACATCATAAGTACATGCCACACCAACGATATAAAGCATAAAGAACCATGTTTTACGCATGCTGAGTAAATCTAAAGCTTGTTTTATATTAAAAGGTTCAGGTTTATTTAATCCCATTTGCTCGACAACATCCGTTGTTGAAGTTCTTGCTGGATCAGCAATCTTGACTAAAACTAGAAGAATCAGGGCAAATCCAGAGCATAACCAATAAACAGCATTGACGTTTTTTGATATCATAATCCCAACAAATGAAGCACAAATTGCCCATCCAAAACAACCAAACATACGACTGCGACCAAATTCAAAACCGCTACGACGACTGATTTTTTCAACTAAAGCTTCTATAGATGGAGCCCCTCCACTAAATACCATGCCTAGATAAAATCCACCCACAATTGCGCCTAGTGTGACATTAAATTTGAGTAGGGGGCCAAATACGAAAATGAAGAATGGTCCAAACAATACTAATAGCAGGGTAATAATCCAAAGAAGATGCTTTTTTAATCCCAATTTATCTGAAATCAAGCCAAAAATAGGTTGGAAAACTAACGCAAATAGCGAAATAAATGAAAAAACGTATCCTGTACTTGCTTGGTCTAGTCCAATCATTTTTAACCAAACTGGAAAAAATGGGACATAGGCTCCCATAATAAAAAAGTAAAGGAAAAAGTAGAGGCTAAACACCCAATAATTCTTATTATGCAGTGATGACGTAATGTTTTGATTCATGATGAACTTCCTTTGTTGAGCTTTAAATGATTTGCATCATTTAGAAATCGTTTACACTTTTATTTATCTAAAAATTTATTGGTTTAAATTAATACTATCACTTTAAATATCCCAAAAAAGTGATCTAGTTAACATTTTATGAAATCGATTACATTTGATATTTTTCTATTATTTGTCAAAAAGTTTCAGGTTACACTAACGTTTCAGTATATTTTTATTTTATTTTTATTATTGTTTACGATAATAATAATCAAGACAGTAGGGATTTAATCAATAATTGCGCGAATCGAATAAATTTTTTAATTCTTTCGCATTTGGATTTGTACTAAAGAAAAGTAATTTATGAAACCGATTACAATAATTGATAGCAAAGGTATTTAATGGATTATCATTTATTAGATTGATTGCAAACTTTTTCAGGTTAAGATTAAAAATCGAATTAAAATCGTTGTGATATGGCTATACCCAATTTACTGTTGTACTTGTGATAGTTAATGATCTGATTCAACTAAATAGATGGACTTTTTCATCCTAATAACCAATAAGTTTTTTCTTAGTATTGTATTGAATCATAGTAAAAGCTAATTTTAAATTTGTGTTTATTTTATCTCATTTTTAAAAATAAACAGTTTTCAGTAAATATGCTGTGCATATTCTGTCCAAGTATGTTTTTGGGATTGGCTTATTGTTAGAAATCTTTTATTGGGGTATTTGGTTGGGTATTTTAACTTAATTATTGAAAAAAGTTAGAAGAGTAGGTGATTATATCTGCGGGTATTCACTCAGAAAAAAGAGCAAGTTTTCCACCGATGAGTGTCGATGGAAACTATTTCTTATAGAAAAACTAAATGACTACTCATTCTTGTCCAAACGTTTTGCAAAATCTGCCCAATCATAATAACCATCACAATTAACAGAAGCATTTTCCAACTGTAATTGATAATGTTGTGGTGGATTATTGATATCGATTGCCTGTCCGGTATAAAGTTGTTCAAAACTTTGATATACGTATTCGGCTTTAAAAAAGTATTTGCCAGATGACATATGGCGATAACGTTGGAAGATAACCATTCCTCCGATTGGGGTATTTTCACATTGGTTTGGTAATTGGTATGGTGTAAAATCTAAAGCACCAAGTAATGCTGCAATCGTGCTATCGTGACCAACAAGTAAATTTACCTTATGCTGTTTATTGTGCAGTAAATCATCAATCTTATTAATTAATAACCTACTAATGTGTTGAGCAATGGTTTTGGTATGAAATACTAAATCAATATAGTGGTTACGAATTTGTATTATTTGTTGCCATTGTTCTTGGCTGGTGATTTTGCCCCACGCAATCTGATCTTTTGGAAATGCAGAATAATATTGTAATAAGAAAGCATCAACAGCACAAATTCCGATAGCTAATGGGCCATGTAATTCAGGTTCTTCATTTTTCTTAAAATAGAGTTCATAAGGGATATCAGCAAAATCACATTGATATTGAGCATATAATTGTGAATGCGGATACTCCAATATATCTGAAACCATTTGATAAGCAGGCGCTAAATTTTTAAAAATTACCCCAGCTTTATCAGCCTCTTCAATATCGTTTAATACAGCTTGTTTTATTTCTGGAGAATCATCTTGCACACTTGGATCAAAAATCGGATCCATTTTTTCAATGGTATATTTGTGATGGATAGGAATATCATAACCCGCAAAAGCGCCATTAACCAAGAATTGGGCTGTAGCCACCGTTCTTTGAAGGCTGTTAGCATAAACATAGATATCTGGGTTTTCCGGTTCAATATTAATATTTTTTTGTTCAAGCCATTGTGATAGATAGTGTCCAAAGAAAGCTTCTAATACACCACCTCGTGTCGTTAAATAACCATAAGCATGATCCCAGCTAGGCCATTTTAATGGACTGGACTTTTCTAAAAATGCTAGTGTGTTTTGTAACGGAGTGCGGATACCGTGACGACTTAATATGACGACTTTGTCTAATTGGTATTGATTGTTGTTCATTTAGTTATCCATCCTTGTTTATGCAAATAATTTAAAATGAAATCTCGTTGCCCTTTGATAATTGTTTCTGCAATTTTATCACTCCAACCATTCGTTTTTTGATTAGTCAGTCGATGGCCATAGTATTGACGCATCTGAGTATCATATTGTGCTAATAATTGATGATTGATTGGTTGATAGTGATTTTCAAAGAAAACTAATTCTTTCGGTAATCTTGGTTTTATATCTGGATTTTGGTCAGGATAACCAATACAAAGCCCAAAAAGCGGAAGAACATATTTAGGTAAGGCAAGTAATTGTGTTACTTTCTCAATATTGTTGCGTAATCCCCCAATATAAACCGTGCCTAAACCTAATGATTCCGCCGCAATAACGGTATTTTGTGCCATAAAAGCCGTATCAATGCAACCCACTAAAAGTTGTTCTGCTTTTTCAAGAGGAATAGTTGGATCAATTTGAAAATGCCGATTAAAATCGGCACAGAATACCCAAAATTCAGAAGCTTGATTTATATAGCTTTGATCCCCTGAATAATGTGCTAGTTTTGAGCGATTCTCGCTATCAGTGATTCTAATTATTGTAGCGCATTGTAGAAAATTGGAGCTTGGAGCCGATTGTGCAGCTTGAACAAGTGATTCTATTTGCTCGTTGGTTAATGCCGTTGATTGGTAGGACCGAATTGAACGACGATGACAGATTAAATCAATTGTTTTATTTTGCATAATGACTCCTTGTTACGCTATTTTTTTCTGAACTGTAAATCCCAAACGCCATGCCCTAAATTTTGACCACGTTTTTCAAATTTGGTAATAGGGCGATCTTCGGGTCTTGGAATGTAGTCGCCTGTCGCTGATAAATTTTCAAAACCTTCAGCTTCGGTTAAAACCTCTAACATATGTTCAGCATAATTTTGCCAGTCGGTAGCTAAATGTAAAATACCGCCTTCTTTCAATTTTTGCCGAATTAATTGTACAAATTGTGGTTGAATAATGCGGCGTTTGTTGTGTCTTGCTTTATGCCATGGATCGGGAAAGAAAATTTGCACTTTATCTAATGAATGATTAGGGATCATGTTTTCTAAAACTTCTACCGCATCATGACACATGACTTTTAAATTAGATAATTGGTTTTCTTCAATAGCCATTAAACAAGCGCCAACACCTGGCTTATGAACTTCAATCCCCAGAAAGTTTTTATCCGGTGCATTTCGAGCCATTTCAACTAATGATGCCCCCATGCCGAATCCTATTTCTAAAACGACAGGTTTATTTTCATCAAAGCATATCGGTGAGTTTGAATGGTATTCAATACCAAATAGTGGCCATAAATTGTTTAATGCTTGTTCTTGACCTTTAGTTAAACGACCTTGTCGTAATACAAAACTTCGGATAGTTCTTTTGGATTTGATTTCTGGGTTATTGCTATTTAATTTTTCGTTCATCACGTTATCTACTTAGATTGTGGAATTTGGTAAAATTTATTAATGGATTTGTGTGTTAGTTTACTCGATTTTAGGTTCTCAGCCAAAGTATCTTAAAGGCAAATTTTTTTAATTCGCAATTTTGATATATATATCAAATATTTTTGTTAAATTTTTATATTATGGTTGAGCATAATAGATAAATAATTATATAATTATGGCTCCGATTTAACCGATTACGAATAAAGTAATCATAATAACATGCTTGAGGATTTCTCGTGCCTGATATGAAGCTTTTTGCTGGTAATGCCACACCCGAACTAGCAAAACGTATAGCTAATCGTCTTTATACTTCTCTTGGTGACATTGTCGTAGGCCGTTTTAGTGATGGTGAAGTAAATGTCCAAATTAATGAAAATGTCCGTGGTGAAGACGTTTTTATTATTCAATCAACTTGCGCGCCAACCAATGACAATTTAATGGAATTACTAGTAATGATTGATGCAATGCGTCGTGCATCTGCGGGTCGTATTACTGCTGTTATTCCATATTTTGGTTATGCGAGGCAAGATCGTCGAGTTCGTTCAGCTCGTGTGCCTATTACCGCTAAAGTGGTTGCTGACTTTTTATCAACCGTTGGTGTTGATAGAGTATTGACAGTCGATCTTCATGCTGAACAAATTCAAGGCTTCTTTGATGTGCCTGTTGATAACGTATTTGGTAGTCCAGTTATTTTAGAAGACATGTTGCAACGTGATTTTGAACGCCCAATTGTGGTATCACCTGATATTGGCGGTGTTGTTCGTGCGCGTGCGATTGCAAAACTTTTAAATGATACAGACATGGCCATCATTGACAAACGTCGTCAACGTGCTAATGAAGCAGAAGTGATGAATATTATTGGTGATGTTGCTGATAGAGATTGTATCTTAGTTGATGATATGATTGATACCGCAGGTACACTTTGTAAAGCGGCCGATGCTTTGAAAGCGCGCGGAGCTAAAAGAGTGTATGCTTATGCAACGCATCCAATTTTTTCAGGCAAAGCCGTCAGTAACATTAAAAACAGTGCTATTGATGAAATTGTTGTTTGTGACACAATTCCATTAACTGCTGAAGTTAAAGCATTGAAAAATGTGCGCCAATTAACTTTATCAGGTATGCTTGCTGAGGCAATTCGTCGCATCAGCAATGAAGAATCAATTTCAGCAATGTTTCATTACTAATTGATTTTAGCATTATGGTTACTAGCCCCTTTTTGGGGCTTTTTCACTTATAGCAACACATATTATCGAATTATCATGACAACTATTAAACTTATTGTAGGACTTGCTAATCCAGGCAATGAATATGCTGCAACTCGCCATAATGCGGGTGCGTGGTTTGTTGATCAATTGGCAGAACGATATCATCAATCATTAAAAAATGAACCCAAATTTTTTGGTTACAGTTCAAGAATAACTCTTTCTGGTCATGATGTACGTTTATTAGTGCCAACAACCTTTATGAATTTAAGCGGTAAAGCAGTGCAGGCTATGGCTACATTTTATCAGATTAAACCAGAAGAAATTCTTGTTGCACATGATGAACTTGATATTAATCCAGGTATTGCTAAATTCAAATTTGGTGGCAGCCATGGTGGGCATAATGGTTTGAAAGATATTGCCAGTAAATTAGGTAATAATTTGAATTTTTATCGCTTAAGAATCGGTATCGGTCATCCTGGCGATAAAAATAAAGTGGTCAGCTATGTTTTAAACAAGCCATCTAAATCTGAACAAGAGTTGATTGATAAAGCGATTGATGAGTCAGTACGTTGTACTGAAATTTTATTATCTGATGGTATTGAAGCTGCGATGAATCGATTGCATGCTTTTAAAGCCTAGTAAATAGGCTTGATGATTATCTGACCGATAACATAGCATTTTTAATAAAAAATCCACCTATAATAGCAGGTGGATTTAGCGTACTTTTGTCTTCATTTTTAAGAGAAAAGGTGAGTTACATTCCCGCCTTTTTCTGCAATTTTTTTCATTACAGCTTTAATTAACCATGTATTCATGGCTGCTGTGTCATCGGTACTCCCTGTATAATCAAGTTCTTTAGCTAATTTTTTACGCGCATCTAAACTGTTATCTAAGCCTAAAAGTTTTAAAAGATCAACAATTGATGTCTTCCAGTTTAGTTTTTCAGGGAATTTTTTAGCTAAGCCTTCAAGAATTGCCATAACATCAACATTTGATGCTGGTGTTTGGTTTCCTGTACTTTGTTGATTGGTTTGGTTTTGTTGATTCTGCTGGTTCTGTTGATTTTGATCCTGACCAGTTGATGCTGTATCTTTGTTATTACCGGTAATATTATTGACTTGATTTTTTACAGCATCGGTAACATTACCTACTGCTGCTTGTGCACTTGGAAATATTTTAGAAAAAATACTATTTAAGATACCCATATTACACCTCTTATGTTTAAACTGCTTTTGAAAAGACTGCTTAACGATATAGATGTAGATAATATCGTTATTAATATAACGCGGAATGGGAGGAAAAGTCAAAACAGTAAAATTTTGATAGCATTTTATAATTTAAAAGTTAGGTTCATGATTTTCTCTAATCATCTTTAATAATAAGATTATTTTAAATATTACTTAGCGTTTTTAATAATTATTTTGCTTTTATACATTCAATTTAACTTTTTTAAATAGTATTTCTATTGAATTGGTTATATTAGTTTTTTAACCATATTATAAAAATAGGCAATTTTAAATATTATAAGATTGATTTGATTATTTGACTGATTAAAATTGTTTATTGACTAACAGATTAAATTTAAAAAATTAAATTACTGCTGTAAATTATTATTTGCGTCGTGTTAAATGCCGCAGGATCATTACCTTGATTAATACAGCATTTGTATGCAGTATAGAGGATTCTTAATTATATATATCTAGATGCAATACATAACTAGACTTTATTCATTATTATGAAAAAAAAACACCCATTTAAAATGGGAGTTTTTTTATATAGAGAAATAGATATTATTCAAAAAATGCACGCTTAATGGCATATTCAATACCACGAATTTCTGCTAAACCGCGTAAGCGACCTATACACGAATAACCTGGATTGGTTTTCTTTTTAAGATCATCTAACATTTGGTGTCCATGATCTGGACGAACGGGAATAGAACGTTTAATTCCTGCTTGTTTACGGCGCTGTTCTTCAGTAACGAGTGCTTTGATTACTGCATACATATCCACATCACCACCCAAATGGTCACCTTCGTGGAAAGAAAGTGGGTTTTGTTCGCGAACCGTTGCACGTAAGTGAATAAAATGAACACGGTCAGCAAATTTTTCAGCCATTATGGCTAAATCATTATCATCTCGCACACCGTAAGAACCGGTGCAAAAGCAAAATCCATTGTGAATACTATCTACCGTATCTTTGATCCATTGCATATCTTCGATGGTTGATACAATACGCGGTAAACCTAAAATTGGTCGAGGAGGATCATCTGGATGCACCGTTAATACCACACCTACTTCTTCAGCAACGGGCACAATAGCTTTTAAAAAGTAAGCGTAATTTTCGCGTAATTTGGCCTTATCGATGCCATCATACGTCGCCAAATGTGCTCTAAATTGTTCCAAAGAATAGCCTTCTTCTGCCCCAGGTAAACCTGCAATGATATTAGCAATTAGTTTGTCTTTATCTGCTTGAGTCATTTTCTCAAAATAAGCTTTTGCTAAATCGATATCTTCTTTTGAGTAATCTTTTTCGGCATTAATTCTTTCTAAAATATAAAGGTCAAATGCGGCAAATGCAGTTTGATCGAAACGTAAAGCTTTTGAACCGTCTGGTAGCTCATAAGCAAGATCGGTGCGAGTCCAATCTAACACAGGCATAAAATTGTAACAAACAGTATCAATGCCACAAGCTGCTAGATTACGAATTGATTGCTGGTAATTTGCGATATGCTGTTTAACCTTTCCTGAATGCGTTTTGATCTCTTCATGAACAGGAATACTTTCAACAACAGACCATGTTAATCCTTTTTCTTCAATAATTGCTTTTCGTTTTTGTATTTCTTCAACTGTCCATATTTCGCCATTTGGAATATGGTGCAAAGCTGTAACAATTCCAGTTGCTCCTGCCTGTTTGATATCATCTAGTGATACTGGGTCATTTGGTCCAAACCAACGCATCGTTTGTTCCATATAAATCTCCTCAATGATTTTTATTTACTTAATTTCCTAAACGAAAAGATCTATAAACAATGCTGATTTTTTATTGCCTATTGGTTAACAATATTAACTGGAATAGAATCAAATAAATAACCATCAAAATTTGGATCTTCACTATCAGAAACGGTCATTAATGTTTGTTTAACATTTTCTAAATGTTGCCACATAGCATGGCGTGCACCTATTGCATCTTTTACCTGCAATGCTTGCAGAATTTTTTCATGATCATAAAGCCACTTTTTTCGATAACTATGATCGGTAATGCGACTGTGTAATTGATCCCACATTTTGCTGGTAGAACGTTTTTGCCATAAATCATTTAATAAACTTTCAAGTATTGTGTTTTTCGTTGCTTTGGCAATTGCAATATGAAACATCTCATCAGCACTGTAGTCATCCAGAATGCCTTGTTCTAACATTTGACGTTCTTGTTCTAAAATAGCTCTAAGCTCTATGATATCGGATTTCAAAATTTGTGAAGCTGCAAAAGCGGCAATATTGCTTTCAATTAGTTGCCTTGCTTGTAATAATTCAAATGGTCCAAAATCATTTTCTTCTATTTTTTTATCTTGTTCTGACAAAGTTTCATTTGGTAAACCAATTACATATACACCAGAGCCTTTTTTTACTGTAACTAAATTTTCAAGTTCTAGCATAATGAGTGCTTCGCGCACAACCGTTCTACTTACATTAAATCCGTCAGCGATATCGCGCTCGGGTGGTAATCGATCACCAATTTTATAAGTACCATTTTTTAATAATGATTTCAGCTCATTACCAATTTCTTGATAGAGCCGATTAATCGTTGGCATTATTTTTAATCCCCATTCTAATTTTGGTTATATTGCGTCAATTATAAGCTAATTGTTATGAGTACTATAAGTCAATTATGATTTAACTACGTTTATTTCGATAATTGGTATGCCAATATATTTTAGTATTATTAAATATTTTCAAAAATAGTGCATATTAAATAAACCAAAAAATGTGATTATGATCACAAAAAATAAAAATTGAAGATGAAAAGATTATCTATAAGTGAAAATATGTCTAACCAATATAGTATTTAATTTGTTAATTATGGTGAGTAGAATGTTAAATTTATCAAATATCCCACAATCAATTGAACATAAACCTTCCTATGACAGAAAAAAAATGATTTCACGCATAGTTCATTTAGGATTTGGTGCGTTTCATCGTGCACATCAAGCATTGTTTATGGATCGCTTACTGAATAAAGGAACAAGTGACTGGGGAATTTGTGAGGTTAATATTGTTGGTGGTGAAGAGTTAATTCATGATATTCGTCAGCAAGATCATTTGTACACCGTATTAGAAAAAGGAGCTACAACAAAACAAGCATTTATTATTGGTAGTGTAAAAGAGTCGCTTTTGGCATCTACCGACGGCATTGATGCAATTTTAGAAAAAATGGCCGATAGTGTGGTAGAAATTGTGTCTTTAACCGTAACCGAAAAAGGTTACTGTATGCGACCAGGTGGTGGTGACTTAGATTTAGATAATCCTCTGATTAAAGCGGATTTAGCCAATCCATCTAAACCTATGTCTGCCCCAGGTGTTATTGTTGAAGCACTTTATAGAAGAATGCAAAGAGGAATAAAACCATTTACCGCATTATCCTGCGATAATATCCCAGAAAATGGGGTTGTTTTGAAAAAAGCGATATTAGGTTTAGCAAAAGCGCGAGATGCAAAATTAGCACAATGGATTGAGGTCAATACAACGTTTCCATGTACAATGGTCGATCGTATTGTGCCTGCAGCAACATCTGAAACTTTAGCAGAGATCAAAAATACCTTAGCAGGCATGACTGATCCATGTGGTATTGCCTGTGAACCTTTTATTCAATGGGTTATTGAAGATAATTTTGTTACTGGTCGCCCTAATTGGGATGAAGTTGGGGCTGAGTTTGTCGATGATGTGGTTCCCTATGAAGAGATGAAACTACGTATGCTAAATGGCAGTCATTCTTTTTTAGCCTATCTAGGTTACTTAGCAGGGTATGAACATATTAATGATTGTATGAATGACCACAATTATAAAAAAGCAACACTAGCACTGATGATGCAACAACAAGCACCTACACTACATGTCCCTTCACAGGTAAATCTATCACACTATGCTGAGCAACTTATTGAAAGATTTAGTAACCCTTCATTGAAACATAGAACGTGGCAGATTGCTATGGATGGTACTCAAAAATTACCACAACGTATGCTTGATTCTGTGCGTTGGCATATTCAAAACAATTCCGATTTTTCATTACTTGCGTTAGGTGTAGCAGGTTGGATGCGTTATGTAGGCGGCATGGATGACAATCAAAATGATATTGATATACGCGATCCAATGTGTAATGAATTAAAAACACTTGTTGATTCAAGTGAAGATGGTCAAGAAAGAGTCACCGCATTATTGAGTTTGAATGCGGTGTTTGGTGATGATTTATCGAGTAATATGCAGTTTAAAGAGCATGTCACCAATCATTATCTTTCTTTAATGCAAAAAGGGGCAAAACAGACAATCTGTGATTTAGTGATTTAAAGTTGTCTAACGATCATAACAAACTGTTTAAATGATATTTTTTTACAAATAAATGAATGTCTAAGCAGTCTGGATAGTAAACGAACCAATTGATCACTTTTAGATTACTTTTAATGTGATAAAAATCAGATTAAATAATTTTTTTGATACTGAAGTAAGATAGAGATCAATTGGTGCAACCTGACTATAACTGTTTATAAATTATGAAATTTTATTATTAACGATTTTTAGAGCGGTAATCCAAAATTTATAATTTTTTGGGGGATGATGAACATTCTAGTTTAGATTGACTCATCCTAAAACTTTCAATTTTTATAAACAAAGTGTCACTGAGAAATTGTTAAAATTGTAACATTGATATGGAATGACAATACTGAGTTCAACGTGTAGGGTGGTAAAACTTATATTTGTTTATGCTTTTCTGTTAATACAAAATAAATAGTATTGTGCTAACGCTCAATTAACTTTATTCAGTAAATACAACGATGTTTATTTATAAGTAAACATAAACATAAGTCAGAGCAAAGTGACAACAATATTGAAATAAACTTGTGGCTTTATTAAGTGGCATGATAGATACTTTATATAAGTCAATAATCCATATAAAAATACTTCTATATTCAACTGGATAATTAATTCATTGAATATCCTATCATTTGATATATTGGACAAAATATCGTAGTGAGATACTATTGTTTTTCAATAAAAAAATAATAAACTGTAAATGTCTTTTTTAAGTAAGACTTTTTTATTTAAATAAGGTAAATTAATGCTACTTATTTTGCATGATGTGTAATTCGTTGACTATTATTTTATTCGGAAATAAAGGTAAGTATCAAATATGCGTTATAATGAGCCACAGATGTTAACATCAATTTTGTCTCAACAAACTTGTTTATCCGAGATAAAAGAGAAAACATTTGCATTGAATAAATTGGCTGATGTGATTAATGAGTTATTGCCATCTTTGTTAAGGCAGCAATATAGAATTGCTAATTATCGTCAAGGTGTTCTTGTCCTTGAAGTAAGTTCAGCCAGTTGGTTAACCAGATTAAGATACGAACAAAGTAATTTGTTATCTGGAATACGAAAGCAAATATTACCATCCTTATCTTCAATTCAATATAAAATTAATCCAGACATTTCCAGTCAACATGCAAAAATGATTAATGATTCATCAAAAAGTGTTACAATTACGCGAGCTTTAAGTCCCCAAAGTGCCATATATTTGTCTGCTTTGGCAGAAAGTGCACCCGATAAACTAAAAAAGCAATTGATTAAACTTGCTAACCATGCAAAATAAGTAAAATAATTGAACAATAGTTTATAAAGTTTTATAACGAAAAGATACAAGGAGTGAAATATGGATAAACAGATGATCATTTATCTGGTTATTGGCTTAGTAATTGGTTTTGTTTTAGGTATTATTTTAACGAATATCTTTAGTTCGAAAGGGCGTCAATTTGCACAAGTAAAACGTCAACTAGAGGAAACTGAAGAGCAGTTAAACGTTCAAAAACAGACAATTGTTAAATATTTTTCACATAGCGCTGAAATACTAGACAACATGGCTAATGATTTTCGTCGTCTTTATCAACATATGGCTGAAAGTTCAGGAAAATTTACTTCAGAAAAAGATATGCCAGTTATGGCGTTAGATGCGAATAATGATAATTCTATAAAAAAACAGTTCACTCTAAAAAAACAACCAAAAGACTATTCAGATGATCCTTCTGGTTTATTCAAAACTGACGAGAATAAATCCTAATTAATTTTAGTTTTTTTTCGCTAGAATTATTTGGTGAAACGTTATGGTAAATATTAAATTTTTAAGAACGAGAGAGTTTTATGATCAATAATTCTTTACTAAAACCAAAAAAATTACTTAGTTTAATTGCGTTAGGCTTAAGTCTTTCTTTAGCTACCTTACCAAATGCGTTTGCTGTTTTCCCTTCATTACCAACAGGCGAAGATACTCAGCAACCTAGCTTGGCGCCAATGTTAGAGACAGTGTTACCTTCGGTTGTAAGTATTAAGGTTGAAGGAACTGCTCAAATGCAAACTAATATTCCTGAAGAGTTTAGACGATTTTTTGGGTATCCTGATAGTCAATCAAGAGCTTTTTCTGGACAAGGTTCTGGTGTCATTATTGATGGTGAAAAAGGTTATATTGTTACCAATAATCATGTTATAGAAAATGCAGATAAAATTACTGTGTCTTTAAACGATGGGCGAGAATATACTGCTAAATTAATAGGTAAAGACCCTCAAAGTGATATCGCATTGCTTAAAGTTGAAGAGGCCAAAAAATTAACGGCGATTACTTTAGCCGATTCAGATAAATTACGTGTCGGTGATTATGTTGTTGCAATTGGTAATCCATTTGGAATTGGTCAAACTGTTACATCGGGTATTATTTCTGCACTCGCTCGTAGTGGACTTAATATGAATGGCTTTGAGAATTTTATTCAAACTGATGCTTCAATCAATCGAGGTAATTCAGGTGGGGCCTTAGTTAATTTGAATGGTGAATTAGTCGGAATTAATACCGCCATTATTGCACCTAGCGGTGGTAACGTTGGTATCGGTTTTGCTATACCGAGTAATATGGTGAAAAATTTAACTTCACAACTAATTGAATACGGAGAAGTTAAACGTGGTGTACTTGGTATTAAAGGAAACGAGTTAACCTCAGATATTGCCAAAGCATTTGATTTAGATGTGCAAAAAGGTGCTTTTGTTAGTGAAGTACTTGACGATTCTGCCGCTAAAGCTGCAGGCATTAAATCTGGTGACGTGATTGTTTCAATGGATGGTAAGCCAGTTGATAGTTTTGCCGAACTGCGAGCTAAAATTGCAACTACCGGCGCGGGTAGAACTGTACAATTAGGTATAATACGTGACGGTAAAACAATGACCGTTAATGTCAAATTAAAAAATAGTGATGAATCTGCTTCAGAAGCAAAATCACTACATCCAGCTCTTGAAGGCGCAACATTAAGTAATGGCAATGTCAAAGGCCAAAAGGGCGTTTTAATTGAAAGCATTACTAAAAATTCGCCTGCATCTCGATTAAGTTTACAAAAAGGTGATTTAATCACGGGTGTAAATAAACAAAGAATAAACAACATTGCTGATTTGCGTAAAGTTATCGACAGTAAACCATCAGCGATTGCGTTAAATATTGTACGTGGCGATAGTCAACTTTATCTTATTTTACGTTAATTGATTGTTTAATTTGATTTCGCCGATAATTTTTATCGGCGAAAAACATAAATGTTAACCTCTAATTAGATATGTTAAAATCATATCCATTCTACTGCTACCATAGTACTCATACTAATGCTTAAAAAAATTCTATGGCCAATATTGATTGGTACTGTTTTAGCTATCGTGTTATTGATTATTTTTCCATCATTACGTAATGGGTCTCAATCAAATTTTGCAAACTCCATTTTTAATAATGACCCTATGAGTTATTCATTTGCGGTTAAAACTGCCGCTCCCGCCGTAGTGAATATATACAGTCGTTCAATTAGCTCTGTACCAAATCGCTCACAAGATAGTGCAATAACGCCATTAGGCTCAGGGGTTATAATGAGCAAACATGGTTACATTATTACTAATTATCATGTGGTAGATGGTGCGGAACAAATCATCGTTGCTTTGCAAGATGGACGAATTTTTGAAGCTTTGTCTGTTGGTTCTGATAAATTAGTTGATATTGCAGTTTTAAAAATTGATGCGAAGAATATCCCAACAATTCACATTAATCCTCAACGCGAACCGAATATTGGCGATGTCGTTTTAGCAATTGGTAATCCTTATAATATTGGGCAAACTATCACTCAAGGTATCATTAGTGCAACGGGTCGAGATGGATTGAGCCCATATAGAAGACAGAATTTTATTCAAACAGATGCTTCGATTAATCATGGTAATTCAGGTGGCGCTCTGGTTAATACAAAAGGGGAATTAATGGGTATTAATACCCTCACTTTTGCAAAAAATATGGGAAATGAAATTCCAGAAGGCATTGGATTTGCAATTCCGACATCTTTGGCTGTTAAAATTATGAATAAATTGATACAGGACGGTAAGGTTATTCGTGGTTATATTGGTATTGATGGGTTAGAGTTTGCGCCAACACAAAATCCAAGTGATTTACCAGTTGTGTTAGGGATTTTAGTGACCAATGCTGAAGGACCTTCGTTACAAGCGGGCGTGCAACCTAATGATATTTTAATTATGGTTGATGGTAAACCGGTTAAATCAATTGTTGAAACAATGGATCAGATTGCAGAGTTGAAACCGGGGATAACCGTCCCCATTGTAGTGTTACGAAATGGAGAAAAGGTTGAATTGCAAGTGGTAATAGGGCAATTGCCTGTTTAATAGGTCTTTTTTATAGCTTGATTATTTACTGGTTAAGGCGTATAATTCGCGACCTTATCATGTTTTTTAACACTCGTATGGTGTATAGATTTTGCTTTTATGGCCATTTATATAGCGATACGAACAAACTTTAGAGGTTTATTATGAAAGAAGGTATCCACCCAGAATATAAAGCAATTAAAGCAACTTGTTCTTGCGGTAATGTTATTAATACTCATTCAACAATTGGTCATGATATTCATCTTGACGTATGTGGTGAGTGTCACCCGTTCTATACAGGTAAACAACGTGATGTTGCAACTGGCGGACGCGTAGATAAATTCAAACAACGTTTTGCTATGGTTGGCGGTAAAAAATAATTTTCCGTAAATTATACAGTCAATATTGAAAAAGGCGCATAATGCGCCTTTTTTGTTTTTTGTCTTAATGAATGATGTTATTCGTCAATAAAAAATATAAATAACACCTATTCATCAATTAAGTCGGGATTGATACCTAAATTACTCATTATTTCCTTAGCTTGGCTAGGGATACCATCTTCACGATCTTTCTGTAAGTCTTCATCGCAAGGTAGCGGTTGACCAGTGTAAGCATGAAGAAACGCTTCACATAATAGTTCACTATTCGTTGCATGGCGTAAATTATGCACTTGTCGACGCGTACGTTCATCAGTCAATATTTTTAATACTTTTAAAGGAATTGATACAGTAATTTTTTTTACTTGCTCACTTTTTTTACCATGTTCAGCATAGGGGCTTATGTATTGGCCGTTCCATTCCATCATATTTTTCACCAAATCACATCACAATTTATAGGGTTAATTTTAACTTTTTTTTTATTTTGCTGCAATCTATACATCGAGATAGTTAGACGTCTAGACATATTGACGTCTTAAATGGTTGTGTTATTCTTGTACATGAAAGTTTTGTAATAAATAAAATATAATCTAGGGATGTTATTATGGCTAGCCAATCTAAAAATTTAAGCCAAGGCACTATTGCTGTCCGAGGTGGAATTAATACTGATGATCAATATGGGAGTGTCGTCCCAGTCATTACCCCGTCAACGTGTTACCGTTATCAAGAATTTGCAACACCAAGAGAGTTTGATTATGCGCGCAAAGCAAATCCAAGCAGACGATTCGTTGAGGAAACGGTCGCCAAGTTGGAAGGAGGGACAGATGCCATTCTTACTAACTGTGGTATGTCTGCAATTCATCTTGTCAGTGTCGCACTACTAACACCCGATGACTTGGTGGTTGCTCCCCATGATTGTTATGGTGGTAGCTATCGTCTTTTTAATAGTTTAAGTCAACGTGGTTATTTCAAAGCAAAATTTGTTGATCAATCCGATCCAGTTGCACTAAAAGAAGCTTTAAGTTTACGTCCAAAATTAGTACTGATTGAAACGCCAAGTAACCCATTACTTCGAGTTGTTGATATTCAAGAAATATCACAACAAGCACACGATGTCGGGGCTCTGGTGTTAGTCGATAACACATTTATGACCCCTATATTGCAAAAACCTATAGAGTTAGGGGCAGATATTGTAACTCATTCATGTACTAAATTTCTTAATGGGCATTCCGATCTTTTAGCGGGTATTTTAGTATTTAAAGACCAACAACTAGCTACAGATGTTTTATGGTGGGCCAATAATATTGGTACGCTCACTTCATCATTTGATAGTTATTTATTATTACGTGGATTAAGAACGCTTGCAGCGCGAGTAACTTTACAACAAGCCAATGCGCAAAAGGTCGTTGAGTTTTTAGTTAACCATCCGAAAATTGCTCATGTGTATCATCCATCATTATCGTCTAATCTTGGACATGAGATTGCCAAAAAACAACAAAAAGGTTTTGGTTCATTGCTAAGTTTTGAATTAGCTGGAGACCCTGAGGTAATGTCTAAATTCTTAAAAGCACTTAATATTATTACGTTAGCTCAATCTCTAGGGGGGGTTGAAAGTCTAATCTGTCATCCTGCAACGATGACCCACTCAGGTATCACTGCTCAAGCACGTAAAACAGCCGGTATTTCAGATCAACTACTTCGTATTTCCGTTGGTTTAGAGGATGTCAATGATTTATTAGGTGATTTAGAGCAAGCTTTAGCTGTTATTTAAAATTTTAATAGTAATGATAAAGTTTAATGAACAATTGATATGATATTTAGGATCAATTCTGTTTTTTCAACTTTATCATTATATTAAGATTTATTTTTTTCAAAACTTTCTACTTTTTCTTTAATAGCAACAAAAATCTCATCTAATGAATGTCGTTTTGACCGACCACATATTTTAGCCATATCCTCACAAACTAAACATTGTCTTGGAGCATATTCAAATTGTGAGCGAGGAACACTTTGTTGGGTTATTGGATCAATCACATCTATATCCCATAGACGACCCAATGGATGTTGGCTTTCAATGTCAATGCAGTATTGTTTGAGTTTTTCAATCGCGCAATCTACCACAAGAATCGCTTCGTAACCTGTTAACTCATGATAGTGCTGTTTTTTAATTACCGGTATATCATTTTTAATAAAAAACTGATGTAACGCGGTGATTGCTTCTTGAAATATATAATTAGCTCCACTACTGTTTTTTATTGGACCAGGAATAACTAACGTTAACGATACGAGGGGCTTTTTATAGAGTGAAATAGCTAATAGTTGGTTTTCTACCCGCTTTTCTTTAGCTAGTAGCATTTGCTCAAGACTAATCGGGGTGCCATCATCAAATTTAATTAACATTTTATTCATAATACAGGAATAAGAGCATGGCATTTATTTATGCCATGCTAAGTTTTGTTATGACAGATGCTTGAGTAATTAATCTTTAACTTGACGCACTACATCAATTACTGAACCATCACGGAAATGAACGATACCTACGATTTTATCTTCAAATTCGATTGGTTTTGGTTCACCAGTTAACGAAACTGCACGTTGATAAAGTTCTTCAATGCTCATTATTGGTAAATTAGCTGCTTTTAAACGTTCAGCAATTTCTGGACGATTAGGATTCACTGCAATACCATGATCAGTAACTAATACATCAACGCTTTCACCTGGAGTTACCAGCGTGGTTACGTTTTTAATTACAGTTGGGATACGGCTACGAATTAATGGGGCAACAATAATAGTTAAGTTTGCTCCCGCAGCTGTATCACAGTGACCGCCAGATGCTCCGCGCATTACGCCATCAGAACCTGTTAATACGTTAACATTGAAATCAAGGTCAATTTCTAAGGCACTTAAAATCACAATGTCTAATTCATCAACACTTGCTCCTTTAGATGCAGGATTTGCATAAACATTGGTTGAGACTTCAATGTGATCTTTATTTCGGCCTAAGGATTGTCCTGCTGCACCGTCAAAGCTTTGGGTATCTAATAAACGTTTAACCAAACCTTTTTCGTGTAAATCAACAATACTAGCTGTAATGCCACCTAAGGCAAATGAGGCTGTGATATTTTTAGCACGCATACGGTTTTCAAGGAAACGCGTTGCAGCTGTTGAAGAAGCACCAGAACCGGTTTGAATTGAGAAGCCATCTTCAAAATAGCCAGAATGCTCAATGACATCAGCCGCGTAACGAGCAATCATAAGTTCACGAGGATTGCTTGTGATACGTGCTGCGCCCACACTGATTTTAGTTGGGTCACCGACTTCATCAACTTTAACAATATAGTCAACTTGATCTTGACGAATACTTGCAGGGTTATTTGGATAACCGACGATATCTTCAGTTAGTAAAACTACTTTTTTGGCAAACTGTGCATCAACCATTGCATAACCAAGTGCACCACATTGTGATTTACCTGATACACCATTAGCATTACCTTGTTCATCAGCTGTTGATACGGCTAAAAATGCGATATCAATATTAATTTCACCACTTTGGATGAGTTTTACACGCCCACCATGAGAATGGATATGTACAGGATTATCCATTAAACCGTGTGAAATCGCATCAGCTAATTTTCCACGTAATCCAGAAGTGTAAATTTTAGTGATCACCCCAGCTTCAATATGTGGGATTAATGCGGCATTACAACTTAACAATGAACTTGATGCTAAAGTTAGATTTTTAATGCCTAATTTACTAATTGTCTCTACAACTTTATTGATAACCTTATCACCTTCACGGAATGCATGATGGAAAGATATGGTCATACCGTCACGTAATTCACACTTTTTAATGGCTTGTTCAATCGAGTCACATAATTTACGAGTATATTTAGACTCATCTTTTAAATATGGTGTGGTTGCATTAGCATCAATAAATGGTGTGATATTTTTAAGATCAGGATGCTGTTTTAATAAATCATCAATTTTTTGGTTTATAGAAGTTGTCATATTTCAATCCTATCAAATTTCTTTACGTACACCGGAGTATTTTGCTAGTTCAATGATTTTTTGAGCACGAGTAATAATTGGTGCGTCAATCATTTTGCCATTCAAAGAAACAACTCCAAGCCCCTTTCTTTCACCTTCTTCAGCTGCTTCAACTATTTTTTTAGCATTTTCTACTTCACTAGCAGTAGGTGCATAAGCATTGTGTAATAGCTCAATTTGTCTTGGATTAATCAATGATTTGCCGTTGTATCCTAATTTTTTGATTAGGCTGACTTCTTTTAAGAAACCTTCGTCGTCATTAACATTTGAATAGACAACATCAAAAGCATCAATACCCGCTACACGAGCTGCATGTAGAACAGCGCAACGAGCATAAAATAGTTCGGTTCCATCGCCTCTTTCTGTTTGCATATCGACAAGATAGTCAAATGCAGCAAGAGCAATACCTATTAAACGAGGAGATGATTTAGCAATTGATACCGCATTAACCACAGCTTGAGCCGATTCAATTGCTGCCATTAATTTAGTACTACCAACTTCACGACCACATTCTTTTTCGATACGTTCAACGTGAGCTTCAAGTTCATGAATATCTTCGGCACTGTTTGTCATTGGTAAACGAACAACATCAACGCCTGCTCGAACTACGGCTTCTAAATCTTTAAGTCCAAATGGTGTATTTAGTGCGTTAATTCTAACAACTGTTTCAATATTATGTTCTTTATAAACAGGCATTTTTAATGTTTGAGCGACTAAAAGGCGTGCTGAATCTTTTTCTTTAATTGAAACCGCATCTTCAAGGTCAAACATGATTGAATCAGGTTTGTATACAAACGATGTTGATAACATTGCGGCATTGGCGCCTGGAAGAAATAACATGCTGCGACGTAATTTTTTCATAGTAATTTACTCCAATCTAAGTTCTCTTCTTCTGCACCGCGTAATACTGCACATTGAATTCTTGCTCTGATAGCACAATCTAAAGCGCCTTTATCATCAATAATAATTAAACCATCAGTTACATTCAGATCATTTAAAGTCTGATTAACAACTGCACGTATTTGATCGCCAAATTGCTTATTAACATCACTATTAATAACAATTTCAATCCCCGTATTTGGCATGACTTTAACTAACAAATCGCTCGATTCGAGAGTCCCAGCCATAGCTTCTTTTTGTATTTTCATTTTTTTACCTTTTAAAACGTATTAAATTTTAAAGTTATCCAAATTAGCCGAAAGATAATCCCATGTTGTTGGGGGAACCAACGTTTTAACCTGTTCATATTGCCCAGTAGCCAGTAGCTTTCTTACTAATGAAGCCGAGACAACACAATTGCTTTCGGTTATACGTTCAACTTCAACAACCGTAATGGCTGGTAGACTACTTACCGTATTATCTTCAAGCCAATAACGCATCGCTTCGTTATAAGCTTTGGTCACCTCATCAATAGGTTCAGTCCCTACAAATCGGTGAGTGATATTGAGTGCTGGAGCAATATAATTTCGGAAAATTAACAGATCGATACCCATATAGGCTTGATCAATTTTTGTCTTATCTTTTAGGAAATAAGTAGGAAATGTTGCTCTAGAAATAATATAGGGTGAGCTCGCATGCACAGTGACATTCTTTATCTGATTTGTGCCATCTTTAACTAGTTTTAAACGTGTATCAAATGAAAATTGCGAGGCATTTTCATTGACAACAAATACATGTAACCAGTCACATTGACTTGCTGCATATTGTACTAAATATTGATGACCCTTAGTAAAAGGATTGGCATTCATAACAATGCTGCCAATTTTATTTCCTTCTTTTTTCTGTGCATTAAGTTGTTTACAATATTGCTTTATTCCGACCGGATTGTTTTCCATTAGAACAACTAAATCAGTTATTTCAACAATAGGATAAAAACCGCATCCTTTGAAGAAATCTATATTTTCAGGCTTAGTGTATAAAAAAAGGTGAAAATAGCCGTTTTCATTGGCATATTTTATGGTTTGATCCATTAAAGTCAGATTTAGTTGATTACCGCGATATTGAGGATCAATAGCAACACATTTAATAATATTGCGATCCATACCAGCACAAGCAATAATTTTATCGTTAATTTTCGCTACCATAAAAAGAGTAACTTGCGAGTCTAAATCAAGATCAGATCGAGACAATAATAGCTTAATTTCTTGATAGTCTTGTTCTGATTTAGAAATATCAACGATGGTATAATCAACTAAATCATACATAAAATTACCCTCTTTCTGCTACTACATAATTGGTTAAACGACCAATTCCTGTAATTTCGACTTCAATCTTATCGCCATCTTTCATAAATACTGGAGGGTTACGTTTTTTACCAACGCCACCAGGTGAACCAGTAAGGATGACATCTCCAGGCGATAAACGAGTAAATGTACTAATGTAAGAAATAAGTTCTGGTACAGTGTGCACAAGATTTTTAATACAATCGTGTTGCATCTCCTGACCATTTAAATAAGTGGTTAAAGATAAAACTGTTGGATCAGGGATTTCATCACTGGTTGTAATACAAGGACCAAATGCACCAGTACTTGGCCAGTTTTTACCGGCTGTAAACCAAGTATATTGCCAGTCACGAATAGACCCATCCATATAGCAGCTGTATCCCGCTACATGTGATAATGCCTCTTCTGGTTTAATACGAAATCCTTCTTTGCCAATAATGATCGCTAATTCACCTTCGTAATCTAACTCGTTAGTGATAGCCGGTTTGATAATATTAGTTTTGTGACCTGTTTGTGAATCAGGAAAACGAACGAATAACGTTGGCGCTGAGCTAGTTTCGTTAAATTCCGCGCGTTTTTCAGCATAATTCATACCAACACATAAAATTTTGTTTGGATTTGGAATAACAGGTAGATAAGTAATGTCTTGTTCATCAATGTCACTTGGTGCATCAAGATAAGTTTTGGCGACAGCAAGTCCTTCAGAATCAGCAAGTAGAGATTTTAAATCGGGATATTTATTACCTAATTTTTCTTTTAAATCAACAATGCCATTCTGAGTAAGAAGACCAAAACTTGCTCGACCAGAGACAAGATAACTGACAAGCTTCATGAAAACTCCTTAAAAGCTGTTTTATGCTAAATTTAACTATAAACAAAAGCGAACAACCTTAGTTAAACTAAGGTTGTTCTTTAAAATTTTAATCTAAACTAAGAAATTGCCGAGAATGAGTAATGACACTGATACATTTATTGCACCACCTATACGGGTTGCAATTTGAGCAAATGGCATTAACTCCATACGTTCTGCGGCAGTTAAGATTGCCACGTCACCTGTTCCGCCTTGACCACTTTGACAGCATGAAATAACAGCAGCATCAATCGGATGCATACCTAATTTTTTAGCGACAAAGAAACCAGTGGTGACTAAACTAACAACAGTACAAACAATAACAATTAAATTTGTAACGGTGAAAGCTGCAACGATTTTATCCCATGGAGTGATTGCTACACCTACCGCAAATAGAATTGGATAGGTAACAGACGTTTGGAAAAATTTGTAAACGACTTGTGAACCACTTAATACTTTCGGTGAAACACCTGATACTAACTTAACAAAAACTGCAGCAAATAACATTCCTACCGGAGCTGGAATACCTGTTAATTTATGACCAATCATACCAATCATATAAAGAATTGCTGCTAATAATACACCTGAAGCAAATGTTGTTACGTCGATAATTGGTTCAGCTTTAGCTTCTTTTTTATCATCCATTAACTCATCATCTTCTGAAGCTGGCAGTAATCGACCATTACCAGTTAAATGTGGGTAAAGTTTACCAAGACGGTTAAGAACACCACCACAAATAATACCTGTTAAACCACCTAACATAACGATTGGTAATACACGACCAAGGGCTTCACCTTGTTCCATACCTAATATTGATGCATATCCGATTGAAAGAGGAATCGCACCTTCACCAACACCACCTGCCATAATAGGTAATACTAAGAAGAAGAATGTATCAAATGGAGATAAACCTAGTATATAACCAACACCAACACCCACTAACATTCCAACGATTTCACCACATACCATTGGTCCGAATATTTTTAAGAATCCTTGAATAAGCGTTCTCTTATCCATATTCATAATACTACCAACGATAATACAACAAATGTATAGATACAAAATGTGTGTATCTTTATAGAATTTTGTTGTTGCTTGGACGACCGGAGTTGGTAAAAAACCATAATAAACTAGCGCCGATGGAATAAAGGTCGCACAGATCGCTGCTGCACCCATTTTCCCAACGATTGGTAACCGTTTACCGATTTCACCACATAGGAAGCCAAAGAAAGCACAAGTTACCACCATCACAACAATTTCGCTAGGTAATTTACCAGTTACTAACACTTCGGCGAAAATTAGGATACCAGCAATTATAAATAATGGAAGTGGGATTACACCAATTTTATAATTGTCCATAAGCCGCCACCAATTGTACGGCCATCCTTGCTGTTGTTGTTTCACATTGTAAGGCCATTTATCATGTTTTTTTTCATCAGAACTTGATACTGATTCTTCTTCAGTCCGCATTTTTCCGATTGAATTAAGATCCGCCATATTTTATTTTTCTCCAAAAAAATTTGAATTTGTTAGATTGGCGCATATGTTTACAAAATTTTAACCCTAATTTTGTGATTTAAATCATACTTTAAGTGTGGTTTTTATGGTTTTAAAGGCTCTATGTTTTTTAATGCTGTGATAAACTCAATGTCAATAGTCAATTTTCAATTCGGGCATTATTATGCGAAAAAAAGTACAATTATCTTTTGCGACGAAGTTATTTCTGTCTCTTTTACTTTTTTCGTTAATAATACTCGCACTTTTACAAAGTTATATATGGAATGCAACTAAAACTACGTTGTATCGAAGTTTGGGTGAGAAGGCGCAAGTTCAAGCGAAAGAATTGTCCGTTATTCCGAGTTTAATAAAATATGTTAAAGAAAAAGATACCGCCAATTTAGCCAATTTAGTTAACGATATTTTTGAACAAAGTGATGCCAGTTACATCGTTATTGGTGATGAACAAGCTTATCGTTTATATCATACCTCGAATGATAAGTTACATTCCCCAATGGTAGGTGGAGATAATCAAGAAGTACTGAGCGGAAATAGCAGTATTTCTATTAGCGAAGGCTCGCTAGGTTTAGCACTACGAGGTAAAGCTCCTATCATCGATGACGGTAAAATAATAGGTATCGTCTCTGTTGGTTATATGATTGATGATATATATGTATTACATATTAACCAATTTATACCTATTATCATTTTTTGTTCCTTACTCTTTTTTGCTTTGTTTGTATTTTCGTTCTTTTTTTCAAAAGCAGTAAAAAAACAGATGTTTAACTTAGAGCCCAAAGCGATTGCTTTGTTGGTTAAAAGTCAAAAATCAATAATGGAATCTATTTTTGAGGGCATTATTGCCATTGATCTTAATTATAAAATTATCAATATCAATCAATCGGCTCGAAACATGTTAGACATTATTGCCAGTGATCAAGAATTGCTTAACCATGATTTACGTTATTTTATCAAATCAACTGATTTTCTTTACGGAAATGAAAATCAGACAAAAGATGTACACGATCATATTTGTTACTTTAATAATATTATTGTTATTGCAAACCGGATTCGTGTGATAGTGGATGATCAAATTCAAGGATGGGTGATCACTTTTCGTAATTATGATGATATCAATTTATTAAGTATGAAATTAACGCAAGTAACTCAATATATTGATAATTTGCGAGCTTTACGACATGAGCACCTTAATTGGATGGCGACTTTGTCAGGGCTCATTTATATGAAACGTTATGAAGAAGCACAATCTTTTATCACCCTACATTCGGCGGATAATCAAAACTGTTTAGATTTTATTTCTGAGCATTTCAAAATACCGGCTATATGTGGATTGTTAATAGGTAAATATTCAAAGTCACATGAAATTGGCTTGAATTTAGTCTTTGACCCTGCATGTCAATTAAGTGCATTACCTGCCTTAATTACTGAAACCGAATTTATGTCAGTGCTGGGTAATTTACTTGATAACGCTTTCAATGCATGCTTAAAAAATAATCATGGTGATAAAACGATCTATTTGTATCTGAGTGATGCAACGGATGAAATTGTATTAGAAGTAAGTGATCAAGGATGTGGTATAGATGCAAGTATTCGAGAATCAATATTCGAACCCGGCGTAACCTCTCAAGATGCTAAAGAGCATGGTATTGGTTTGCATCTTGTTTCAACCTACATAAAAAAGGCCAATGGTTATATTACATTTGAAGATAATACACCATATGGAACAATTTTTTCAGTTTTTATACCTAAATAATAAAAAGAGGTAAATGCATGAGAGAGCTTAACGAGTATAAAGAAGATGCTATAAAAGTTCTTATTGTAGAAGATGAACCTATTTTAGCAGAATTAAATGCTGAGTTTATACAAAGAGATACAAAAGTAAAAGTCGTTGGGATCGCGTCAAATTTAGAAGAAGCTAAAATAATGGTTGAAAAGTTAAAACCAACGTTAATTTTACTCGATAATTATTTACCTGATGGTAAAGGTATTGAATTATTTGAATACATTATTAATAACAAACTAGATTCTTATGTTATTTTTATCACTGCAGCAAGTGATATGGATACGTGTAGTAAAGCTATACGGTTTGGTGCTTTTGATTATTTAATTAAACCAGTATCTTACCAACGTTTAAAACATTCACTTGAGCGTTTTGAACTTTTCTTATATCGTCAAAGTTTACAAAAACATGTCAATCAAAGACGCATTGATGAACTGTTTAATTTGCAAACTAAAGATTTTGTTGATATCAATCGCCATTCTAAAGGGATTGAAGAGATTACTTTACAAAAAGTTAAAGATCTATTTATGCAGACAAATGAACCACAAACGGTCGATCAAATTGTCGAAAAAGCAAATATTAGCAAAACTACAGCCAGACGATATTTAGAATATTGTGTCCAAACTAAATTATTAATCGTTGAACTTAATCACGGTAAAATAGGTCGTCCTGAAAGGCTCTATAAACGATTAGGAAAGTGATTATTTCTGCACAGTTAATAGGTTAATCCTGTTTTATATAATTTATGATTATATAAATATGCTTATTCGTTATTTTAACCGCTAAATATTTGATGCTAGATTGAATAAATCCAACTGTTGGAAAGTTTCAATTGCAGTACCAAATATTAGGAGTAAGCGTATGTCTATAGGAAAAGTAGTTACTACAGAAAATAATGAAATAAACCAAGATGGCGCCTTTGTACGTCAAACTAACCGATTCGACACTCCATTTGGTAATGAACCAGGTTTATTACCGGTAGAATCAGGTCGTTATCGTTTAATTTGGGCGGCAATTTGTCCTTGGGCTCATCGTCAGATGATCGCCATTAAATTATTGGGTTTAGAGGATATCATTAGTGTTGGTAAAGTTTCCCCTATCCGCACACCCCATGGCTGGGAATTTTCGCTCGATCCTAATGGTGTTGATCCTGTTTTAGGTATTCGCTATTTACCAGAGATTTACGCTAAAACAGATCCAGAATACAGTGGACGAGCAACAGTTCCTACCGTAGTTGATGTAAAAACGGGCAAAGTGGTTAACAATGATTATTTTAGATTGACCAACTATTGGGAAACCGTATTTAAACCTTTTCACAAAGCCGGTGCACCTGATCTTTATCCTGAACATTTACGTACTGAAATTGATGAATTGAACGATGTCATATTTCATGAAGTAAATAATGGTGTATATAAAGCTGGATTTGCCCGGACACAAAAAGCCTATGAACATGCTTACCATCTTGTTTTTAACCAATTAGATCAATTAGAACAACGATTAAGTCAATCCCGTTATCTTTTTGGCGATAAGATTACCGATTCCGATATTCGTTTATATGTTACGCTAGCACGATTTGATGTAGCCTATTATTCCGCTTTTAATACCAATCGAAATAGAATTATCGACTATCCTAATTTATGGGGATATGCGCGAGATCTCTATCAAATACCTGCATTTGGTGAGACCACTGATTTTGATGCGATAAAAAAAGGTTATTTCTTAGGTAATAATGCCCATAATCCTTATGATATCTTGCCTTTAGGACCAGATACGAGTAACTGGAAAACGCCACATAATCGAGATAAACAATTTAGTTCAGTTAACTAACTTTAATATTGGGATAGATGCGGATGCCAAATATAATTGATTTTGGATTGATTTTTACCCAAATACCCACATTACTCGCTTATTTGCCAGTCACGCTTTTTATTACGATTTTTTCGATGTTACTTGGCGTAATATTGGGTTTAATCATTGCTGTAATTAAAATGAATAAAATACCGGTTTTAACACAAATTGCTGCGGTATTTGTTTCATTTATAAGAGGAACGCCATTGTTAGTACAGCTTTATCTAAGCTTTTATGGAATTCCAATTTTATTACGTTATATTAATTATTTTTATGATACAAATTTCAATATGAATGGATTACCACCCATGTTATTTGTATTGATTGCTTTCTCTTTTAACGAAGCTGCCTATAATTCTGAAACAATTCGCGCGGCATTACAATCGGTAAATAAAGGACAAATTGAAGCGGCACAATCATTAGGAATGACCTATAGTCAGTTATTACGTCGGATTGTTATTCCAGAAGCTTTCATTGTGGCGCTACCTAATTTGGGAAATACTTTAATTGGCTTACTCAAAGGTACTTCACTTGCTTTTGTTTGTTCTGTTACCGAAATGACCGGTAGGGGTAAAACATTGGCGGGTCATAGCTATCGCTATTTTGAGGTTTATATCTCACTTGCATTAATTTATTGGGCATTAACCATATTAATTGAGTTACTTGTTAAATATTTAGAAAAGAGATTAACGATAAGCGACGATAAAAATACGCCGAGTTACCGAAAAGGAAAATGGTTATGATTCATGTTAATAATTTAACGTTATCTTTTCACGGTAATTGTATTTTGGACAGCATCAATCTTCATATTCAACCTCATGAAATTGTTGCCATTATAGGGGCATCTGGAGCAGGAAAATCAACATTTCTACGTTGTCTTAATTTATTAGAGAAACCACAATCAGGTAATATTAGTATTGATAAGCTATCGTTTGATGTAGGCAAATTTAAACGAGATCAAATTGTTAAATTTCGCCAACAAACCGCTATGGTATTTCAGCAATTTAATCTTTTTCCTCAAAAAAATGCATTAGAAAATGTGATGGAAGGATTAGTAATTGTAAAAAAATATCCTAAAGAAAAAGCCAAACAGATTGCGTATGAAAAATTAGTTGAAGTTGGTCTTGCTGATAGAGTTGATCACTATCCTAAACAACTTTCAGGCGGCCAACAACAACGAGTGGCTATTGCTAGGGCATTAGCGATGAACCCTAAAGTTTTATTACTTGATGAACCAACTTCCGCATTAGATCCTGAGCTGGTTGGTGAAGTATTAGCAACAATAAAAATGGCTGCTAAATCAGGTATAACGATGATTCTAGTTTCTCATGAAATGAGTTTTGTACATGATATTGCAACGCGAGTTTTATTTTTAGATAAAGGACAGATTATTGAAGATGGCTCGCCTGATAAAGTATTTCTAAATCCTGTTCAACAAAGAACAAGAGATTTTTTATCCAGATATTATTCTGCTATGCAAATGGATTATGAAATTTAATCAGTTAAGAGGTCGTAATGGATATTACTATTCAACAACACTGTGAGGATATAAATTGGCAGGAAGTTGCTGATTTACTGAAATTTTATCGATTAAGCACTTTAGATGCTAAAACACAAGAACAGGTATTTCGAAATAGTTATGCAGTGGTATTTTTATTAGATAACAATCGTGTTGTCGGTGTGGGGCGAGCATTATCAGATGGTATTTGTCAGGCGGCAATATATAACATTGCCTTAGCTAAATACTTACATGGGCAGCAATATGGACGGTTAATTGTCGATAAACTTATTGAGCAAGTTAAGGATTGTAATATTATTCTTTATACCCATCCTCAAACAGTTGAGTTTTATAAAAATTTAGGTTTTGACCTGATGAAAACAGGCATGGCGATATATCAAAAAGATCATCGTCATGAAATGAAAGAAATGGGATTTATTTAATATAACCCACTTAACTATAGGTTTAACAATATCAAACTAAAGAGGATTTGTGTTATGAATTTAAAAAAATGGTATGGTTTTTTGTTTTTAGCAACTTTGTGTTTAACAGGTTGTGATGATCAAAATAACAATACTGAAAGTTCTAAAAAACAACAGATAACAATTGCAACATCAGGCGCACCAAGTCCTTTTACAACAATAAATGATGAGGGTGATTTAACGGGTTATGATATAGATGTTGTTAAGGCTATATTTGCAAAATTACCACAATATGAAATTAATTTCGAAATAACTGAGTTTCCATCGGTGCTTGCTGGACTTGATTCACAACGTTATCAAGTTGGTGCCAATAATTATGCAATGAATGAGAAACGTAAGGAAAAGTATTTTTATTCAGATCCCATTTTTAAAAATCAATATGTTATCGCTGTAGCTAAAAACAATAATAACATCAATAGTTTTCATGATCTAAATGGAATGTCAACAGAGGTAACACCAGGACTAAATTATGCCACTGCTTTAGAAACTTATAATCAGCAAAACGCTAATAATCCTGTAAAAATCGTTTACAGTGAAGCCGACTTATTACCTGTTTTACAGCATGTTGAAAGTGGCCAATATGATTTTCAATTAATTGATAAAGTGATGCTTTCTCAATT
This sequence comes from Gilliamella sp. W8136, assembly GCF_016101285.1. Taxonomy (NCBI): domain Bacteria; kingdom Pseudomonadati; phylum Pseudomonadota; class Gammaproteobacteria; order Orbales; family Orbaceae; genus Gilliamella; species Gilliamella sp. W8136. The sequence continues at coordinate 170,579 of NZ_JACFQU010000001.1, forward strand.
TATTAGTGAACATCATCTTAATCTTAAAATAATTGAACTCAGTAAAGAAGATGAAGATCGCATTGCTTCACCGTTTAGTTATCTTTTAATTAGTAAAAGTGCGAAAGGTGAACAATTAACTCAGGATATTAATGACGGTATTCAAAAAATTATTAGCAGTGGTGAACTTTCACAAATTAGTCAACGTTATTTTGGTGCGGATTATTCACCTAACTAATTAATATTATATAAGCATTATTTATCTAACAAAGGTAAATAAACATCCGTTATCATCTGTTCAGATTTTACAGTTGGACCGACATTAACATAATGAAAAATTGGGGGAAAATCTCCCAAGTTTTCGCCACTGTTTGGTAACCATTTTTCAAGTAAATAAATAATTGCTTGATTATGATATCTCGAACCTATATCTCTGGCTTTTGCACAGCGAAATTGTGGAATCGTTTTATTTATCACTCCATAAATGTTTTTAGTAATAGGTTCATCAACAGAGTACCGAAATCGACATGATGTTTTTCAGGTGGCGTTGTTTTAGGGTTAGTATAATGAATGCCGTAGTTTCTATATTTGTCATCTAAAAGCTGATTTTCTTGTCGCCATTTTATGAGTTTGTTTACTGATTCATGTTCTAACTTGGGCGCGCCATAATGTTCAATGATGGCTAAATACGTCATTGGGAATAGAACGATTTCGACCTTCATATAACCCTCCACAATTTATCAATGGTAATCATCTTTTTGAATCTTAACACTTATTGCGTGTATAAAAAATCCAATTTTACTTGACAATATATCCGCTTAAAATGATAATGGCGCCGTTTTTTTAGTCTAATATTTAATTTTTTTATGAGGTGGCAAAATGCCTGTATTCAATACTTTATCTTAATGCCGACATGGTATCTTCTATTATATTGTCTTTTAGCTTTTTCTAAAGCTCCTACGTTGCAGTTCAATCTATAGATCTTCGCCTTGTCGGTTTTCCCTAATTTTTCGGAGAAAACAAAATGACAATGGAAACTTATATTCAAAACTTAGAATTAATTAAATACCCACGTACTCCACATTTGGAAAGTTCGCGCTTGCAATTGGGTGATAGTGAGCATGGCCAGCTACCCTATAATCAATTAATAGGGCAATATATTGTGGTTGAAGAAAAACTTGATGGCGCTAACTGTGCAATCAGTTTTTCAGAGAGTGGTGAGCTATTATTACAATCACGCGGTCATTACTTAATAGGGGGCAGTCGAGAACGTCAGTTTAATCTATTTAAACATTGGGCAACCGTCCATGAAAGCTGGTTAATTGAACGTTTAGAAGATCGCTATATTATGTATGGTGAATGGTTACATAAAAAACACTCTATTTTTTATGATGCATTACCACACTATTTTTGTGAATTTGATATTTGGGATAGACATAATAACTGTTTTTTATCAACCCAAAAACGTCATCAATTATTGGCTAATGGTCCTATTTTATCTGTTCCCGTATTGTATTCGGGAATCGCACCGAAAAGATTGGGTGACTTATTAGCATTAGTTAAATATTCTTTAGCTAAAACAAAAGATTGGAAAAGTTGTTTTGAGAAAATTGTTGCTCAAGAAAAAATTGATTTGAATAGGGCTTGGCAACAGTGTGATAACTCGGATTTGATGGAAGGTTTATATTTGAAAATTGAATCAGAGTATACCACAACGGGACGTTTAAAATGGGTAAGACAAGATTTTGTTCAATCTATTTTAGATGCGGGTCAACACCATTTACAGCAACCGTTTATTCCTAATCAATTAGCTAAAAAATCTGAGCTTTATACGCCACAAATAACGATAAATTGGAATGATGGCATAAAATTTGGAGGTGATTTATGAGTTATTCGCAGTTACAACAAGAGATCGCCTACAGTATCAGCAAAGATAACTTTGACCAGTGGTTGGAATGTATACCTGCGTTGAATAAATTGATGATGACACCACAAGATCCCACTTATCATGGTGAGGGAAATGTCTGGATTCATACTCAAATGGTATTAAGATCCTTGATAGCTCAAGATGAGTTTGCAAAATCTTCCGATGATGAAAAGTTTGTGTTATTTATGACTGCTTTGTTACATGATATTGCCAAACCAGAAACGACCATCATTGATGAGTTAAGTGGTCGAATTTCACAACCAAGACATTCCCAAAAAGGGGCGATTAGTAGTCGAATACTATTATGGCGATTGGGCATTGATTTTGAGTTAAGAGAAAAGATTTGTCGGATAATTGATGTGCATCAGGTTCCATTTTATGCATTAAGTGATGATAGTCATAATAAATCACCGCAATGGTTAATTCATCGGCTTTCATGGGAATTACCTGTCTGGATGTTATGCATACAAGCTAAAGCCGATATACTCGGTCGTATTAGTGCTGATAAAGCTCGAATGGTTGATGAAGTTGAACTCTTTAAACAATTGGCTTTGGAAGAAGGATGTTTATATCAATCTCGGCAATTTATAGATGATTACACCAGAGTACACTATTTTCGAGGAGGCAATGTTTTGCCTGATTATGCTTTGTATCCTCAGAAAGGACCTAAAGTCATATTATTGTCGGGTTTACCTGCATCAGGTAAAAATAGTTGGATAAGTAAACATTATCCGCAATTACCGGTTGCCTCATATGATGACGCAAGGAGTGAACTGAAATTAAAGCATGGTCAAAATGAAGGATTAGTGATCCAATTTGTATTAGCTAAAGTGAAACAATATTTAAGAGACAATCAACCATTCATCTGGAATGCTACTCATTTATCACGAGATATGCGCCAAAAAGCATTGGATTTGCTTTATGCTTATCATGCAGAGGTTGAAATTGTTTATCTTGAGCAGCCAGAAAAAACATTATATCAACGCAATTCAAGCCGAGATACTAGCTTACCGAATAAGAAAATTACACAAATGCTTTCTAAATGGCAAGTGCCATTACCGACCGAGGCGCATAAAGTGACATATTTAGTAAATTAATGATATTTAATATGAGTTATGATGGGCTTTTTTAAAGCCCATCTTTATGTTCTATTAACTATTTTTTAATGCCATTGTCTTTGATGACTTGCTGATACCAATAAAAACTATCTTTTTTTATTCGATTAAGGGTTTTTAAGTCATGGTCATCACGATCAACATAAACAAAGCCATAACGCTTTTTAAAACCTTGATGTGAGCTTAATAAATCAATGACTGACCATGGACAGTATCCAAATAGTTCAACACCATCTTCAATTGCATCATGACAAGCTGAAATATGGGATTTGATATAATCGATTCGATAATCATCATGTACTTTATTGTCAGCAGTTAATGTATCGGGAGTACCTAAGCCATTTTCAGTAATAATTAATGGTAAACGATATTGGCGATAATATTCATTTAGTACAAGGCGTAATCCCATAGGGTCAATTTGCGCACCATAAGTTGAAGCAACTAAATTTGGATTTTTCTCGATTTTGAAGTAACCGTAAAGGTCAAAATCGATATCTTTTTCTTTGGTACCAAATGGGTGTGCATCGTCCTCTGGTAAATAACTGGCAACCAAAGTTCGATAATAATTTACAGCAATAAAATCAGGTTTTGCTTGTTTTAATATTTCAGCATCTTCAGGATGGGTATTAGGATAGATTCCGCAGCGAGTTAGGTAGCTTTTATAATAGTTAGGATAATCACCAAAACAGTACATTTCCAGCGCGTAATTCGTTTTGAAATTATCGTTCATTTTCGCTGCCCATACATCCATTGGTTTGTTACTTGCAGGATAGGTCATCGTGGATGAAACTGCAGGCCCAACTTTACTGTCGGAAATTAAAGCATGACAATCGTTGGTTGCCATTGCATGGGCAACAAACATATGATAATCCATTTGTGCACGAACTTTTTCAATATCCTCAGGTGCAACTTGATACATATTCATTCTTTCATTGACACGAATCATCAGATTTTGTTCATTATTAATCTGCCAATGCTTAACTCGATCGCCAAATGCTTTATAACAGACTTGAGCATAACGTCTGAATGCATCAACACAGCGACGATCTTGCCAACCATTATATTTATCAACCAAGGCAAAGGGTAAGTCAAAATGATAGAGCGTAATAAAAGGTATAATATCGTTTTTAATTAATTCGTTAATAACTCGATTGTAAAAATCGATTCCTGCTTGATTTATTTCACCATCGCCATCGGGAATAATACGAGCCCATGATATAGAAAAGCGATAAGTTTTTAGTCCTAACTCTTTAAATAACGCAATATCACTTTCAACATGATGATAAAAATCACTGGCGACTTTACTGTCGGCTTGTATAGTAGAGCGTTGAAATGAATTATAATCGGCAACAGTCATTCCTTTGCCATCTGCATCCCATCCACCTTCAATTTGAAATGCTGAAGATGATGCTCCCCACCAAAAATCCTTAGCAAAAGCTTTCATAACTAAACCTCTAAACTTGAATAAATAATAAATCGTCTTTTTCACTAACCTGAGCTTGTTGACAATATTCTATATTTTTATATTGATCGGAATTAACCACAATAATTGAGGTGGTTAAATCAAATTGTTGTTGTATTTTATCAATATCAAATGAAACTAATTTGGTTCCTTTAGTAATATGTTGACCAGCGTGAACATAAGATTGGAAGTATTGACCTTGTAAATTAACTGTATCAATACCGATATGAATTAGTAGTTCAATACCATTATCTAATTTTAGCCCCATTGCATGTAAAGTAGGGTAGAGTGCCGTAACGGTACAATCTTCAGGGGCAACGATTTCACCCACTTTAGGATAAACTGCGATTCCTTTTCCCATTGCACCTGAGGCGAATGCTTCATCTTTGACTTGATCTAAAGCAATCACCTCACCAGCAACCGGCGACAAAATAGCAGTATCTGAAGTTAATTGTGTACTGGACGTTGTTGGCATTGTTTTTGGCGCTTCTTCATTTGGTATATCATTAAATCCAACAATCATCGTCATAATGCATGAACCAAAAAAGGCAAAACCTATGCCAATTAAATAACATAAGAATGCTTTTGTACCTGCTTCTGTGTACACCGGTATTGTTAATACTCCTTGGTTAGCAAATGCGTTACCATAGGAACCTCCCCAACCCATTAAGCCCCCTGCGATTGCGCCACAAATGACGGCGCAGATCATCGGTCTTTTTAATCTTAAATTGGCACCATAAATTGCTGGTTCAGTAATGCCAAACAGGGCTGTAACCGTTGCTGATGCAGCGACTGTTTTAAGATTTTTATTTTTGGTTTTGAAAAATACGCCAAACGCTGCACCAGCTTGCGCAAAATTAGCCGCACCAGCAAATGCCAAAAGATTTTGTTTGCCTGTTCGCGCTACATCATTGAGGCCAATTGGCACAATTGCGCGGTGAGCGCCAAATATAACTAAAATGCACCATACACCACCAATAAAAGCACCTAATAAGATAGGGCTCACTCCCATAATGTAGTAATAGATCCAGTTTATAAATTCGCCGATATAGATACCAATTGGCCCGAAAATAAATAATGTGGAGGGGATCATGATGAGTAGTGAAAATGTAGGCACCATGATAATTTTTAATACTTCAGGAATGATTTTTTCTAAAAATCTTTGTATATAACTTAAAATAAAAACGGCAATAATGATGGGAATAACACTTGATGTATAATTGGCTTTGGTCAATTCAATCGCAAAAAAGGTGACTTCACTTTTACTTGTCATTAAACTCACAACGGAGGGATAACATAAAGTTGCACCAATAATCATTGAGATAAATTCATGTGCTTTAAATACTTTGGCTGCGGTATAGCCTAAAATGATAGGCATAAAGTAAAACACCGCATCCGATGCGGCATATAAAATAATATAAGTATTATAATTTTTAATATCCGTTGAGTAGTATTTACCAATTATAAACGCAATTGCTAAGATCCCTTTTAGCATACCGGATGCGGCTATCGCTGGAATAATCGGGGTAAAAATAGCAGCAAAATTATTGAGTATTTTAATGCCTATTGAAACTTTTGGTTGTTCTTGTTTTATTGAGTTTATTTCACCAATAAGTGGTAAAAGTGCGTCATAAATTTTTGTGACTTTATTACCCAATACTACCTGATATTGCCCACTGCTTTCTACAACAGAAATGACCCCCTCAGTTTGTAATAATTTTTCACGATTAGCTTTGTTATTATCTTTTAGTTGGAACCGTAATCGAGTAAAGCAATGGTTTACACTGATAATATTTTGCTTATTTCCGACCAATTGTAATATTTGCTGTGCAATTTTCTCATAGTCCATTATTTTCTCCATTACGTTAACAGTGGTTAATTTTCGGTAAAAAAAGATCAAACATACTAGAGTTGTTGTTAATACTAAAACAACAATCATCATGTATATTTGATCGTATTTTTTTTGGTGATAACACTTTTTTTACCATTGGGTTAACTTTTCTCAAGCTAACACAGTTTAAAAAGTTAAACAAGATTGATTTGAATTGTTGCTAAATATTTTATTTAGATATATTTTTAACCTTAAGGATTGTAAGGATTAAAATTATAATTAATGAAAACAGCGAAAAAAAAATCGTATTTATTACTTTGTATTGTGTTTTTCTTTTGGTATGCACAATACGTTTATATCCCTTATCAAACACCTTATCTTGCAGCCATAAATCTTTCAACTAATTTTATTGGTATGGTTGTGAGTGCTTATGGTATTTCACAATTACTGTTACGTTTACCTGTTGGTTTAATTGCCAATGTGAAAGAAAAGCATAAAGTATTTATAGTGTTGGGATCTTTTTTAGCTGGTTTTGCATCTGTTATTCGCATAATCCAACCTGATGGATGGGGATTTTTTATTGGTAATATTATTTCGGGTATTGCGAGTTCAACATGGATCTCATTTATGGTGTTATTTTTAGGTTTTTATCCTAAATCCAAAAAAAGTTATGCAACAAGTCTTATTATTATGGTAAATAATATAGGCGTATTTTTAGCATTTTTATCCAGTACGTTACTCTTTGAATCTTTTGGAATGAGTTTTATTTGTCTTTTAAGTTGCTTAAGTGGATTTATCGCTTTTATTTTAGCGATTAGGCTTAAATATCCTGAAAGAATTCATCATCAGTTTAGCTTTCAAAACTTATTTAAGGTTTTTTTAGATCCCAAACTGCTATCTTTTTCTCTGTTGGCCTTAATTCAGCAGGGCATACAAATGTCCACTACCATGTCTTTTACCAACCAAATACTCAGTGAACTTGGTGCCAATTCTGCTTTAATTGGTCTATCTTCAATTATATATATGCTGTCATCTGTATTGTTTGCAAAAGTTGGAGCAAGTAGCTGGATAACCAAATTAAGCACCTCATCTTGGATCATCCTCTCTTTTCTTATGCTTGCCCTTTATTGTGTTTTAATACCACAATTATCATCAAGTTATCTCATATTACTGTTGCAAATTATTCCAGGGATGGGGACTGGTATACTATTTTCACTATTAACTTTTGAAGCGATTTCAGATATTCCTTCTTATGCTCGTTCAACAGCGATGGGTCTTTTTCAAGCTATTTATGCATTAGGTATGACGGTTTTTCCAATCATTGTCGGTTATGTTAGTCTGCTATATTCAATGACGACGGCATATTTTTGTTTAGCGATTATAGCGGTTTTGGGGGCAATTTTTTATTGCTTTTATTGCTCAAACAGAACAATAAAATCATAGTGATAATAAATATCTTTTAATAGCCATATTATGTTTTTCGGAATGGAAAATTGAATGCTATGAATTAGTCAAATACTTAGCTCTAAACATAAAGAACATTCAATTAATATTGTGCTAAAAACCAAGTAATCGCAATTAAATCGGCTGTACCACCCGGACTTAGATTGCGTTTTATAAATTCTTCATCTAACTGATTTAACCGTTCAAGACCATTAGTATCAGTCATTCCACCTTGTTCAATGAGTTTTCTCGCTTCCTGTTGAGCAAAAGTTAATCCGTCTAAGCCACCTCTAGATACTAAATTAGTATCTTGATTATAGGCAAGTAGATGTAGCATTACTTGCAGTAAACATGTTTCTTCGTTATAGCCATTATGTTTCATTGCTCGATAAATAGGCAGTGAGATAGTGCGAACCGTTGCATAGCCTGATTCTGCTTCACCTCTGGCTCCGGGCAAATTGTGAAGTTTAAAAAGTTTTTCACCTATTGAACGGGTTGAATTATTTTGCTTAAGTTCATTGGTAACGATTCCTTGGCAAATCGCAGAAACTTGATCACAAATATTTTGTGTATTAATTGTTAAGCCTAGTTGTTCTAATTTGCCGATTGCACCTAGTAGCAGTCCAAAAGCAAAAATACCACCTTTGTGAGTATTGACTTGATTTGTCGCTTGGTACATTGCTTGCTCACACTCAATACCAATCGGTCTAATGCCTGCTAAAAATTGTTGGTTATCTTGCAAAGCCGATGCTTTACCATATTGATAAAAACGTTCGAACCAGACACTGATTGCTTTGATACTTTGAACAAAAGTTTGGAAATCCATATCACGATGTGCACCGCTATTATTCATATCAACCAATCCAGGTTTCGGCGATAAACAGACCTCTTTTATTAATGCTTTTGTCGCTAATTGTGCGGGTATACATTGATTATTATCACTGTTAAGTTCAAGTTCTAATAGTGCTATTTGCTGTGAATAATCACTCATTATCAATTATTACCTATAGGCAATGATGTAAAATCATTTGTTTGTGATGTAATGTTTGGATATCGCCAACTCATTGAACAAAATGGTTGGCGTACTTTTTATTTATTAAAATCAATAATTATTGTGGGATGGTGCTGCAAGTACTTCACGATTCCCATTATGGGCAGGAGGACTAATAATGCCTTCCGCTTCCATTTGTTCAACAATTCGGGCTGCTCTATTATAACCAATACGGAATTTTCGTTGTACGCTCGATATTGATGCTCTTTGTGTTTCAACGACAAAATCCACCACTTGGTCAAATAGTGGATCGAGTTCTTCCTGAAACATATCCGAACTACCATTTTCACCGTCATCGGTCGCTACGGTCACATTTTCAATATATTTTGGTGTACCGCGCGCTTTCCAATCTTGCACCACAGCGTGTACTTCTTCATCACGGACAAATGCACCGTGAACACGAATTGGAATAGAACTATTCGGCGCTAAATAAAGCATATCACCCATACCAAGCAATGATTCCGCTCCCATCTGATCTAAAATGGTGCGCGAATCAATTTTACTTGATACAGTAAAAGCAATACGGGTAGGAATGTTAGCTTTAATTAAACCCGTAATCACATCTACCGATGGTCGCTGGGTGGCTAATACCAAGTGGATACCTGCAGCTCTTGCTTTTTGTGCTAATCTAGCGATTAACTCTTCCACTTTTTTTCCAACCGCCATAATAAGATCAGCAAATTCATCGACCATAACGACAATGTAAGGCAGTTTTTCCAGCATTGGTCTGTCTAGATCCATACTGTCAGTGGGTTTCCAAAGTGGATCTGGGATTGGTTTACCCATATTTTCTGCTTCTTTAATTTTATCATTATAGCCTGCAATATTGCGTACACCAAACGCTGACATAAGGCGATAACGGCGTTCCATTTCATTGACACACCAATTAAGTGCATTAGCTGCATCTTTCATATCAGTAACAACTTGGGTTAATAGATGTGGAATACCTTCATAAATGGATAACTCAAGCATTTTTGGATCTATCATGATAAATCTTACATCTTCAGGTTTTGATTTATATAAAATACTTAAGATCATCGCATTAACACCAACCGATTTACCTGACCCCGTAGTACCTGCAACAAGTAGATGAGGCATTTTAGCTAAATCAGCAACCACAGATTGCCCAGAGATATCTTTACCAAGAACAACGGTAAGTGGTGATTGTGCATTTCTAAATTGAGGGCTATCAAGCACATCTCTAAAATAGACTGTTTGGCGATTTTTATTAGGTAACTCAATTCCCACATAAGGTTTACCCGGAATCACTTCCACCACACGTACAGATGGCATGGATAATGAGCGAGCTAAATCGCGATCTAATGTTGAAATGCGTGCAGCTTTGATACCTGGTGCAAGTTCAATTTCAAAGCGAGTAATAACAGGTCCCGGTAAATAGTCAACGACTCTTGCTTTCACACGATAATCAGATAAACTTTTTTCTAAAAGATTGGCTGTTGCATTTAACGCTGAATGATCAATTTCTATTCGCGTAGTAGGCGGTGCCGTCAGCAAATTTAACGATGGTAAAGGAGTTGTTGGTTTTGGCAAAGGTTTATCATTACGTCTTAATAAAGGATGAATTAAGCCATCTTCTTCGCTTTCTTCTTCAGTATTTTCATCGTTATCTTCATTAACCTGAACTTCACTTACCGGCTCTGCTTCAACAGCAAAAGTAGGAGATTGCGGTATTTCTTCAATCTGGTCAATCTCTTCTTCATTTAGATAGATATCATCAATAACAGGATTCGCTTTTTTTAGCGATTCAATATCGACATCATAAGGTTGTTCTCTTTCAATGATTTTTTCTTTAAGTTCTTCATGCTCATTTTGATCATTAATTGTTGTTGAAAGATTAACTTTTGGTGGTGTTATTTCACTGATAGGCTCAAACGGTGTTAACTCAACTTCTTGGGTTTGCTCTATTTTAGGCGCTTGATAGCCTGATGTGAATAAAGGTTTGCTCGGTGCATCAGAAATTGTATATTTATTTTCTTCCAAAGCTTGTACTTCTTCAGATTTATCTGATTGCATGTCAGATGATGTTTTTCGCTCATTCATATTTTTTATGATTACTTCCATACGAGCTAAAATATCATTAGAGTCAGCCTCTTTTTTAGACTCATCACGAGTTACTTGATTGGTTGAATTGACTTGATCTGTCGTTGTTTTTTCAAGTTCTTGTAATAATTGTTCAGCCGTTTTGATGAGTTTCTCATCATCTTTAAGGTTGTTGGATTCGGCACGTTGTTCAGCTTTATCTGTATTGATATCATGCTGTATTTTTTCTTCACTTGCTATGATTGATGTTGATTGAGCGGTATCTGTATTTACCGTCTCGTTATCAATAGGCATAGTTAATTTTGGTTCTTGTTCTTTGCCAACAACGGATGACGCTTTATCAGATTGTTGGTTGGTATTTATTATTTGGTTGGTTTCACGTGATAAAATTAACTTTGAGAATGGCGTAATGAGCCACATAACCAAAGCACCTAATTTTTCCATTAAGTAAAACCAAGATAATCCAGTTAATAAAGTGATGCAGGCAAGACTGGTAATTAATAATGCCAATGAAGTGGTTAGGGCATTCATTACCGGTAAAAGACTTTCAATTACAATTGCACCTAAATATCCTCCAGCATTGAATTGTTCTGCATCACGAATATTTAAAGCAAAGAAACCTGTGCTGCTGAAAATAAACGCTAAAATACCAATAATGCGAAATGACAAACTAAAGTAATTGATAGGAGCATTGGGGTTACGATAATAGTAGACCACCATTTGTGAGCTAAAGAATATCGAGATAAAAGGGATACAAAAAGCAATAAAACCTAGGAATTGGAATAAAATATCTGAAACATAGGCGCCAATGATACCACAATAATTACTGATTGGATTGTGCCATGCAGTACGAGACCATCCAGGATCAGATGGATTATAAGAATATAAGGATAAAAATAGACCAACAGATAATCCTATAATTGCCAGTAAAATGAATTGAGTGATTATCTGTTTTCTTGTTGTTTTTGACTTTTTCAAGTACGTACCTAAACAATTGCAACAGTTAAAATTGTTAGCATTTTATCATAAATTGCACCCTCTCACAGAGTGAATAAACCCTAAAGCATCATTATTCTTGTTGGTATTAATCAATCGGTGATAGGATTTTGCTAAATTTTTGTCCGTTTTGTACATAATTTAGAGCATTTTGTTTATTAGCAGCAATTTCAGCTTCAGTGAGTTTGCGAATAATTTTGGCTGGTGACCCCATAATTAAACATCCTTCTTCATAAGGTAATGAATGTGTCACTAATGAATTGGCGCCAACTAAACAATTTTTAGCAATTCTCGCATTATTTAAGATAGTACTTCCCATACCGATTAAAACATTATCCTCAATGTGACAACTATGAAGAATAACGTTATGACCAATCGTTACATTTTCACCCACAATACAGGGTATATCGGTTTCAATATGCACTGTACAATTATCTTGCACATTGCTATTTTTGCCTATATAGATTGGTGCAATATCACCGCGTAAGACAGCATTAAACCAAATCGATACTCCTTGCTCTAAAATCACATTACCAATAATATCAGCCGATTTGGCAATAAAACAATGTTCATGAATTTGTGGACATAAATCCCCTAATCGATAGATCATCGTTATTTCCTTTTAATATTTCTGATTTTTAAAAATAAACCGACTGCCAAAAAATTACATAAAACCATGGAGCCTGTCATTAGCCATTCAGAACTATTGTCTGAAACTGTCGTTACTGTTGTAAGATTTGAGACTAGGAATGATAGTGATATACCAACGGCTCCCGCTACTGCGAATCGAATTGTGCCAGCAAGCGAAGAGGCCGTTCCTGCGATATGCGGGTAAAAATCTAAAATAATAGCCATACTATTTCCGCCTATGGTTGACATACAGCCAATATATCCAGCAATGCAGATAACTAAATAGATGAAACCTAAATTAAATAATGTCACGATCATAAGTCCAATTGCCATGACAAATTGGATAAAAAGACCTAACTGCATCATTTTAAATGAGCCTACATGTTTAACCAAACGACTATTTAGGGTATTCATAAACACCATAACAACAATATTAAGTGCAAAGTAATAACCAAAATGTATGGATGCAACACCATGCAGGTTCATGTAAACAAAAGGTCCCAAACTTAAAAATGAGAATAAACCTGCACCGGCAAAGGCGCCTATCATCATATAAGCCAATACTTGTCCATGACGGAACAACGTAATGAAATTACTCAAAATACGGGTAAAACTAAATTTAGATCGTTTTGCCTTTGATAATGTTTCTGGAATAAAGATGATAACTAAAGCCAGCCCTATTAGTGCCGTTAGACTGATAGTGTAAAAATTAGCTTGCCAATTAAACCAATATAGAATAAATCCACCAATGATCGGTGCAAGGAGTGGAGCAACATTGGATATCAACATGACAAATGACATCATTTTAGAAAATTCATCGCGATCACGATAAATATCTTTCATTAACGCATTAATTACTATTGATGTTGCAGCGGCAGCAATACCGTGAAAAAAGCGCGCAGTAATTAATTGATTGATATTCGATGCAATACCACAAATTAATGCGGCAACTATAAAAATAATTAGACCCGCAATTAAAACGTAACGCCGTCCGTAGCTATCAGTAATAGGGCCAAATAAAAGTTGTCCAAAAGAAAATCCTAATAAATAACAGCTAATAGTAAGTTGTACTGTTGCATCGGCTACATTAAAATCTTGCGCAATGGTTGGCATGCTGGGTAGATACATATCTATGGATAACGGCATTAACATAGATAATAATCCAAGAATTAAAATCAGTTTTTTTTTGGAAATATTGATTCCTAACTGTAAATGTTGATCTTGCACCTATTAAGTCCTGTACCTGTTTTAACCTGTAAGTTAATTAAAATGTTATTTAAAAAACGATAACGTTACATGCAATTTTGTAAGAGATTTTGAAATATTAATTATCCGTTTAATACAGTAAAAATAGTTAAAGTTGTTAAATATCTTAATTCTGGTTAAACGAATTGATTTCATCTTGGGTAAGGGGACGGTATTCACCTTCAGGAATATCGACCTTAATATTACCTATTTGTTTACGATGTAATGCAACTACATGATTATCTACAGCCGCAAACATACGTTTAACTTGATGATATCGTCCTTCGCTAATGGTAAGCTCCGCATGGAAATCATCAATAATATTTAATTTAGCTGGTTTAGTTAGTGATTTCTCACTTTTTAATTGAATGCCATTGTTAAAAATTTCAATGAGATCTGCGGTTAATGGGCGCTCAACTGTCACCCAATAGATTTTTTCACAATGATGTTTAGGAGAAGTAATGCGATGTGACCACTTACCATCATCAGTCAATAATACCAATCCGGTTGTATCAAGATCCAATCGACCCGCGGCATGAAGTTTTTCGGGCATAGGCTCATCAATAAAATAAAGAATTGTTGGATGATCAGGATCATCAGTTGAACACACATAACCTTGGGGCTTATTTAGCATAAAATAGCGGTTATTGGTCACAGGTGTAATCTCATAACCATCATATTCAACTATCTGTTCGGGTGACAATTGATAAGCACCTGATTTAATAATTTCACCGTCGACCGTGACTTTTTTCGCTTTTAATTCTTTATTAACAATCGTTCGACTGATGCCGAGATGATGAGCAAGAAACTTATCTAATCGCATAAATTATGAATATTCCTGTATTACTTTAAAGGGGTATAAATATCAAAACGGTGATTTTTCGTTTTAATTTCTGCTGTTGGTTTTTGGTTAGCTAAAAAAGGTGCGTAACTAGGACGTTTAACCACCACTCTTTTGTTGGCTAACTGTCTTGCTGGTTCAAGTAAACTGTCTGAATCATCATCGCTGCCCACTAATTGTTGAAATATTCGCATCTCTTTTTTGACTAGTGCACTTTTGGTTCGATGAGGAAACATAGGATCAAGATAGACCACATCTGGTTTTTGAGTGTAAGTGCATAACCCATCAATACTTGAGTGATAAATCAGACGTAGATGTTGCTGTAACCAAGCACCCATATTTTCATCTAAATAAGCACGCTGTAGACCATCTTCTAACAGTGCAGCAACAACAGGATGACGTTCAAACATAGTGACATGACAACCAATAGCAGCAAGTACAAATGCGTCGCGACCCAGTCCAGCTGTGGCATCTACAACCGTTGGTAAATACTCACCTTTGACGCCAACTGCTTTGGCAATAGCTTCACCTCGTCCTCCGCCAAATTGACGGCGATGTGCCATA
Organism: Gilliamella sp. W8136; assembly: GCF_016101285.1. NCBI lineage: Bacteria > Pseudomonadati > Pseudomonadota > Gammaproteobacteria > Orbales > Orbaceae > Gilliamella > Gilliamella sp. W8136. The sequence continues at coordinate 185,724 of NZ_JACFQU010000001.1, forward strand.
GCGCCAGATACAAAATTGACGCATATTGAGCCTAATTTGGGTTCGTCGTTTTTTTGTAATTCGAGTTGATTGTTTTGATTTACAAGAGTGAACGGCAGATCGGTATGCGTGGCCAACCACTGCTCAGCAAATAACTTTAGCTGAGCAGTATCTGTATTACTTAATTCCATAGTGACGAAGCAATGCCTCAAGTTGTGGTTCACGACCACGGAAATTTTTAAATAGCGTCATTGGTTCATCGCTGCCACCTTGTGACAAGATATTGTCAAGAAAAGCATTACCCGTGTTAGTATTGAAGATACCTTCTTCTTCAAAACGTGAAAATGCATCAGCCGACAATACTTCTGCCCATAAATAACTATAGTAACCAGCAGCATAACCACCTGCAAAAATATGACTGAAAGCGTGTGGGAATCGACCCCATTCAACCGTTGGAACCACAGCTACTTGTTGTCGGACTTTTTTAAGTGTTTCTAAAATATCCGGATCTTTTTGACTGTGTAACGTAAAGTCAAACAAGCCAAACTCTAATTGACGTAAAATAAATAATGCTGCTTGATAGTTTTTAGCATCCAACATTTTATCTAGCATCTCTTTTGGTAATGGCTCACCAGTTTGATAATGTCCAGATATAAACGAAAGTGCTTCAGGCTCCCAGCACCAGTTTTCTAAAAATTGGCTTGGTAATTCTACCGCATCCCAAGGTACACCATTAATACCTGCAACACCCGGTACTTCAATTTCAGTTAACATGTGGTGTAAACCATGCCCAAATTCATGAAATAGGGTAGTGACTTCGTTATGGGTAAATAACGCAGGTTTATCACCAATAGGTCGGTTAAAATTACACGTTAAATAAGCAACAGGATTTTGTGTATGACCATCCGCAAAGTGCATACGACCAATACAATCATCCATCCAAGCTCCACCACGTTTATGTTCGCGAGCATATAAATCAAGATAGAAGCTACCTTTTAATTCACCATTAGCAGTATACAGATCGTAGAATTTAACTTCAGGGTCCCAAACATCAACACCTTTGCGCTCTTTCGCGGTAATGCCAAAGATTCGATGTACGACTTCAAATAAACCGCTAATTACACGTTGCTCTGGGAAATATGGTCGTAACTCTTCATCATTGATGGTGTAAAGGTGCTGTTTTTGTTTTTCGCTGTAATAAGCGATGTCCCATGGTTGTATATCACTGGCACCGAAAAATTCGTAAGCGTAACGTTTAAGTTCAGCAAGTTCTTTTTCGCCTTGTGGTTTGGCTTTAGAAGCTAGGTCGGTAAGAAATTCCATTACTTGCGTGGTAGATTTTGCCATTTTGGTCGCAAGTGATTGATCTGCATAGGTCTTAAATCCTAATAATTGAGCAAGCTCATCGCGTAATGTCAAAATTTCTTGAATGATTTTAGTATTATCCCATTTGCCAGCATTTGGACCTTGGTCAGATGCTCGGGTATTATAAGCTTGATAGAGTTCAAATCGTAGATCACGGTTATCACAATAGGTCATCACGGGAAGATAACTTGGGATATCTAAAGTAAGTAACCAGCCTTCTTCACCTTTAGCTTTAGCCTGTTCTTGGGCTGCGACAAGGGCACTTTCAGGTAGACCCGATAAGGCTTTAACATCCGTAATTAATTTTGACCATCCCATAGTTGCATCTAATACATTATTGCTATAGGTTGATGATAATTCTGATAGTTTCGCAACAATTTCACCATAACGTTTTTGTTTTTCATCTGGCAGCCCAATGCCTGATAATTCAAAATCACGTAGGGCATTATTAATAACTTTTTTCTGAGCTTTGGTTAGTTTGGCGTATTGTTCACTTTCTTTAAGTTGTTTATATGCCTGATATAAAGGTTTATGTTGACCAACCCAAGTGCTGAATTCAGAAAGAAGTGGTAAACATGCTTCATAAGCTTCGCGTAATTCAGGGCTATTTTTGACCGAGTTTAGATGACTAACAGGTGACCATGCACGACTAAATTTTTCGTCCACTTCATCAATTGGTTGAATTAAATTTTCCCAAGTATATTGGCTGTTTTGTTTTAATACTGTTTCGATCGTATTTCGGCTGTTTTTTAATGTTTCTTGTATGGCTGGTAAAACATGTTCTGGCCTAATCTTCGAAAATAGGGGTAATGGTGCATTTGTTAATAATGGGTTAGTCATGTTGCGATACCTTATGTACATTGATATTTTCTATTAATAGAAAATAATATTGAGGCAAAAAATGTTTATTCAAGGGTTAATAAGAATCATTCTTATAATCCTATTAGTTTGCGCTCACGTTGCCATTCAGTGGGAGTATAAGTTTTTATGGATAGCGCATGGATACGATTATCATTAATAAATTCTGCTAAAGGGGCGTAAATAGCTTGTTGTTTTTTTACACGGCTAAGATCGGTAAATAATTCTCCGACAGCAATAACTTGAAAATGACTTCCATCATCAGTCATTACATGAATATCGTCAAGTTCAAGTGAATTTCTTAATTTATTTATAATTTCTTGTTTATCCATTAGTTATACTCATCATTAATATAAATTATACGTTTTAATTTTTGTAAAAAAGTTTCAGGTTATGGGGGTGTTTCAGTATAAAAATCCAATATATTAATCATCTATGACATGTTGTAAATCATATAAAGTGATTAATGTTTGTAATTGTGGATTAATATTTTTTAGTTTTACACAATATTTAATACAAAAATAGACTAAAGTCGCGAGTCCTGAAGAATCAACTCGAGTGAGCTCACCTAAATTAATGTATTTAACACCATTTAATATAGAGCTTTGCGTTGTCCATAAATCATTTAAAGAGTGAACATCAAGTTCACCCTGTAAGTACAATACATCTTGTTGTTTATCTGTTTTGATTCGCGACATTATAAAATAGCCTTTTTATTTAGCGTTAGGATCAATATTGCGATTTGATAGATCATTTAATTGTTTGGTTAATTCATCAATACCTTTTTGGCGCAGAACAGTTGCCCATTCGTTTTGTTTAGTGGTAACCATGCTTACCCCTTCCGCAGTTAGGTCATAGGCTTTCCATTCACCTGTTACAGTATTTTTTCGCCATTGGAAATCGATACGAATAGGTTGTTGATTTTTGTCTGGCTGATTTAATAATATGCGGATTGAAACAAGTGATTTATCACCTAAATCTTTTGATTTTTCAACTTGATAAGTTTGTCCGTTGTACATTGAAAGTGCTTGAGCAAATGCTTGTACTAAATAGTTTTCAAATGCCTTGAAATAAGCTGTACGCTGTGCATCAGTCGCTGATTTATATGCATTACCTAAGATTAATGCCCCTGCATATTTAACTTGTACGTAAGGCAGTAAATCCGTTCTTACAATATCTTTAAGTTTGTTCGGATTGGATTTAAGAGTTGAAGACTCTGCTTTCATCGTGTTAAAAATTTTGTCAGCTGCAACTTGCATATCTTGATATGGATCGTTTGCAAATGCTGTAGCACTTATCATTAAAGTAAGTACTAAAAAAAAGGTTTGTTTAAATTTGGTCAACATAGTTACTCCTTACTGTCATTAGTATCTTGTTTTTTGTCTTTATCTGATGATCCACCCGCACTATATAAAAATTGTCCAATTAAATCTTCAATAACCACTGCTGGTTTTGTGTTATATATAATAGAACCATCTTTAAGATAAGGATGATTATCTTCTTGATTTTGACTATCCGTATTTGATGAAGATGTCGGTGCATCTAAAGCATCAATATCATGTTCTGTGCTTTGATCTAATCCAAAGTTGATATCAATAAATTGTTCACCTAATAATCCTGATGTTTTAATTGAAAGTGAACTTAATTTTGGAATTTTATTATATTGAGTGTCTAAATCCATAGTTACCCATGGTTTATAATCTTCATTGTTCGTGGTTTTTAAGCTAATATTACTGACACGACCAATAACAACCCCACCAATTTTAATTGGTGAGCGTACTTTCAAACCACCAATATTATCAAATTGCGCATAGACTCGATAAGAGTTATGACTAACAAAAGATGTTGGGTCAGTTACTCTAAAGCATAAAAATAGCACTGAGACAATAACCAGCACCATAAATAATCCTACTGTAATTTCTACTTTACGACTCATGTTTAATGACCTCAATTACTAAACATTAATGCGGTTAAAATAAAATCTAACCCCAAAATAACTAATGATGAATAAACAACTGTATTAGTTGTTGCCCGACTAATTCCTTCTGATGTTGGTACACAATCGTATCCATTAAAAAGTGCAATCCAAGTACTGGCAATAGCAAATGCAAAACTTTTAACAAAACAGTTACCTAAATCATGCCACCAATCGACATTACTTTGGATGGATGACCAAAAGAACCCTGCGTCAATCCCTTTCCAATCTACACCAACTAATACGCCACCGATGATTCCGACCGCAACAAAAATCGCTGTTAAAAATGGCATGCTAAAAAATCCTGCCCAGAACCGTGGAGCTATAATGCGGCGTAAAGGATCAACGGCCATCATTTCCATACTTGATAGCTGTTCGGTAGCTTTCATAAGACCGATTTCAGCTGTTAAGGCAGAGCCTGCACGACCAGCAAACAGTAATCCAGCAACAACAGGTCCTAGCTCTCGTAACAATGCAAGTGCAACCAACATCCCTAAACTGGCTTCAGCCCCAAATGTTGTTAAAATAAAGTAGCCTTGTAGTGCTAGTACCATGCCGATAAACAGACCTGACACGATAATAATGGATAATGATTGTACACCAACAAAGTAGAATTGTTTGACCAGTAATGGGAATTGTTTTTTAAATTGTGGTTGACCAATCAATGCGCCAAATAGCATCATTCCTGAGCGCCCAATCATGGCGATCACATTAATAAACCATTGCCCCATTTTTGCGAGTAAATTCAACATTATTTTATACCTCTGCTTAGGTCCAATTTGTAATCATTAGCAGGATAATGAAAAGGTACTGGTCCATCTGCAAGTCCTTCCAAGAATTGTTTAACTCGTAAATCATCATTGTCACGTAGTTGCTCTGAAGTACCACCAGCGATAATATGCTGTTCTGCTACAATGTAGGCGTAATCAGCAATACTCAACACTTCGCTTACATCATGACTAACCACAATGCATGTTAATCCTAATGATTGATTAATTTCAGAAATAAGCTTAACAATTACGCCCATTGAAATTGGATCTTGCCCAGCAAAAGGTTCGTCAAACATGATTAAATCAGGATCAAGCGCAATTGCTCTTGCTAATGCTGCTCGCCTAGCCATCCCACCAGATAATTCCGATGGCATCATATTTGCTGCACCGCGAAGTCCTACGGATTGTAGCTTCATCAATACCAAGTTATGTAATACTGGTTCAGGTAATTTAAGGTGTTCGCGTAGAGGATAAGCGACATTATCAAATACAGATAGGTCAGTAAATAATGCACCTGATTGGAATAGCATACTCATGCGTTTGCGTACTTCATATAGCCTTGAGCGAGACATGCTTGGTATGTCTTCACCATCAAATAAAATTTGTCCTGTTTGTGGTTTTAATTGCCCACCAATCAGTCTTAATAGTGTAGTTTTACCAATTCCAGAAGGCCCCATAATAGCGGTTATCTTGCCTTTTTGAACAGTCAAACTCATATTTTTATAAATAGGCCGAGTTCCACGATAGAAAGACATATCGTGTATTTCGACCAAATTTTGCTGTAATGCGTCAGTCACAATGATTTCCTACACTACCAGAATTAAAATTTCGCCTATTTTACTTGATATTTATTAATAATGAAATCTATTAAACATATTATCAATGAGTCTGTGTTTACTAATTTAAACCTGTTATAACGAACTTATTCGTGTGTTTTATACTCAAACGTATAGTTAACCTCAAACTTTTTTACATTCATTGCTGTTTATTAATCTGCAATAAAGTCGTATTTAAACTCAGGTGATAGAACTTAAGTAATAAAGATGTTTAATAAATATAGGTAATAAAGAGAGTAATTTACTCTCTATATTATCCCTTAGTTAAGCAATTCATGCCGTGCCTTGCGGGCTAAATAGTTACCCGTACTTTGTACAAATTGAATGACAATAACCAAAATAAACACACAGATGTAAGTTACCGTCGTGTCAAAACGTTGATAACCATATGAAATAGCTAAATCGCCAATACCACCTGCACCAATAGCACCCGCCATGGCGGTCGCTCCAATTAAACCAATTGTGGCGGTTGTAAGCGTTAAAAGTAATGAGCTAAAAGCTTCTGGTAACATAAAATGCCAAATTATTTGAATTGGCGTTGCGCCCATAGCTTCAGCAGCTTCTATAATACCGCTTTTTACGTCTAATAACGAGTTTTCCACTAATCGAGCTATGTAAGGAGCCACATAAAAAGTGAGTGGAACAATTGCTGCTGTAGTACCAATTGAGCTGCCGACAATAAACTTTGTTAAAGGCAAAATTGCCACAAGTAAAATAATGAATGGCAATGAACGCACTAAATTAATGATTGGGTTGATAATGCGATAGACTCGTCTATTTTCAAGTAGCCCAGAGGGGCGAGTGGTTACTAAACAGATACCCAGCGGAATGCCAATCAGAGAGCCCAATATTAAAGAAAAAACGACCATAATCAAGGTTTCGTAAGATGCGTGTATAAACTGATCAGAGGTGACAGTAGTGGCAAAATTCGTACTTAAATAACTAAGTATATTATCAAATATTTGCATTTAATTAATCTCCCATTGTTTTATTTTGGTAACTTGTACACCACGTTCACGTAGATAGTGCACCGCTTGGTCAATGTTACTATCCTCACCTTTTAATTGAACAAACATACTGCCTAAAACTGTTTTTTCGATTTCTGACATATGGGCAAATAAAATATTCACGATAACTTTTTGTTGTAAAATGAGTGAATTAATGACGGGCTCAGAGGCTGAACGTCCTAAAAACTCCAATTTAAATAATTTGATATTATTTTTGTCTCCTTCTATTTTTAATAGATTTTCAACTACACCACTTGGAATTTGATCGTTTATCACAGAGCTGACAAAATTTTGTGTCGTGTGATGTTTCGGGTGGCCAAATACATCAAGCACATTACCATGCTCAATGATGTTACCTTTTTCCATGACGGCAACTTTGTGACAAATTCGTTCAATAACACTCATTTCATGAGTGATTAATACAACGGTTATTTTATATTTTTCATTGATTTGTTTTATTAAGTCTAAAATGGATTGAGTTGTTTGTGGATCAAGCGCTGATGTAGCTTCGTCGCACAGCAGTATATCTGGATTGTTAGCTAAAGCTCGCGCAATACCTATGCGCTGTTTTTGCCCACCCGATAGCTCTTTAGGATAGCTATTAGCTTTATCTCTTAATCCCACAAACTCCAATAGTTCATACACTTTTTGTTTAATCGTTTGTTTATCTTTTTTGATTAGGACTAATGGAATAGCAACATTTTCAAATACAGTTTTTGATTCAAGTAAATTAAAGTGCTGGAAGATCATGCCGATTTTTCGACGAACTTGACGTAGCTCTTGACTAGATAGTTGATTGAGTAATTGGTTTTGAATTGTGACACTGCCTTGAGTCGGTCTTTCAAGAAAGTTAATTAAACGAACAAGTGTGCTTTTTCCTGCTCCACTATAACCGATAATGCCATAAATATCCCCCTTTGCTATGGTTAAATTGATATTATTTAATGCTTGGGTAGTAATGCCATTGCGCTCATATTGTTTTGATACATTTTCAAATTTAATCATTAGTTACCACCTGCTTTTTTATCTTGTGCTAATTGAATTAGTGCTTGCTTGGCAAGTTCAGATAAATAGTTAACGGCAGGCATTATCATATCTCGATTAAGCTGAAATTTAGGATGATGCACAGCGTAAGGACTTTGTGAACCAAGGTTAATAAAAGCGCCGGGAACGTGATGTAAGTAATGAGCAAAATCTTCGCCACCAAGTTGAGGTTTAAAGTCGACGATTTCATAATTTGCATGTTTAGCAACTTGTTTGGCAAATTCAACCCATTTAGCATCATTAATAATGGATGGTGGACCATCAAACCAGCGTAGCTCAGCTTCCGCACCTAAGGCAGAAGCAATATTTTCAGTAATATTTTTTAGCTGCTGTTTAACTTTTGCTCTAATTTCAGGCATGAGCGTTCTAACCGTTCCCTCCATTTCTACCGTTTCGGGAATTACATTCCAAGTATTTCCTCCTTGAAATTTGGTAATACTAATGATAACCGCATCTAATCCGCTCACACTTCGACTTGATATTGTTTGAACTGCATTAACTATTTGAGCGCCAACAACGATAGGATCAACTCCTGTTTCTGGTCTTGCTGCATGCGCACCGACACCTTTAACAGTAATTTCAATACGGTCAACATTAGCAGAAAACGGCCCAGCACATGATGCCATCTGATTTATGGTTAAATTGGGATTATTATGTTGCCCTAATATTGCATCAACGCCCTTTAAAGCACCAATTTCAATAAAGTGTAATGCACCACTAAAGTTTTCTTCAGCAGGCTGAAATAGTAGACGAATTGTTCCTTTTAAATCTTTTTCATGTGCTTTTAGTAAGTATGCTGATCCCATTAAAATAGCAGTATGTACGTCGTGTCCACAGGCATGCATTACATTTGGATTTTTTGAACGATATTCACACGTGGTTTGTTCTTCGATAGGCAATGCATCAATATCAGCACGTAATGCTAGCACTGGTGAGCCGGAGCCTATTTCTGCTATCACACCTGTTTTAGCGCCTAATTCCAAAATGCGTATATTGGCTTTTTGTAAATAAGATTTTAATCGTTTTGTGGTTTCAAATTCCTGATTAGAAAGTTCAGGATATTGGTGTAACTCGACAAAGAGTCGATGAATAATATTTGCGATAGTTTGACTCATAATATATCCAACGATTAATAATGATTGATACTATTAACGGTAACATAGGCATATTTATCTCTCTAATAATCGTTTTTTATATCTTATTCCAAAAAGTTATAAGATAGAATTACATGGAATAAATGAACTATTTTTTCTATGTTAGAGTGTATCTAATGTTTCTAGCTTACAAAGGGTAGCTCACATGAAAATATGTTTTATCAAACAAAATTTATTTAAATACCTATCATTAGCATTAATCGTATGTTCTGCATTTTTTATAAATGCTTGTAACGATTCATCCAAGCAAGCTAATAATCAAACCAAAAAAGAGATTAGTATGGGGGTGTCGCCTGGCCCCTATAATGATCTTTTTAAAGATGCCGTTAAGCCAATATTAGAATCAGAAGGATATAAGGTTAAGTTAGTTAATTTTCCTCATTTACTTGAATCAGATGTGGCTTTAAGTGAAGGTAGTATTGATTTAACGGTCGCTCAGCATACTGCTTATATGGATGTTTTTAATAGTCAGCGTAAAGCTAATTTAAAGCCAGTGGTTCATGTGCCGTCTGTACCGGCAGCCATATTTTCGAATAAATATACCTCATTGCAGCAAGTGTTTGTGGGGGCTAAAGTCGCGATTCCACAAGATGCGTCAAATGCAGCCCGTTCTTATAACTTACTCGAAAAAGCAGGTTGGATAAAATTGAAAGAAAATGCTAATCCAATTATCGTTAGTAAAAATGATATCGCTCAAAACATTGCAGGCATTGATATTGTTGAAATGGATTCAGCTAATATACCCCGTGTTATGAACGAAGTAGATTTTGCGGTGATACCAGGAAGTATCGTTTACTCAGCTAACATTGACTCAAATAAAGCGTTACTTTTAGAAACCATTATTCCTGATTTAGAAATTATGGTTGTTGTGAACGGCGGTAATGAAAACAGTCAATGGGCTCAAGATATTAAGCGCATTTACCAATCCCAACAGTTTAAAGATTATATGAAAGAGCATAATCAAAATGGTTATTGGGTAATGCCTAAGGAATAAAACAAAATACCCATTAATATAAAGTATATAATATTATAAAGCCCGTTTAGTCAGGGCTTTTAATACCTTGTCATCTGTTCATCAATAGCGAGTGCCCAAGCGTCGATTCCACCCGTGAGATTATATAAATATTCGCTATCAAAGCCATTTTCGGCTAAATAGTTAGCCACATTTAAGCTTCTAACACCGCGGTGGCAGTAAATAACGATATCAATTCCATCTGGAATTTCATCTAAATATAATGGGATAAGATTCATTGGAATATGTGTTGATCCATTAATACTACAAATGGCAACTTCATTAGGTTCACGGACATCAAGTAAGAATAACTTTTCAGATGCCTCTATTTTTTGTGCTAGCTCAGCAGGTGTTATTTCTTTTATGGTAATTGTCATTTAAAGTCCGTTATCTTATTTTTTTAAAAGGTAGAAATGTCAAAAAGTTTGAGGTTACCTATACGTTTTAGTAAAAAACCATCGAATAATAAAGTCATATCATCCTACTATAATTATGTAGGATGATATGTTTTATTGATTATGCTGCTAAAGCTTTACTAATTTTTTCATATAAATCTTTAGAGAGATTATCAAGTTTTAGTAATCTTTCAAGCGCTGTTCGCATCAGTTGTTGACGTTTTTCGCCATAACGTTTCAACCGAATCAGAGGATCGATTAATCTAGCAGCAACTTGTGGATTTTTCTGGTTCAACTCAGTCAAGATTTCAACTAAGAAATGATAACCACTGCCATCTTCAGCATGAAAAGCAACAGGGTTATTATTTACAAAAGCTCCAATTAATGCACGAATGCGATTTGGATTACTCATTGAGAATGAACGGTGAGTTAATAATTTCTTCACGGTTGATAGCACATGGGTATCTGGACTTGTTGCATTAAGGGATAACCATTTATCCATTACCAAGCCATCTTTATGCCATTTATTATCAAAATCAGTTAACAATTCATTGTAACAATCAAGTTGCGCTTTAACTGCTGTAGTTAGAGCAGCTAAGCAATCCGTCATGTTATTAGCGTGATAGTATTGCTGACTTACTAATGTGTTGGCATGGGATTTACTATCCGCATAGGCTAATAAAGTTAAACAGCAGTTTTTAAGTGATCGCTTAGCAATATCTTTATGTTCAATATGATAGTCAACGACTTTATTATCAAAATAAACAGCATTTAATTCGTCGTTCAGTTCATTGGCAAAACGACTCAGTAAAACCTGACGAACTTGATAAATAGCTGTTGGATCGATGACTTTAAATAAATTGGCTAATTCGTTTTCAGACGGTAAAGTCAGAATTTGTGCAATTAAAGCTGGATCAGTTGTTTCTGATAATAATACTGCTCTAAAGGCATCTAATACTGATTCTGGCAGTGTTAATTCACGATTTTCTTGGAAATTTGCTACATTTAAGCGTACATATTTTGCTAACAACATTTGTGCGGCATCATAACGACTAAAAGCATTAGTCGCATGTTGCATCAAGAATATGAGATCATCATCTTGATAATCATAAGTTAATTTAACAGGTGCTGAAAAATCCCGTAATAGTGAAATAATGGGTTTTTCATTAACATGGTCAAAAATAAATTGCTGTTTAGACTGAGTTAAATTTAAAACATGGTGAATAGGTTTACCTTGATATTGTAGTGTAATTACTTCACCATTATGTTGATATAATTCAATATTTAGCGGAATATGCAGTGCTTGTTTTTTCGCTTGATCTTGAGTTGCAGGAGTATGTTGCTCAACTGTTAAAGTATATTGCTGATTTTTGGAGTCATAACTATCAGTAACAGTTAATTCAGGTGTTCCTGATTGGCTATACCATAATTTGAATTGAGTTAAATCGATTCCTGAAGCATCTTGCATTGCTGCTACAAAATCATCACACGTTGCTGCACTACCGTCATGACGTTCAAAATAGAGCTTCATTCCCGCTTGGAATTTGACTTCGCCTAATAGAGTATGCATCATACGAATCACTTCTGCGCCTTTCTCATACACGGTTACCGTATAAAAATTATTCATCTCAATAACTTGGTCAGGGCGAATAGGGTGTGACATCGGACTTGCATCTTCGGCAAACTGTACTGTGCGCATTAATTTAACGTCATCAATACGTTTAACGGCTCTTGAACCCATGTCAGAACTGAATTCTTGATCTCGAAATACCGTTAATCCTTCTTTTAAGCTAAGTTGGAACCAATCTCGACAAGTGACCCGATCGCCAGTCCAATTGTGAAAATATTCGTGACCAATTACACCCTCAATACCTAAATAGTCGGTATCGGTTGCGGTTTCTGGTTTGGCTAATACATATTTGGAGTTAAAGATATTCAGACCTTTATTTTCCATTGCGCCCATATTGAAAAAATCAACCGCAACGATCATGAAGATATCTAAATCGTATTCTAAACCAAAGCGTGTTTCATCCCAGCGCATTGAATTTTTTAAGCTCGTCATAGCCCAATGTGAACGGTCCAAATTACCTTTATCAACATAAATTTCTAAATCAACTTTACGATTAGATTGAGTGGTAAATTGATCTCTCAATATGTCAAAATCACCTGCAACTAATGCAAATAGATAGGCTGGTTTAGGGAAAGGGTCTTGCCATTGAACCCAATGACGACCATTAGCAAGTTCACCTTGTGCAATACGGTTACCATTAGAAAGTAGATAAGGATATTGTTGTTTATTGGCAGTGATTCGAGTTGAAAAGCGAGCAAGAACATCTGGACGATCAAGATAATAGGTGATATGTCTAAATCCTTCTGCTTCGCATTGAGTGCATAGTGCTTCACCTGAAACGTATAATCCTTCCAGCGCTGTATTATCAATTGGCTTAATTTCGTTAACAATGGTAAGGGTGAATTCGCTTGGAACATTCTGAATGATTAGACCTGTTTCAGTGATTTGATAATCTTGCCAAGGTTGTTCATTAATGTTGATCGAAATGAGCTTAAGGTCTTCGCCATCTAAAATGAGATCGTTTGCTTGCTGGTTTTTTTGCACAACACGGCTACGAGCAGTGACTGTGGTTGTTTCTGGCGCCAAATCAAAATCAAGATCAATGTCTGTAATGGTAAAATCTGGGGTTTTATAATCGAGACGATATTTAGCAATGGGTTGTAATTCAGCTGTTTTGGTATTCATTTTTGTCGTGACCTTTTTGGTTGGTATTCAATCTATATCCTATTTAGTTAGTATTATAGCTGATTAAAAATAATCTTATTACATAATTAATCTATCTCTTCACTATTATTCTGCTATAATCTGAGGAATTTTCTTTATAGTAGTAATAATAGATACATATGTTACCAGCAATAATTACATCAATTTTAGATACTGATGCATATAAATTGCATATGCAACAAGCCGTTTTTCATCATTACCCAGATGCAACCGTTGTTGCACAGTTCCGTTGTCGAAGTGATGATTTATTAGGGCATTATGCTGATGAAATAATGTATCAAGTTAAATTAATGGAATCGTTATCGCTTTCGGATGATGAATTTAACTATTTATCTGGTATTCCATTTTTTAAATCCGACTATTTAAATTGGCTTAAAGATTGGCGCTTCAATAGTGATTTACTCACCATTAAAAACGAAGATGGTGTACTTGAAATTTCGATTGAAGGTAAATGGTTAGATGTTATCTTATGGGAAGTCCCTCTGCTTGCGGTAATCAGTGAAATTGTACATAAGGATCGTTCACCACAAATCGGTGTGCCAGAAGCAATCGCTAGGCTAAAAGATAAATTAGCTCTATTTAATGAAAAAACGGCTAATATGGATATGTCTGGTTTTAATTTAATGGATTTTGGTACGCGTCGGCGTTATTCGTTTGCGGTACAAGAAGCCGTTATCAGCTATTTGAAAGATAATTTTCACAATTTTAATAGCACTAGCAACTATTTACTTGCTTATCGTTTGGGATTAAATCCCGTTGGCACACAAGCTCATGAATGGTTCCAAGCGCATCAACGATTAAGTCCAATTTTGAAAGATTGTCAAAAAGATGCGCTTCGAGTTTGGTTAGACGAGTACCCTCATGATTTAGATATTGCATTAACTGATTGTATTACCATGGATGCTTTTTTGCGTGATTTCGATCATCATTTTGCTTCTTGTTATCAAGGACTTCGCCATGATTCAGGAGATTCTATTGAATGGGGTGAAAAAGCTATAGCGCATTATCAGCAGTTAGGAATAGATCCTAAAAGTAAATTACTCGTTTTTTCTGATAGTTTAAATTTTGATAAGGCTATTAAAATTTATAACTATTTTAATCATCGAGTAAAACTGTCATTCGGAATTGGTGGCTTTTTGGCGTGTGATATTCCGTCAACCGAAGCGAATACCAAAGCTTTGAATATTGTGATTAAATTAACGCAATGCAATAATCAATCAGTGGCTAAATTATCTGATAGTCCAGGTAAAACAATATCTCAAGATTTAGATTTTATTGATGAGTTAAAACGAACTTTCAATGTTAAATATTAATAATAAATTATTATTAATCTTATAAAAGTAAATCCGTATAAAAATTTTTTAATTGGGTATTGATTCCATTTTATTATGGGAAATCGTTAAAATATATCAGTATTACTTAAAATTTATTTAAACAAATTAATGTAGAGATGGATAATTAAAATGAATTCAGTTGCACCTATTGTTGATGTGTTACAAGGCAAAATCGCCGTTGGTAGCACCATTTCCGTTCAAGGTTGGGTGAGAACTCGCCGTGATTCTAAAGCAGGTATTTCATTTCTAGCAGTTTATGATGGCTCTTGCTTTTCGCCAATTCAAGCTGTTATCGAAAATAATTTACCTAATTATGAACAAGATATTTTGCGCTTAACTGCGGGTTGTTCGGTTAAAGTCACAGGTAAAGTTGTGGAATCACCAGGACAGGGGCAAAAATACGAATTACAAGCAACACAGGTTGATGTGTATGGCTTTGTGGATGATCCTGAAACTTATCCTATGGCGGCAAAACGTCACTCAATAGAATATCTGCGTGAAGTTGCCCACTTACGTGCAAGAACCAATATTGTCGGTGCAATTACACGTGTTCGTCATACGCTTGCTCAAGCTATTCATCAATTTTTTGATGAACGTGGCTTTTTTTGGCTTTCTACGCCAATTATTACAGCATCGGATACCGAAGGTGCAGGCGAGATGTTTCGTGTTTCAACGCTTGATATGTTGAATCTTCCAAAAAACGATAATGATAAAATTGATTACGATAAAGACTTTTTTGGTAAAGAAGCGTTTTTAACAGTATCCGGCCAATTAAATGCTGAAACTTATGCATGTGCGCTTTCTAAAGTCTATACTTTTGGTCCAACGTTTAGAGCTGAGAACTCAAATACTACGCGTCATTTAGCCGAATTCTGGATGATGGAACCTGAAGTTGCGTTTGCTGATCTTGATGATAACGCCAAGCTAGCTGAAGATATGCTGAAATATGTATTTAAGACAGTACTTGAAAAACGTGCTGATGATATGCAATTTTTTGCTCAGCATATTGATAAAGATGCGATTACTCGGCTAGAAAATTTTATAAGTGCCGATTTTGCACAAGTTGATTACACCGATGCAATTACTATTTTACAAAATTGTGATGCCAAATTTGAAAATCCAGTGAGTTGGGGTATTGATTTAGCTTCAGAACATGAACGTTATTTAGCTGAGCAACATTTTAAAGCACCAGTTGTTGTTAAAAACTACCCTAAAGATATCAAAGCATTTTATATGCGTATGAATGACGATGGTAAAACTGTGGCAGCAATGGATGTGTTAGCGCCAGGCATTGGCGAAATTATTGGCGGTTCACAACGTGAAGAACGCTTAGATATGCTAGATAAACGAATGGACGAAATGGGTCTTAAAAAAGAAGATTACTGGTGGTATCGTGATTTACGTCGTTATGGCACAGTCCCTCACTCTGGTTTTGGTCTGGGATTTGAACGCTTAATTGTCTATGTCACGGGTGTACAAAATGTCCGAGATGTTATTCCATTCCCAAGAACTCCGCGTAACGCAAATTTCTAAACTGATTGCGTTTTTATTCATCTAAACCGATATTAAGTTGGTTTAGATGAAAAAAGTATAATAGAAATCCAAAAAAAGTACAAAAAGTATCCAAACAAACCCTCTTTTAGCCTTAGACATCAGTTTTAACGAAAAGTTCACTTGATTTTATGTAAATTTTATACATAATTTACACTACTGTGAAAATTGGATAAAAATAATAGATAAAGATATTATTTTTGGATGAATAATCATTGTAGTTGAAATTGACTCAAATCCTATGGACTGTGTCAGTATTAAAATAACCATGAGGGTAAAAAAATGAAACGTAATCTATTAGCAATCGCTATCCCTGCACTTTTAGTTGCAGCTGGTGCAAACGCTTCTATCGAAGTATGGAACAAAGACGGCAACAAAGTTGACTTTTATGGTCGAGTAAAAGCAGCTAACAACATCACTGACCGCGGTCAAAAAGATGAAGGTGATGATACTTCAGCTCGTCTAGGTATGTCTGGCCAAACTCAAATCACTGATAGCTTAGTAGGCTACGGTCGTTGGGAATATGAAGCGAAAGCTGGTAAAGACTCTGAAAATAGTGAAGTTCGCTATGCATTTGCTGGTTTAAACTTTGGTGACTTAGGTTCATTCGATTATGGTCGTAACGATGGTGTGTTAAAAGCAATCACTGCTTATACTGACGTATTACCACAATTTGGTGGTGAAGCAGCAAATAACGACTGGAACGTACTTTCTTCACGTACTAAAGCGGTAGCGACTTATCGTAACAACAACTTCTTTGGTTTAACTGATGATGTTAGCTTTGCTTTACAATATGCAGATAATGGTGATAATTCTAATACTGAGTATTTTACAGACCGTATCAATGGAAAATCAAGAGAGGCTTATGGTGCAAACGCACAATGGCGTATTTTTGATACTGGTTTAACCGCTGGTGCAGGTTATGCTCAAACAACTGAGAGCGATAATCGTCATAATACTTGGGCAGCTGGTCTTAAATATGAAAACTATGACTTATATTTAGGCGCTAACTACTTCCAAAGTAAATTAAAATTTGATAGTAACTATGATGTTAAACTAAGAGGCTTTGAATTAGTTGCTCAATATGGTATTGATTTAGAAGTGGGTCGTTTAACTCCATCTTTAGCTTATATTCAACATAAAGTTAAAGATTATGGACATGATAGAGAAGGAATTAATTCACCTGTAGCTAAATATGTGTCTTTAGGTGCAACTTACGATTTAAACAAAAACTTTAGTGCAATTGTTGAATATAAATTCAATTTATTAGATCGTAAAGACGAGGGTGCTAAATTAAATACCGTTAAAGATCGTGGTCACCACGAAAATAAACCAGGTACAAAAGATGTGTTAGGTGTTGGTTTAATTTACCAATTCTAATCTCTTACCTCTTATAAAAAGGCACTTAGGTGCCTTTTTTAATATCTAAAAAAACTCTTTTTGAGCAAAAAAACATTTAATGTTTAAAAAATTTAATATTAAATATTAAAATAATCGCAAAACTTCAGATTTAATCTAAAGAACATTGTTAAATAGATAGTGTATACGATTAAAATCTATTTTATAAAAATTAAAATAGATATCACCGTAATAATATAATTACTATTTTTTAGTAGTTAACTATTAAATCCAGAGCAAAGTAATTTGCTTCTTTAATAATAAAATATACCTACGAGGGTAACAAAATGAAACGTAATCTATTAGCAATCGCAATCCCTGCGCTTTTAATTGCAGGTACAGCTAACGCTTCTATTGAAGTATGGAACAAAGATGGTAATAAAGTGGACTTTTATGGTCGAGTTTATGCTTTAAACTATATTACTGATCGCGACAATCAAACTGGCGAAGGTGACAAAACTACCGCTCGTTTAGGCATGTCAGGACAAACTCAAGTTACTGATAGCTTAACGGGTTATGGTCGTTGGGAATATGAAGCAAAAACTGGTAAAAATGCAGATAACGAAACTCGTTATGCATTTGCAGGTTTAAACTTTGGTGATTTCGGTTCATTCGATTATGGTCGTAATGATGGTGTATTAAAAACCTTAACTTCATATACCGATGTTTTACCTGAATTTGGTGGTGATGCATCAGATAATAATCTTTATGCTTTAACTGCACGTACTAAAGCTGTAGCAACTTACCGTAACTCAGATTTCTTCGGTCTAGTTAATGGTTTACGCTTTGCTGTTCAGTACGCTGACAATGGTGATAATAGTTCAACTAGTCATTTCAATGAACATGCTCGAAATGGTCACAACAGTGCCGAAGCATGGGGTTCTGTAGTAGATTGGGATGTGCTTGACACTGGTCTATCTGTTGGTGCTGGTTATGCACAAACAGGCGGTCATAGAGATGCTAAATCATGGTCAGCAGGTGTTAAATACGACAACAATAATGTATATTTAGCAGCGCTATATATTGAAGGCAAACAAAAATATGGTTGGGACAATGCTACAACAGAGCGTCGTGCGGATGATTTAAAAACTAAAGGTTTTGAATTCGTAGCACAATATGGTATCGACTTTGAAGTTGGTCGTTTAACTCCATCTTTAGCTTATATCCAACATAAAGTTAAAGATGCATCTAGCTTAACAAGTGATGCAGGCCTTAAAGGTAACGACCTAGCTAAATATGTTGATGTTGGTCTAACTTATGATTTCAACAAAAACCTACAAGCTATTATTGATTACAAAATCAACTTGTTAGATAAAGATGATATTGGTGCACGTCGTGCTCTTTACGAAGACGGTGCATTTACTAAATCACAAATTAAAGCTACAACTAAAGATACCGTTGCACTTGGTTTAATCTATCAATTCTAATTGGTTGTAACTTGTTAAATTCTAAAAAGGCACTTCGGTGCCTTTTTTATTATCGATTGATCAATAAATATCCCTTGCACTTTAATTCATACTCTGTTAAAAATTTAAAAAAAATAATAAAGAATTAGGACAACAAAAATGCGTTATACCACTCGTAAGTTACCAGCAAAAAAAAATATTGCATTAGTTGCGCATGATCACTTGAAAGAATCGCTATTAAATTGGTGTCAAAAAAATCGAGAAGAACTTGCACATCATAATTTATGTGGAACAGGAACAACGGGTACCTTAATTAAAAAAGAAACAGGATTAAATATTACCCCGATGCTTAGTGGGCCAATGGGCGGTGATCAGCAAATAGGTGCATTAATTGCGGAAGGTAAAATTGATATTCTTATCTTTTTTTGGGATCCACTTAACGCCGTTCCACACGACCCAGATGTTAAAGCGTTATTACGGTTATCAACAGTTTGGAATATCCCAGTTGCAACCAACCAAGCTACTGCCAATGCATTAATTCAATCGGCGATTTTTAAGCAAGAAGTTGATATCGAAATTCCTGATTATCAAAGTTATTTAGCCGAAAGAGTTGAGTAAATGCCAATACCATCCCAAATTCGTAAAACAGGCAGACAAATACTATTGTTGGATAATTTGTTTATTGTCTTAGGTTTTTACGTCGTTTTCCCTCTGGTTTCGACTCATTTTGTAAGTCAAGTTGGATGGAGTGCTCTATTTGTCGGTTTTGCTTTAGGTTTTCGACAATTTGTGCAACAAGGTTTTGGAATTATTGGTGGGGCGATAGCTGATCGTTTTGGTGCAAAACCGATGATTGTTACTGGAATGTTTTTGCGTTGCGTCGGATTTATATCGATGGCGGTTGCTAGCGAACCTTGGCTATTGTTACTTTCTTGTTTGCTTTCAGCATTAGGAGGATTACTTTTTGATCCCCCTCGTATGGGATTGACCATTAAATTCACTCGTCCACATGAGCGTGGCAAATTTATTTCGCTATTAATGATACAAGATAATGCGGGTGCAGTTATTGGTGCACTTATTGGTGGGATTTTAATTGATTATGACTTCCATTTAGTCTGTTGGTGTGGGGCTTTTATTTTCTTCTTGTGTGGTATTTTTAATATTTTCTTTTTGCCAGCTTACCACATAGCCATAGGTAAAGCACCGATCATCAATGGTATGAAAATGGTTGTTAAAGATAAAAAATTTACCCGTTATGTGCTTACTTTAACCGGTTATTATGTGTTATGGGTACAGATAATGTTAATGTTACCGCTCACTATAACTCAAGTATCTGGTAGCCCTAGTTATATAAAATGGATGTATGCAATTCAAGCTGGTATTTCACTAGTATTACTTTATCCACTTGCGCGCTTAAGTGAAAAATATTTTAGATTGGATCAACGTCTTAAATTCGGTCTGTTCTTGATGTCATTTGCTTTTATCATTATTGGTTTTACGACACATTTATCCATGCTTTTAACACTAATTGCACTTTTTTATTTAGGAGCAATTGTTGCTGAACCTGCCAGAGAAACTTTATCAACGGTTTTAACAAACCCTAAAGCTAAAGGCAGTTACATGGGGTTTAGTCGGTTGGGGCTGGCTCTAGGCGGATTTATTGGTTATACCGGTGCGGGATGGCTTTATGATATTGCTATGGAGATTGGTTTTCCACACCTACCTTGGATTATATTAACCTTTATTGGCCTATTAACATTAGCGTATTTACAGTACTTATTCAAAGACGAACCGCCAATGGTTCGCGTTAAGATGAAAAAGATTGGTTGATTTCACCATTTTTAAATAAGATTGCTTCATTTGTGTTAAGTTTATTCCAAGTCTCATTTGATGTTAAAGGTAAAGTCGAAATAATGGTTACTACATCATTAGGTGTTGTATGTTTTTGAAAATCAATTTCTACATCTTCATCAAGTAGTTTTGCTTTGCCAAAGGGAGCTCTACGGGTTATCCAATGTAGATTGGTGGTACAGTAAGCAAAGACAAATTGTCCATCAGAAAGCAGCATATTAAATATACCCAGCTTACTGAGATTATCAGCACAAAGCTTTATAAAGTGAAATAAGGCTAAATCATCAGTAGGTTGTTGTGGATACGTTTGGTGCAGTTGGTTAATTAAGTAACAAAAAGCATATTCGCTGTCTGTTTCACCGACAGGTTGAAAAAGACCTGTTTCAAGATCTTGGTAATCAGTTAATTGACCATTGTGGGCAAAAGTCCAATTTTTTCCCCACAACTGACGCGTAAATGGATGGGTATTTTCAAGTGCGACTCCGCCACGATTTGCTTGTCGAATATGTGCAACTACAGCCTTAGACTTGATAGGATACTCTTGAACCACTTTGGCGATTGCGGAGTAACTACAAGGCTCAGGATCTTTGAACGTTCGGCAACCTTTTCCTTCATAGAACGTGATTCCCCAGCCATCTTTATGGGGACCTTTATCCCCACCTCGTTTAATTAAACTGGTAAAACTAAAACAGATATCCGTTGGCACGTTAGCGCTCATACCCAATAGTTCACACATTTTATTTGGTCATCTCTTTTTCAATAAGTAAAATTAGGATATGGATAACTTTGATATGGATTTCTTGTACGCGATCAGCATAGCCAAAATGTGGAACACGGATATCCACATCTGCAAGTCCATTCATCTTACCGCCATCTTTGCCCGTTAGTGTAATGATCTTCATGCCTTTTTGTTTAGCCGCTTCAATGGCTTTAATGACATTGGTTGAATTGCCTGATGTTGAAATACCGAGTAATACATCACCTTTGTTACCCACACCTTCAACATAGCGTGAAAAAATGTAATCAAATCCATAATCATTACCTACACATGAAATATGGCTTACATCCGATATTGCAATTGCTGGATAGGAAGGACGATTATCACGAAAACGACCCGTTAACTCTTCAGCAAAATGCATGGCATCACAATGAGAACCGCCATTACCACACGACAATACTTTACCGCCTTGCTTAAATGAATCGGCAATTAATACCGCTGCTTGTTGGATAGCTTTAAGATTTTTTTCATCCGAAACAAAGTTTGTTAGTACATCAATTGCTTGGGTTAATTCGTTTCGAATATTGTCAATATACATCAGTCCTACCTCGTAATTAAAAAAAACTTTATCACCATTGTAGTTTTTTCCTAACTGCTTGCAAGCGATAATAAAAATTAAATTACAAATTTTGTAAAAAAGTTTCAGGTAAGGCATATGTTTAAGTAAAAAAAAGAAGAGGAATTAAGCAAATTAGCTTATTAATTGCATAAATTTTTTATGTTAACGAATGAAAAAAAATTATTGTGCATTAATAGACAAAATATTTGTATTTCTTTTACCAATAAATTGTTAGATAAAGCTTGTTCGAAGCGTTATTTGCCAATAGGATAAGCTGTTAATTTGTGATACAATTTTACAGGAAAATTTTCACAAATAAAGATAGTGAAATTGCATTTAAAATCAATAAATAAGGAATTAACATGCAAACTGTTACAGGTCAAGTTGCTGCACCCAATGCTAAAGTTGCCATTATTGTGGCTCGATTTAATCAATTTATTAACGAAAGTTTGGTCAACGGTGCTGTCGATGCGTTGACTCGTATTGGTCAAGTTGACGAAAAAAACATTACCATAATTTGGGTGCCAGGTGCTTACGAAATTCCCTTAACTGCTAAAGTTGCTGCGCAATCAAAAAAATACGATGCAATTGTGGCGTTAGGTACGGTTATTCGTGGTAGCACAGCGCATTTTGACTTTGTTGCAGGTGAATCGAGTTCTGGATTATTAAATGCAAGTTTGGATCATACCATTCCGGTGGGATTTGGTATTTTAACAACCGAATCTATTGAACAAGCTATTGAACGTGCAGGTACAAAAGCTGGCAATAAAGGTGCCGAAGCAGCGTTAACTGCATTAGAAATGCTAAATATTATTAAAGCAATTAAGGAGTAATTTAGTGGCATTAGTTAATCCTCGTCGTCGGGCAAGAGAGTGTGCAGTACAGGCCATTTACTCTTGGCAAGTGTCTAGAAACGATCTTGCTGATGTTGAGACCAGTTTTATTGCAGAACAAGATATGAAAGGTGTTGATACTAAGTATTTTCGAGAACTATTACAAGGTGTTGCTAAAAACACTGCGGAATTAGACGAAAAAATGGCTCCTTATCTCACTGAACGTAAAGTCGAAGAGCTAGGCCAAGTAGAACTTGCCATATTACGCATTGCACTTTATGAATTAATGAAACGTCAAGATGTACCTTATAAAGTAGTGATAAACGAAGCGATAGACTTAACTAAAACATTCGGTGCAGCTGATAGCCATAAATTTGTTAATGGTGTATTAGATAAGATAGCTCCAACCATCCGAACGCGATAACCGATTAATTGTGAGATTGATATGACCGACAATACTGAAAAAAGTAAACCAACTATTTTTTACGCTAAACATAGCGAGCCTAAAAAACACTCTCGTGCTAATAAAGAAAAATCAACTGGATGGAAAGATAAGCGTAAAAATGATGCATTTCAGTCTAAACCGAAGCGTGATCGTAATGACCGTATTGAAACTTTTCAAGCACGCAGTGATAGACCAAGGTTTGCAAAAAAAAGTATTGTTATTGAATTAAATCGATCTCCATCAGAAATTGAACATGATTCACCATGGCAGAAGAAAGTACGTGCCAATGATCAAACACCGACATTTGGTTATGACGGATATCGGCAACGCAAAGAAGAAACTTTAGTTTACAGCGAAAATAGCTGTAAAGCGGTATTCAAACATCGACGCAGTGCCATCGTTAAATTGTTTATTATCCAAGAGATGACTTATCAGTTTAAAGAGTTAATCAATTGGCTAGTTCAAGAGCGTTTAGGTTATGATATTGTTTCTAATGAACAGCTTAATAAAATAACTCAAACACAGCATCATGGTGGAGTCTGTTTAATTGTTAAAAAACGTATTCCATTAACCTTATTAAATTATTTAGAACAAAAAAGTGATGCCGATAAGGATTGTATTTTAGCGATTGATGATGTTAATAATCCCCATAATCTAGGTGGATTAATAAGGAGCGCAGCTTTTTATCGTGTAAATGCTGTCATGTTACGTCAAACAAATCTGCTTGATAGTGGCGCTGCAATGCGAGTTGCTGAGGGCGGTATAGAAGCAGTTGAATCCATTAAAAGTGATGATTTTGTTGCCTCGCTTGATATATTAAAGCAACAAGGTTATCAAATTGTTGTTTTACTACCTTGTCAAACCAAATCGGTTGCTTCGAGCGAATTACATAAAGTTCAATTTAATAAAAAGGTTGCTTTAGTTATTTTTCAGCAAATTAATATGAAACTTGTCAATTGTGCTGATGTCGTCGTACATTTGAAAGGTAATGATAATATGCCGGCACTGAATATTTCAGTTGCCACAGGGATTTTATTATCAAATTTATAAAAATATTGAATTATAATTTTATTAAATATTATCAAAATGTTACACTGAAGAATCTGAAAAGTTCTTTGGTGAAATCTATTTAATAGCATCATTTGATTAGAAATAGCTTTTTTTTTCTGTACATTGTTAACTAGTAAAGCATATAAATGTGTTGGTGTTTGTTATGACGTATGAGTATAAAGTTGGTTTAATTTTTGGTAAGTTTTATCCTTTACATTGTGGTCATATCTATTTAATTGAAAAAGCAATGACACAAGTTGATGAGCTGCATATTTTTTTGGGTTGTGAAGCAACACGAGATAAAGAACTTTTTGATAAAAGTCATCTACCAAGACAACCTCAAGTTAGCGATCGTTTTTCATGGTTAAAAGAAACGTTTAAAGATCGTCATAATATTCATATACACATTTTAGATGAAGCGGGCATTAAATCTTACCCCAATGGCTGGAAAGATTGGAGTGATCGTGTTAAACAGATTTTATCTAAGCATAAAATTAAACCAAATGTTGTATTCACCAGTGAACCACAAGATGTCAAAGATTATGAATTCTATTTTGATTGCCCAGTAATTATTGTTGATGCTGATCGTAATTTTATGAACATCAGCGCGACGCAAGTTCGCCAAAATCCTTATAAAAACTGGTCATTTATTGCTGATGCGGCTAAACCATTTTTTGTCAAAAAAGTCGCAATTATTGGTCAAGGTAAATTCAATGAGTTATCGCTACAACTGGCCAATATTTATAATACGCAACATGTCAGTAATGGTTACATTAACTATATAGACCGAGAGATTTCAACGCCATATAATCAACGTTATCTTAGTGAAACTGATTATATTCGCATTGCAATTTTACATGTGGAACGACTCTCAAGAGCAGTAGCAAATAGCAATAAACTGCTTTTCACAACGATTGACTTTGATACATTAGCTCAATATTACACACAGATTTTTGAAAAAGAAAATCAAGTGTTGAAAGGGCTGAAAGACAGTTATCATTTCGATTTAGTGATTCATCAAAATGATCTCGATCCTAATCATACTCCTGCACAACATTTTGAAACGGTAAGCAAGATGGTTGAAGCATTATTGATTTAGTTCATCACATTTATTCATGCTTATGTTAAAATAAGCTAAATCTTTGTGATAGGTAAATTTTTATGTCTCAATCATCTGACAATCAAGATAATACAAATCAAGAAAAAATTGATTTTGGTTATCGGCAAGTCTTAAAAGAAGAAAAAGTTAAACGTGTCGCCGATGTATTTCATTCTGTTGCAGATAAATATGATGTAATGAATGATTTGATGTCATTTGGTATTCATCGTATTTGGAAAAAAATCACCATTGAATATAGCAGTGTGCGTAAAGGTCAAAAAGTGTTAGACCTTGCTGGTGGAACGGGTGATTTAACTTCAAAATTTTCTCAACTTGTCGGTGATAATGGCTTAGTTGTCTTGGCTGATATCAATGAATCCATGTTAAAAGTTGGACGTGATAAACTGCGCGACAAAGGCCTATTTAAAAATATCGAATATGTACAGGCAAATGCTGAAGAATTACCTTTTGCGGATAACTATTTTGATTGTATTACCATTTCGTTTGGTCTTCGCAATGTTACTGATAAAGATAAAGCATTACGATCTATGTGGCGGGTATTAAAGCCGGGTGGGCGTTTACTCATTCTGGAATTTTCTAAACCACAATACAAAATTCTTAATAAAGCTTATGATCTTTATTCCTTTACCATGTTACCATTAATGGGCAAAATTGTGGCAAACGATTCTGATAGTTATCGTTATTTAGCTGAATCAATCCGCATGCATCCAAATCAAAATACCCTAAAAAAAATGATGGAAGATGCAGGTTTTGTCGATGTTAAATATCACAACATGACAGGTGGAATTGTCGCATTACATACCGGCTTTAAATTTTGAAGCGATGATAAATAATGACATTTTTTCGACTTTATAAAATATTAACAGTATTTCATGCTTATCGTTTGAATGAGCTTTTGCCAGCACATCGTTTATCAAAATGGCTACGCTTTTTATTGCTTTGTCTATTTTGGGTGAAACCGAAAGCCAAGCAACAACCAATTGGTGAACGTTTACGTCTAGCTTTACAAGAGTTAGGACCGGTTTGGATAAAATTCGGGCAGATGATCTCAACTCGGCGTGATGTGTTACCCAAAGACATTGCGAATGCATTAGCAAAATTACAAGATCAGGTCGATCCTTTTGACGGTAAAATTGCTAAACAACTTATTGAACAAGCACTTGAACAACCCATCGACTATTATTTTACTAATTTCGATGAAAAACCCTTAGCGTCAGCATCAATCGCTCAAGTGCATACGGCTACATTAAAACATAGTCAAGCCGAAATCGTAATCAAGGTATTACGTCCTAATATTATGCCAGCAATTCAAGCTGATATTGGTTTGATGTATTGGGTAGCAAAACAATTTACTAAACGTATAAAATTTGGTGAGAAACTGCGTGCTGTTGAAATCGTACGAGATTATGAATCAACACTATTAAAAGAGCTTGATTTACTGCAAGAGGCTTATAATACTGCTAGATTACGAGAAAATTTTATCAATAGTAATATTTTATATATTCCTTATGTATATCAAGAGTTATGTCGTAAGAACGTCCTTGTTGAAGAACGAGTGAAAGGGGTTCCTATTGCCAATGTTGAGCAACTTAAACAAAATAATGTCGATATGAAATTACTTGCCCAGCGCGGCGTTCAAGCTTTCTTTACTCAAGTCTTTCGTGATAACTTTTTCCATGCGGACATGCATCCAGGTAATATTTTTGTTGATATCTCTGATCCTAACGATCCTCGTTATATCGGGATTGATTGCGCAATTGTTGGCATATTAAGCAATGATGATCAGCGTTATCTTGCTGAAAACTTCTTAGCTTTTTTTAATCGCGATTATCGAAAAATAGCGGAAACCTATATTGCTTCTGGCTGGGTACCTGAAACAACCGATATTGTGGCTCTTGAAAGGGCGATGCGAAATGTTTGTGAGCCTGCTTTTGCCAAACCACTGGCCGAAATATCATTTTCACACATTTTATTGCAATTGTTTGAGGTAGCTCGGCAATTTGAGATGGATATCCAACCACAATTAATACTGCTTGAAAAAACGTTATTTTATATTGAAGGATTGGGTCGCCAGCTTTATCCTGAACTTGATCTATGGAAAACTGCCAAACCTTTTTTAGAAAAATGGTATGAAGATAAATATAGTGCGCAAAAGCTATTACAACAAGCATGGGAATCATTACCGCAATGGCGAATCATTTTGCCTCAGTTACCAGCGAAATTGAATGATTATGAACGAATAACCAAACAGATGAATACCCAATTAAAACAAATTAACCAAGAGTTACAACAAAGTAAAAAATGTCAGCAATATTTAATGACAATACTTGCTTTAGTTAGTGTTGCAGGTATTGCATTGCTTATTATTCATTAATCGTTACTGTTGGAATCTTATTATTTAAGTGTATAATTTAAATCTCAACTTTATTGGAGATAGATATCATGATGCCAAGCTTGCCCCAACTACTCATATTAATTGCTGTTGTTGTGTTATTATTTGGAACTAAAAAGTTACGCTCGTTGGGCTCTGACCTTGGTGCATCAATTAAAGGCTTTAAAAAAGCCATGAATGATGACGATGATAAACCCGAAAGCAGTAATTCAGCGAAAGTTGAAAATCTTGATTCAACTGATGACAATAATTCCAAAAAAGAGTAACACGTGTTCGATATCAGCTTTGGTCAGCTATTATTAGTATTAATTATTGGACTGGTTGTATTAGGACCAGAGCGATTGCCTGTTGCTATTAAAACGGTTGCTGGTTGGATAAAAGTACTGCGCCGTATGTCAGCAACAGTGCAACTGGAATTAAACAAAGAACTAAAATTGCAAGAGTTGCAAGACAGTTTAAAAAAGGCTGAACAAAGCGGTTTAAAAACACTGACTCCAGAAATTCAGGAATCAATTGATGACTTAAAACGCGTAACAGAATCGCTACAAAAAGAGATCGATTCGGCCACTCAATTGGATCCTCAAATTCACTCAGATAAAGATAAATCATGACTGACGACGCTACACAACCTTTAATTGGACATCTTGTCGAACTCAGAACACGGCTGCTACGTTGTATTATTTGTATATTAGTCGTATTCAGCGGTTTACTCTATTTTTCTAATGATATTTATCATATTGTGGCAAATCCACTTATCAGTCAGTTACCACAAGGTAGCAGTATGATAGCAACAGATATTGCCGCGCCATTTTTTACCCCGATTAAATTAACGGCTGTAGTGGCGATATTTATCTCAATTCCTTATGTACTTTACCAAGTCTGGGGATTTGTTGCGCCAGCGTTGTATCAGCATGAAAAACGCTTGGTTATGCCATTAATTGTATCAAGCACTGTTCTTTTTTATCTTGGCATTGCATTTGCCTATTTTGTCGTATTTCCACTGGCGTTTTACTTTTTTATCCACACGGCACCGATTGATGTGGCGATTAATACTGATATCACAAAATATCTTGATTTTGTGATGACACTTTTTATTGTATTTGGTTTCGCTTTTGAAGTCCCTGTTGCTATTATATTACTCTGTTGGACAGGCATAACTACACCTCAAAGCCTACGTAAAAAACGGCCATACATTATTGTAGGGGTGTTTGCGGTTGCTATGTTTGTCACACCTCCTGATGTCTTTTCTCAAATTTTATTGGCTGTACCTATCTGTCTGCTTTTTGAAATCGGAACTTTCTTTGCACGTTTTTATCAACCACGTAAACACGAAGATAGTGAAGAAGATGCTTTTGCATCCGATGATGAAGATGAAAAGTAATAACCGATAGATATGTTTTAAATAACCAGTAAGGATAACTAATCATAATGAAAACATCATTACCTGATTTTAACCGTGCTAATGTACTCGTTGTGGGTGATATTATGCTCGATCGCTATTGGTATGGAGGCACTAATCGCATATCGCCTGAAGCGCCCGTACCGGTTGTCAAAATTGATGCCTTAGAAGAAAGACCCGGCGGAGCGGCCAATGTTGCAATGAATATCACCTCACTGTGTGGTAATGCACGTTTAATTGGTTTAACAGGGATTGACGAACCTGCCAAAATTCTTGATGAACAATTAAGTAAACATAAAGTACAATGTGATTTTGTATCAGTATCGACACATCCGACTATTACCAAATTACGCGTTTTATCGCGCAATCAGCAATTAATTCGTATTGATTTTGAAGAGGGGTTTGGTAATGTTGATTCTACACCCATGCTTGAACGCATTCAAACCGCATTAGAAACACATAAAGTTATGGTTTTGTCGGATTACGCCAAAGGTGCGCTATCGGCAGTACAAGCCATGATAAAACTGGCTAATCAAGCAAATGTTCCGGTATTGGTCGATCCTAAAGGTACGGATTTTGAACGTTACCGAGGCGCGACGTTACTTACTCCAAATATGTCGGAATTTGAAGCAGTAGTTGGTCGATGCCAAACAGAAGAAGATATTGTTGAAAAAGGTCATCAACTGATTAAGCAATATGATCTAAAAGCACTATTAGTGACTCGTAGTGAAAAAGGCATGACCTTGTTGCAATTAAATAAACCAATTTATCATCTACCAACACAAGCGAAAGAAGTGTTTGATGTAACGGGAGCAGGTGATACCGTTATTGCCACATTAGCCGCAGCTTTGGCTGCCGGTCAATCATTAGAAGAGAGCTGTTTCCTTGCCAATGCTGCTGCAGGTGTTGTGGTTGGCAAACTGGGTACATCAACCGTTTCGCAGGTTGAACTGAGCAACGCTATCCGTGCACGTGCCGATGATGGTTTTGGAGTAATGACTGAAGATGAGCTTAAGGAAGAAGTAAAAAAAGCTCGCATGCGTGGTGAAAAAATTGTGATGACCAATGGTTGTTTTGATATCCTACATGCAGGACATGTATCTTACCTTGCTAATGCAAGAAAACTGGGCGATCGTCTCATCGTTGCAGTTAACAGTGATGCATCAGTAAAACAATTAAAAGGTGAATCAAGACCCATTAATCCACTTATGCAACGCATGATTGTTCTGGGTGCACTCAATTCAGTTGATTGGGTTGTTCCATTTGAAGAGGAGACACCACAACGACTTATTGCCAGCATCCTGCCAGATGTATTAGTCAAAGGCGGTGATTATAAACCTGAAGATATTGCGGGAGGCAAAGAAGTCACTGCTGCCGGTGGCACAGTCAAAGTCCTCAATTTTGAAGATGGTTGCTCAACCACCAACATTATCAATGCCATTAAAAACCGCTAACTTTCTTCGACAAAATCGGTTACTGAATCAAGTAACCGATTAGTCTAGCGGGCGTTACACTAATCAAACGTTTTATACTCGCTTTTCATTTTAATATTACTCCCCCAGATAGGCTGAAAATTAAGAGCTTTATATACCTAACGCCCTAATAAAATGGTTTTTTATTCAATACACCAAAGATCAATCGTTAAAATCTATTGTTAAATTTTATAATTAACGCTTTTTTTATTATTCACTTTGTGCAAAGCTATTACTTAATTTGGGAGAACGATTACAGAGGATATTTAATGACCAAACATTATGATTATATAGCGATTGGCGGTGGAAGTGGCGGTATCGCATCAGTGAACCGAGCAGCGTCATATGGTAAAAAATGTGCAATTATAGAAGCAAAATTGTTAGGTGGAACATGTGTTAACGTAGGTTGTGTACCTAAAAAAGTGATGTGGTATGGTGCACAAATCGCCGAAGCAATTAATCACTACGGTCCGGATTACGGTTTTGATACGACAATTAATCAATTTAATTGGGATAAGTTACTTGATAGCCGAAATGCCTATATCGATCGTATTCACCAATCTTATGATCGTGTTTTAACTAATAACAATGTTGATATCATATATGGTTACGCTAAATTTGTTGATGCACATACAATCGAAGTAAATGGTGAACATTACAGTGCCGATCACATTTTAATTGCAGTAGGAGGTAAACCGACAATTCCAACTATCCCAGGTGCAGAATATGGTATTACCTCTGATGGTTTTTTTGCATTAAAATCTTTACCTAAACGCGTTGCTGTGGTTGGGGCAGGGTATATTGCTTGTGAAATTGCAGGGGTTGTGCATGCATTAGGGGCAGAAACTCATCAATTTATTCGTCAAGCAACACCATTAAGATCGTTTGATCCGTTGATTATTAAAACCTTAATGGAAGTAATAACGGAAGAAGGACAGCATCTACACACGTTTGCTATTCCGCAATCAGTTACTAAAAATAGCGATGATAGTTTAACCTTAACCCTTGAAAATGGTGAAAGTTATACGGTTGATTGTCTAATTTGGGCAATAGGTCGTGAACCCGCTACACAGGATATGAACTTATCTGCGGCAGGTATTGACGTTAATGATAACGGATTTGTTATTGTCGATAAATTCCAAAATACGAACGTGCCTGGCATTTATTCTGTTGGTGATGATACTGGCGCAATGGCTTTAACACCTGTTGCTGTTGCAGCTGGGCGTCGTTTATCGGAAAGATTGTTTAATAACAAACCTGATGAACATTTAGATTATACTAATATTCCAACAGTGGTATTTACGCATCCAGCAATTGGTACTGTAGGCCTAACCGAACCGCAAGCGATTTTAGAATACGGTGATGAAAACGTCAAAGTATACACCTCAAGCTTTACGGCTATGTATACGGCTGTCACAAGTCACCGCCAACCTTGCCGAATGAAACTGGTTTGTGTGGGGCCTGACGAAAAAATTGTTGGAATACATGGTATAGGGTATGGTATGGACGAAATGTTACAAGGATTTGCTGTGGCACTAAAAATGTGTGCAACTAAAAAAGACTTTGATAACACTGTTGCTATTCACCCAACAGCGGCAGAAGAGTTTGTTACAATGCGCTAATGTATTTGTGTTAATACATTAAAGATTCATCATATCTTGAACTAAAAAACAGGGCGATTGCCCTGTTTCTATTTAGTATCTTGATTAATTGATGGATTAATTAGCTGTGTTATTTTGCCAACCCTTTTGGGCTAGCTGAGAAAACCCAACTAAAACCGCAAGTAAAGCTACAGCTGAGATATAAATACCTGCACCAAGATAACTATATTCACCTAAAATATGATCAGGACTTAATAAATAGATCGTTAAAGTCGGTGTGATTGCACTAAATAGCGCATAAGCTAAATTATATGATAATGATAACCCAGAATAACGAATAGCAGGAGGAAACGTTCTCGTACCTATAATTGGAGTCATGGCAATCGATCCAATAAATAAGCCAAATACTGCCCAAATCGAATAAAGTTTTGTTAATGACATATCCGCGCTTAATGAACTGTAAAAATAGATACTGGCTATTGCTAATCCGCCCCAAGTCACGATAACGGTTTTTGCTGTTCCTAATTTATCATCTAACCAACCAGAAATAACACAGCCAATTGATAATGTTAAAGCAGCAATACACCCACCAATACGCCAATCAAGATTAGCAAAATGATACATACCACCCACGATACGTCCGGGAGTGATTAAAATACCAACCATAATTGCGGTTGATAATGACCAAGTTAATAAAGCGACAATTAAACAAGCTTTTTTATGTTTTTTTATAACAGTCACAACGGGAATACTTTTTTCTAAAGCTTTACGGGCAGCTAATTCCTTAAAAATTGGTGTTTCAGATAAAAATTTTCGTAAATAGACGGAAATGACGCCAAAAATACCACCAATAATAAATGGAATACGCCAAGCGAAATCTAAAATATTTTGATTAGTAAAATAGAGATCAATAATAATCGTGACGAAAAATCCAAGTAAAATACCGCCCGTAATACCAGATGTTAGCGTACCAACACCCAAACCATAACGTTGTTTTGGGGTATGCTCAGCGATAAATACCCAAGCACCTGGCATCTCGCCCCCGATTGCAGCACCTTGTAACATACGCATAACTAACAGCAGTAAAGGGGCAAAAATACCAATGGTTTCGTAAGTTGGTAACACACCAATAATAAAGGTAGGTAGAGCCATCATTGCTACGCTTAGAGTAAACATCTGCTTCCTGCCCACTTTGTCGCCAAAGTGTGCCATAATGATGCCACCAATTGGACGAACCAAATAACCAGCAGCAAAAATACCCCAAGCAAATAAATCTAACGTTAATGGCGATAAGGTATGAGGCAAAAACAGCGGTTTGACAATGGTATCAATATATAATGCGTAGATAACAAAGTCATAAAACTCAAGTGTTCCACCTAAAGATGACAATATTAATGTTTTAAAATCCTTACTATTTAATGGCCGAGAACTGGGTTGCCATTGGGCATTGATTTCAGATTGACTCATGAAAAACCTTCTATTTATTTGAGATAGCCAGAAAAAATCTATCCTTTTTGATTTTTTTAAATGTAGAAATCATTCTGCCACAAAAAAATGACTTTTTTTCCCTCATAAAAAAATTTAATGTTTGCTATAAAACTGAGGATTTGATTTATAATTTAAATTAATAAATTTTTTAAAATACTTAATAATTTGGATGAAAACAGGAATGAATAATACTAATAAAACACGCTGTGATTGGGTTTTAAATGACCAAATTTATATTGATTATCATGATAATGAATGGGGAATAGCCCAATATGATAGCTTAAAATTATTTGAAAAAATCTGTCTTGAAGGACAACAGGCAGGATTATCATGGATTACTATTTTAAGAAAGCGCGATGAGTATCGTCGTTGTTTTTTTAATTTCGACCCTTATAAAATCATCCAACTTATGCCTGAGGATATTGAACATTTGCTTGAAAATAAAGGATTGATTCGCAACCGATTAAAACTCAACAGTATTGTCAAAAACGCTCATGCCTATTTAAATATGCAAAAAAATGGTGAAGATTTTTCACAATTTATCTGGTCTTTTGTTGATAATAAACCGATAATCAACCACTTTAAAGATAAGAGTGAAGTACCTGTTAATACTGACATCTCTGATCGAATGTCAAAAGCATTAAAAAAACGAGGATTTTCCTTTGTCGGCTCTACCATATGCTATGCTTTCATGCAATCAATGGGACTTGTCGACGATCATTTTGAAAATTGTTTTAAAAAGTGAAATAAGGGGTAATGTTAAATGAAATTAATAAAATATGGTTTTTTATTAATATTAATCTATTTTATTGTCTGTAACATTGTTATCTATATTTATGCTGCGAAAAAACCGAGTCTACATGCTCAAACCATGGTTATATTAGGCACACAAGTCATTGGTACTCCCGCTATACCATCGCCAACTTTAGCTGACAGATTAGATGTCGCTGTTCAATATCTAAACCAAAATCCTCAAACTAAAGTGGTTGTATGTGGTGGACAAGGTGAAGACGAATCAGCAACAGAAGCCAGTGTAATGGCAAAATATCTTATTGATAAAGGGATAGAGGCAAACCGAGTTTATCAAGAAGATAAATCAAGGCGCACTGCTGAGCAATTTATTTTTGCCAATCAGGTGTTACCTCTAGGCAACACGGTGGTCGTTACCAATGATTTTCATATTTTACGCTCAATAATGCTTGCTAAACGTTCCGGTGTGCATGATGTATCGGGTTTATCGGCACCATTAGCGTTTAATAATGGTGATAAGTATGTTGCATTAATTCGCGAGCCACTTGCATTAGCAAATTCTTGGCTCTTTGATCACCCTAGTGATAATACAAAAACCACAAATTAACTACGAAACGATGGATAAAATACGCTAAAATTAACGAATAACGGCAAAAGCGTTAGTCACTACTGTTTTTGCCGAGCGTCCATGATATCATTAATCATCAAAATTTAAATTAGCTATAAACAAATATGAAATCAGATACAATTGTTGCGCAAGCAACACCACCTGGTCGAGGTGGTGTAGGTATTTTGCGTATATCAGGCCCTAAAGCGCAAGAGGTCGCGCAGGCAGTATTAGGTAAATTACCTAGACCAAGGTATGCCGAATATCTTCCATTTTTAGCTAACGATGGCTCAACACTTGATGAAGGTATTGCTCTATTTTTTCCTAATCCGCACTCATTCACTGGTGAAGATGTCCTTGAATTACAAGGACACGGCGGCCCGGTTATTTTAGATTTACTTTTAAAACGCGTACTTGAAATCGCTAACGTGCGCATTGCCAAACCGGGTGAGTTTTCGGAAAGGGCATTTTTAAATGATAAACTTGATTTAGCCCAAGCCGAAGCGATTGCTGACTTAATTGATGCCAGTTCAGAACAGGCGGCCAAATCTGCTATTTCATCTTTGCAAGGTGTATTTTCTAAAAAGGTTAATGCACTGGTTGAATCCTTGATTCATTTGCGTATTTTTACGGAAGCGGCTATCGATTTTCCGGAAGAGGAGATTGACTTTCTTTCTGACGGTAAAATAGAAGCAGAACTGAATCAAGTTATTGAACGATTAAACGAAGTTCGCCAAGAAGCTAAACAAGGCACTCTATTGCGCGAAGGGATGAAAGTGGTTATTGCTGGTCGACCAAATGCCGGAAAATCCAGTTTACTTAATGCGTTAGCTGGACGTGATGCAGCTATTGTTACCAATATTGCAGGTACTACTCGCGATGTACTTCGTGAACATATTCACATTGATGGTATGCCTTTGCACATCATTGATACCGCTGGACTACGTGAAGCAAGTGACGAAGTAGAGCGGATAGGTATTGAGCGTGCATGGCAAGAAATCGAACAAGCCGATCGCGTTTTATTTATGGTCGATAGCACAACAACGAATGAAACTAATCCCGAAAAACTTTGGCCAGAATTTATTGAACGATTACCAAAAAATATACCTGTTACAGTGATTCGCAACAAAGCAGACTTAACGGGCGAGGCACTTGGTTATAGCGAAGAAGAGGGATATGCGCTTATTCAATTATCTGCTCGAACAGGAGAGGGTGTGACATTATTGCGTGAGCATCTAAAACAAGCTATGGGATTTTCGAGCAGTACAGAAGGTGGCTTTTTGGCTCGACGTCGTCATCTGCAAGCACTTGAAAAAGCCTCTGAGCATTTAAATAATGGTCAATACCAACTTATAACATTCCATGCAGGAGAACTCTTAGCCGAAGAGTTAAGATTAGCTCAAGAAGCCTTAAGTGAAATCACTGGGCAGTTTACTTCTGATGATTTATTAGGAAGAATATTCAGTTCATTCTGTATTGGCAAATAAATTAAATATGCCAAAAAATTCATACTGTTAATGAATATTTCTCATAATTAACCCCATATTGCTTTTTAAGCTTTATGGGTTTAATCCATCTATCTTTAAAAAAATAGGGATAGTAGTTAAAAGTTCCACCCCAATGATAAGTTTTAATATTATAAAAAGTTAACCAGATTTATTTATTCTTACCGGCATTGCTTGGAACTAAAATTAAAATTGAAGTAAAGCATAACAGACAAAATCCAACACTAATCCAGAGTCCTAGTGCTGCAGCTATTGCTATGCTTTGACCACTGGCAATAATTGCTGAATAGGTGGATGCTGAAATGGCTACACCAAATGCACCGCCTAATGAGCTTGCCATTTTATAAATTCCTGATGCAATACCGACCTTATCTTCAGGAGCGCTTGATATTGCGGTATCGATTGATGGCGTTGCATAAAAACCTAAGCCAAGACCAAATAAAATATAGCCCCCCAACACCGAAATAATATAAAGCGTATCGGGTAAGAAAGTCAGCGTCATCAACGCAATTCCTGAACCAGTAATTAATGGCCCGAGTAACATTGGTTTTTTTGCGCCTACTTTTTGTAAGATTTTTTCTCCAACTCGAATCATACATAGCACTGACACTAAATAACCAATGGTCAATAATCCATTTTCGAAAGGTGTAAAGCCTCGTCCTTGTTGGGTATAAGTACTGGCAACAATTAATGTACCGGCAACAGAATTGAGCAGAAAGTTAGATAAGGTAGCACCACGGTAAGGAACATTTTTAAATAATGAAAAATCGATAAAAGCGCCACTCGCTTTACGTGTTTCAATAACAAAAAATAAAATAAGAAAAACAAAACATACCGTAGCCAAGGATAATGTCACGACACTTGTCCAACCAAATGTTGATCCTTTAGTTATCACAAGATTTAATGAAACCAGAGTAATAACAAAAACAAATAGTCCTACATAGTCAAATTTTGGCAAACTTGAAGGATCTTCAATTTTGGTTTCTGGTGTACCTTTCAATAACAGCATACCGAGCACAGCACAGATGATAGAAATAATAAAAATCCACTGCCAACCCAAATAAGTTGCTATAGCACCGCCAGCAAGCACACAAGTACCTGAACCGCCCCAAGAGCCAATCGACCAAAAACTTAATGCGCGCTGGCGCTCTTTACCTTGAAAATAAGTTTTCACTAATGCCAAAGTAGAGGGCATAATACAGGCAGCAGACAAACCTTGAATAATGCGTCCAATGATGAATAACACTTCACCTTGAGCGAAGATCAAACAAAGGCAACCAATAATACTTAAAATAAAACCTAAATAGGTAAAACGAACCCGCCCAAAACGATCAGCAAGTCCGCCAGCAACCACAATAAAACAACCAGAAAAAAGGGCGGTCAAACTCACCGCCAAATTAAAAGACGCAGGTGTAATACCGACAGAATGCTGAACTGCTGGCCCAACATTGACAATTGATTGAGCAAAAAGCCAAAAAGTAATGACCCCTAATACAATACCTAATATTAACCGGTTATCATTTTTAAATGGCACAGCTTCAGAATTTGTTGAATTTGACATATTTAAATTTGCCATAGATGTACACTATCCTTATTTACTTAAATATGTTTCAGTTAATGCAACCCAATATGACGCAGCAGGAACAATACATTTATCATTAAAATCATAACCAGGATTATGTACACTACAAAAACCAGGTTCATCACCATTGCCAATAATCATGTAACAACCGTTTGGATTACTCTCTAACATAAAAGCAAAATCTTCACTGCCCATAAAAGGATGGCAATTATCATGAACGCGATCTTTACCGACTAATTTCTGGGCAACGTCAAATGCAAATTTTGTTGCATCCTCACCATTATGTAAAACAGGGCTACCATTGACATGCTCGATTTTAACGCTGGCACCAAAGCTTTCTGCCTGCAAAGTGGCAATTTCAGTAATACGTTTAAGTAATAACGTTCGAGTATCATTATCTAATGCTCTAACGGTTAGTTTCATAAGTGCATTGCTATTAACAACATTCGGCGCTTCACCAGATTGAATACAACCAATGGTGATAACAGCTTGCTCAAATGGAGAAACATTTCGAGAAACAATACTTTGCAGTGCGGTGCCGATATAACATGCGACAAGGGTTGCATCAATTCCTCGTTCAGGCATGGCGCCGTGAGCACCTTTGCCTTTAATATTGATATGAATGGTATCGGATGAGGCCATAAGTGCACCGGCTCTAAAATAAAAATGGCCTTCTTTGAATCCGGGCATATTATGAAGACCGAAAATAACATCACAAGGAAATTTTTTAAATAAGCCATCATCCACCATCACCTTTCCACCATACAATAACTCTTCTGCAGGTTGAAAAATGACATATAACGTGCCATCAAAATTACGGGTTTCGGCAAGATATTTAGCAGCACACAGTAAAATAGTGGTATGCCCATCATGACCACAACCATGAAATTTGCCATGGATAAGACTGCTCCAAGGTTTACCGGAGGCTTCAACTATAGGTAAAGCATCCATATCGGCTCGGATACCCATTTTTTTATTACTGGTACCATTTTTTAAAACACCAACGACGCCTGTTTTGGCTAACCCTCGATGAACCTCGTATCCCCACTCAGTCAATTTATTTGCAACCAAATCGCTGGTTTTATTCTCTTCAAAACCTACTTCAGGGTGTTGATGAATTTGATGTCGAATCTCAATAAATTCTTGTTCTGTTTTCCTAATTGTTTCCATAATATGTTGCATTTTTCGGCTCCTAATTAACCTGAATATCGTTTATGAAAAAAATAAAAAAAAGACAACTACACATCTGAGCCAAGATCAAAATGAAAAACAGCAGACAAATTAATCACAACACCTGCTTAGATGAATAAATATACAATACCCTCAATTTTTGCTGATGTCGATGATTTCTATCATGTAATATTTGAAAAT
The DNA here is from genome assembly GCF_016101285.1 of Gilliamella sp. W8136. NCBI lineage: Bacteria > Pseudomonadati > Pseudomonadota > Gammaproteobacteria > Orbales > Orbaceae > Gilliamella > Gilliamella sp. W8136. Next base: position 225,405 of record NZ_JACFQU010000001.1, read on the forward strand.
TGTTATGTCAAACTTGTATTAAGATATGAATTTACGAAGAATAAGGATAGAATGCGTTAAACTAACCGCACTATTATCGATTCTAAAAAATAGAAATAGATTTGTCTAATAGAGATACTCTAAATTAATCTAAAAGTGTGCACTACCTTAACTAAATAATTTTATACAAATGAATAAAGATTATTTTTTTAGTTATACCGATTTATTTTAAATAACTTCTAAAAATTGGCTTGGCACATTATTCGTTAACCAAACCCCATTATCGGCTAAATAAAACTTAAAACCTTGTTGAAACATTGCTAACGCTTTAATTCTTAAGACAATTGGTTTTCCATGACGTTTACCAACGGCTACAGCTGTTTTTTCATCAATTGAAATATGAACATAATAACGTTCGCCTGCAATCAAACCTTGTTGAAAAATTGAATCAAGAAAATGGGTTGCTGTACCATGATACAAATATTCAGGCGGGGTTTTCTCATTATACGCTATATTAACTTGCTTAGTTGAATGCCCTTGTGCTGCACGAATTTTTAGATTATCTTCGGACAGAGTAAAGCGTTTTTTATCATTGGTTCTAACGACTTCGGTAATTAAATCTTGAGAAATTTGCATACCATGTTTCTTCGCTTGCCGAATTAAAACATCTACTCCAACCCAACCATTACTATCTAATGTGATACCTATCGCTTCTGGTTTATGCCTTAAAATATAGCTTAAAAATCGACTAATCTTCTCTAAATCTTTACTTGTACACTTAATATTTGATTTTTTACTCATGCACTTAATATTTGAACGGTTAAATAATAAGTTTGATTTTATCTTTTATTAAAAGTAATACAAGGTATATTGGTAATATTATTAAAATATACTCTAAATTATCAAACATATATAATCATATCAAATGCAAAAATATTAATTAAATGGTATACAGTTCTAAATTATTTTTACAAAAAATATCGACTAACTATATTTAAAGGTATCTGATGCAATTATCAATAATCTTTTATCGATTTATTCTAACTAGTTTTTTGCGTTAACCTAAAAAAAGGATGATTAATCTATATATTTCAAAGTCAATTATATCGTTACCAATTTTATTTCTGTACTGCTTGCTTTTTTTTATCTGAACTGGATGTAATATTCATAGATTTGGTGATAAAATAAACAATAAATAGTTTTTAATTTAGATAACTTCATTAGATGCCCTTTTTTATCTGGTTTTTTTAATAGTTATTTAGAGCTTGTGGCACTATTGAAGTTATATTTACCGATAATTTTTTAAGTTATTTTCTTTCATTTTGATCTGATAAGTAAGTCAAACACAATTACTGTTTTATTTTGAAGCAATATAAATAAGTATTAATTAGTATTTTGATAATTACTAAACCTGCTGCGCAAAGCTTTATATCCACTATTACTAAAAGAGTCGTAAGTTTCGCTAGATGAGAATTAATTAATAATAAAATTAATAATTTAAAAAGGAGAAAGTAAGATGAAGTATAGAAAATATTTAGCATTATTGTTTTTATGTATAGCGATGCCTTTACTGTTGTTTTTGATTATTTTAATTACAAGTTTAATATCTTCAATTTTGTTTTATTTTAATACAAATCAATTTGTAATTAACACTGAAGATATATATATAGCCTGCAAAATAGCACCTTTGGGTATTCCAACCGGAATTTGTCTCTGGTATTTAGAATGCCGTCGTTTAGGAATTAAGATGTTTGGCAAATAATTAAGATCCCAGCCTAAAAGCTGGGATTTTTTATATTTGGAGCTACTTCATATTTCAAAAACACAACAATTAACTTACTATTATTAAAAATAGCCAATAGAAAATAGAAAAAATACAAAAAAATGAACTATGTATCTATTCTGACTATTTAATTCCAAACGAAATTATATTTTCTTTTATCATTGGCGATATTCCTAGCTATCCGGATACTACTTAATTAACAGATTATGGTGAATCTGCACCCGATGCTGAAATTGGTTTCTCTGCAAATCTTAAAGAGCGTTTAGATATACTTATTGATACATTAATCGACATAATTAAAATCACGTATGCATCAAAAATGGATGTTTTAATAAATGATTGAAATCAACTAGAAACCATAAAAAAATAAAAATGAATGCGATTTGCTTTCAGATTTCCAACAAAATCCATTGCATTACAAAAAACTGAGCCATAAATGAGAAAGCAAAACATACGGCGATAATGGAAAATAAGCATCTTGGTAAATTAAAGCAGAATTATTGACTCCACATTCTACAAACATCAACAATTTTGTTATCGAAAACTGAGCTTTATATCATCTGATCAATTCTTGGCAAAATATATGCCTGTGTTTGAGTTGATGTTGAACAATTTGCAACAATTCATAGTATTGAAGAAGTTGAGATATTAAGATTAAAATACGCTATTTATTATATATATGAAAAGTTGGTAAAGCTAAAGATTGATATTTAATGATTTTATGAATCTTCGCAGAATTTAGGGATATAAATAATTTAGGTTGGTTATTAAATGAAATATTATGCAAAGTTAATATCTGTAAATGAAAATGTTGAAGAAGAAGTTATTTTCGCTTTTGGAGAATATAACATTTGTTGTTTTGTTGATTATTCTTCTGTACCGCTTCACGTAGGAAATATTTATTTAGTAGAACTTGGTTTATGGTTTAACGATGATATACAAATTGAAGCATCGAAAGATAAACATTTTTTTATTAAAAGAGAAAGAGAGACATTTAAACATATTATAAATGGTTATTTATTTGAAGATAAATTAATATTATCAAATTTGATCTTTCAAGATGAATCATTCTATGATTTTTCTTATTTTGAGAATGATTTTATTACTCTTGAATCTGATAGAATAACTGTATCAATCATTGATTAATAGTAAAAATTTGGATTATATTATAATTACAACATTTCAACGACATTATAACTGCTCATACCCTGTTGATTTAGGGTGATGAAAACACTTATTAGACTTCGCTAACACAATAACTTAGAACAACTCAACAGGATTAAATAAATTCTGTCCAAGAACAGAAGCGAATAAAAGAACGATCCGGACAATATCTAATGGATATAAGGTCTCTAATGGAGCAGATACAGTAACAGCGGCAACAAATTTAGATCATTCGATCATTTAATCCTAAATAAAGTTCAAAATGGTAATTACAAAGTTGTTTAAGATCATGCTGTTGTTTTTAACTTAAACTATGACCAAGCCATAGTTAACCTTTAGATAATTAGTTATGATTAGCAGATTAGATACGGTGAAAAATCATGAATCTACGTGTTTATGAATTGTATTATTTTTTCCATATTGTTCTAACTCTTTGAGCATTTAGACTAATACATTAAAAACATAATGCCTAAAACTGCTTTTACCGACTTTTGCCTACATTATGACTTGTTTATTTATGTTCAAACATAATAAAACGGTATAGACACCTGAATTATTTTTACAGAAAAACTATACTAAACCAAAATAATCAAATAATTATCATTTTTTCAGGCATATGATATTATGTCGGCAATAACACTGACTTAAAAAGTACAGTAATTACCCTCGAAACCGAAAAACTTATAATGAAAAAAATATATTTATTAAGAACAGCATTAAGCGATACTTGCTTTTTTATTCAAGACTATCCTAAAGAATAAATAAGGGAATAAAACATGAATAAAATAAAATGGATTGCTCAAGTAATAGCTCAGCCTTATGAAATTCAGAAAAGTTTGTTTCCTGATTTTGCTAATGTAGCTGATGAACTAGCCGTTGAATGGGAGGGAGCTTTAGATGAGCTAAATATTACCTCTATAACAGATGAACAACGAAGTGTAATTAAAAAACTAGATGATTATATGCTGTCTATTAGTGGACCTGCTAATATTCAATACTGGAATAATACTGCACTTTGCAAAAGTGTAGAATGGCAGAGAATGCGAGAAATGGCTATTGATATTTTATCTATAATGCATTGGGAAAAAACTGTTCCAGCTAAGCCTAAGGCAATCTATATTAATCAGGATAATGTAAGCATCATGTCTTAAATATATATTTTATTTATTATTCTTTAGATCTGCATAGCAAACCTAATAATTAACTTATCATCCACGATTGTTATGATTACTGGCATGAATTTTAGCTCTTCTAGTCAATATTCTTTAATGAGACATTTTTGATCACAACAATATTCAAGTAATTGGGCTACAGCAAGTCTTGATAAGGTTATTAATGAGTTCGCAGGCTCAAATCCAATAATAACTACAACTGAAAAAGGAAAAAGAATTTATACTAATCCAACAACAGGTATACAGGTGGTTGAGGATTTGTCTGGAAACTACTTCCGAATTTATAACCCTAATATTTCGGGAAAAAGGGCTTATCTGGATTTGAATGGTAATATTCCTAACAACAAATTATTAGAAAATGGAAAAGAAGCTGGCCGAAGTCAAGGTGAATATAATGCGGTAACTCATTTTAATATAAAAAGGAATAAATAGTATGAAATATATATCCGTTCCAGTAAATAAAAGTGCAATGGAGCGCCTAGATTTAGATAATTGTGTTGATGGTGATTTGATTGAATTAATTCTTGATGAAGATAATTATACAAATCTGTTAGAGAGTAATGTTATTAATCAACTTAATAATGAATTAGATATAAACATTGATGATTATGAAGATGAAAAGATAATCGATCTTGATAAGCTTATAAAGGCTAAAAGTATTATTCAAAATTCAATAGTATCCAATAATAGCGAAATGTTGATTCAATTATTAACTCAAGTTGATAATGCAATAAAGTATAAAACAGGGCTATTTTTTTATTTTTAAATGTAATAGTAAGGTCCTCACCTAAATCCTGTTAGGATCTTACTTTGATATCTATACTTTTATCTCAAGTTTGATAACTAACAGCATTTGCTGCTCCTCAAATAAAAAATGCCAGATATTTAATATAGATCATTTAGATTCAAATATTTATGGTCGAGTAATTTTTAATGGTAGCGTTTTTTTAGAACTGGAAGAAGAGAATATCCTGCCATTAATAATTGGATGTGATGATTTGGTTGGCGGTTATGAAGGTATAACCAAAATAAATCGCCAAAAAGAATCAGAAGTAGCAATGAAGAATAAAATTCTAGACATCAGTAGGTTTAATAATATTGAGTCACCAATATGGGATTTTGACTTTTTAATGGAGTATCTTCCTAGTCGTGATGGCTATAGAGAAGCGATAAAAAATTATGCTTTGAAAATAATATGGCAATCTGACAGAGTTGCAAATGAGAATAAAGTTATCATTCTAACTAATAAAAAAACTATAAATAATATTATGAAATATAAAATAGATCTAACTAATTGCTATTGTATTGATTTTGACTGTTTAAGCGGAATGGAATGTTATTCGTCTTTACCTACCATAGAAAAAGAGACCGCAACCTTTCGAATGCATTTAGAAAATGTTTCGATAAATATGGTTGAAGATATATGTCGTAATCAGATATTATCCGTTAACCCGAAAAGTATCATCAACATTGATAAGGATTTAATCATATTAGCTAAAAAGGCCTTACTTATTATTGAAAATATTCGCTGCTACGACTTAAGAGTTATTCATAATAATCATGATTATTACCACTCATCTGGCTTAAAGTTTAATATAAAAGACCGATTTGTAGAATGTGGTGGTAAAGATACACAACATTTAGATTCAGATATTTTTAGTCAAGTGATCTTTAATGGTAAAGTTTTTTTAGAACTGGAGGAAGAGAATATCCTACCATTTATCATTGGATGTGATGATTTGGTTGGCGGCTATGAAGGTATAACCAAAATAAATCACCAAAAAGAATCAGAAGTGGCAATGAAGAATAAATCTTTAGACATTAGTAGGTTTAATAATATAAAGTCATCGATATGGGATTTTGATTTCTTTATGAAATATTTTTCTAATGATAATGGCTATGACCAAGCTATCGAAAGTTATCCTCCGACTAACAACTCATCATAGATAGAGTTAAATGAATAAAAAAGTTATTCTTTGAATATTGATTCAATTATTAACTCAAGTTGATAATGCAATAAAGTATAAAACAGGGTTATTTTTGAATTTAAATGTAATAGTAAGATCCTTATCAAAAAACTTTGAGGATCTTATTTTGACATCTATAGATAAATTTAAGGAGCATCCTAATGCTGAATAATATTATAAATAAGCTTCCTGATGGAAGAGCTGAAAATGAGTTAGCTCATTATTTAAGAAAGCTACCTGAGCATGAAAGTTCAGCTTTGATGGAAACTCTGCTAAAACATAATTCTGATGTAGTTAGAGAATCCTCACTAAGATTGATCCCGCGTGTTATTAGGGATCGTAGTGTGTTGATAAAGTTTTTAGACATGGGATTAGAAAAAAAAATGTCTCTGGAACTAAGCCTTGGATTAAAGCGACGGTATCTGGATTAGGTTATAAAAAATTACTTCAGCACATGAAAAAAGTAGCTGAAACAAACCCTGACTGGATACTATATGCTTGGTATCAATTAGTTCCTCTTGTAATAAAGGAAGCTCCCGAAAAAATTCAGTATTTGCAGGAGATAGAAAAAATTATTGATGCTCATTTATGTAATGAACTAAAAGGCTCATGGTTAAGAACCAAGGAAGCTGTACCTATCTAATTAGACTTATTATCCTCACCTAATCGGTGTGGATTTTGTTTTAGCTTTTAACTCGATGATTGGGAATTAAAGTTAGCACCACCTAAAAAACCAGGTGATCTTCCTGCTGTAATTCACGCTCGGCTAGTTAAATAAAAGGGGGGTGTTAATGAGTATTAATTTAAATGATCCTATCAAAATATTTTTTGATGAGATAGAGATAGATGATTATTTACCATCAATTAAATTTAAAATTGATATTAATATGGAACAGTTTACTCATCATTTAGCATACAGTGGTGAAATTTGGATTGATTGTAATGTTTGGGATCTTTTCTCCAAAGGACTTAATAAGGGAGAAAGCGCAGTGTTACATGATATGAGTAATATTTTCATTATAAAAATAATAAAAAAACATGATGATATAGAGTTCACATGGTCAGTTAAGAGACAAGCTCAAGAGGGAAACGTTATGACGGCTTCCTATAGTAGTAAGATTACTGATGATGTTTATTCATTAATCAGAAATGAATTTACTAATTATCCTCAATGGTGGTAGATAGTCAGATCCCCACCCTGTGAGAATCTGACTTATATGGTCCAAATAATTCAATCTGGTATGAGACTAAATCAGGACGCTATTGGCAAGATCATGCTCAGGCAGGTAGTAAAGGATTTAAGAAATTTAAATCCGATGTGGATCTTATGCGAGTATTGCCAAGTAAAATGGTGCGTCTTTTGAAGTCCATTCTAACACACCTATCCCTCAGCATGTTAAAGACTGGTTAACATCAAAGAACATACCGTTTAAGGAATATTAATATGGGAATGCAAGTCAGCATAGATATAAATTTTGCACAAGAATATTCTCCTAAAGAGATATTAAAGTGCCTAATAAATAATGGCGGGAATATTTATTATCAAAATATGGTTACTTATCTATCGTCAAATGATATCGATGATTATAACTGGTTAAATATCGACATGAATTTGTTCAATTTAGACGAGTTTATAAACTCTCATAATATTATGGATAAAATCGGTATAGTGATGGTTTATGATAATGAATCAGGGGGTAATTTATTAATTTACCCTAACTATTTATCTATGTCATTGTCAATAAATCGTCAGTATTTATCTGGGGAAGAGATTCCAGATTTTAATTGGTATCTAAAAAAAATGAGTGTGTTTTTAAGAAATATAAAGCTATCTAGCATACAATGTGAAACCATCTACTAATGAATAATCCCCACCTAACCCGTGGGGGATCTTGTTTTACCTCTTAGCTCAGTCCCTCACTCCTGATAATCAATAACTCCTGCTGCGCATCGATGTTGACTGGCTGACCGGTGGTAAAGCCGAAGGCTTTAAGCCAGCGGCTTTTAATGGTCATAATGGTCGGGAACGAGGGGGGTGAGATTTACTACTACTTCAATGACCAACTGGGGGGACACCGCAGGAGTTAGTGACGACTCAGGGGGAGATTGTATGGAGTGCGGTGTATAAGTCTTATGGTAACTTAGCGATTGATTATCAAACGGTATCCCAACCGTTGCGACTACCGAGACAATATTTTGATGAAGAATCGGGGTTACATTATAATCGATACCGTTACTATGACCACACTGTGCACGTTACATTAGTCAAGACCCGATTGGTTTAGCGGGGGGTGAAGCAGTAAAAGTTGCTGGAGAGTTAAAAATAGAGGCTGATGGAACATTAGTAATAAATAGTCAGTCAGGTCGCTATCGTGCACAATCAACTGATGCATTGAAGCAGTTAGAATTACACTTTTCAAATATGAATATTAAAAACATAACTACTAACGAGGTTCTCCATTGATTATTCGTAATAAATTAAAAAAAATAGATCTTTCAAAACCAGGAGCAATTACTGAAATTGATTTAATCCTCCATTCTATAGAGGACATGCCAAATTTATCCTTGGGGCAAATTTTTACCCTATGTCCTGAAAGAGAAGATATTGGCAGCATATTAGTAGGACTATGTGCTGCATTATTTTATTTAAAATGCCCAGAGTTTAATTTCGCTGAATGGAAAGTATATAAAAATAGAGATTTTTCATTTGAAGAAAAGCAATTAATTATTTCTGGTTTACTTAATGTAATAAAATACTCGCACATTGAAATTAGTGATGAAATTGATGCATTAGATTATATTTATGCCGCCTGTCTTGCTTTATATACAATTTCCCCTGAAAAAGCAGAGGCAGAACTAGTTAAAGAATTAAAATTAAAACCTACAGAATCTTTAATTGAAGCCTTAGGAATGTTGGTTGGTCATTCGTTCAAGGGTTATATTACCAAGGAAACATTTTTATTACTTAAACATTTTGCAGAGAAAAATTCAGGGGGACTGAGTGATAGAGCAAAAATAGTATTAAAAGAAGATGTGGAAAGAATGAATGCTATATATCACTTTTTATAAATGAACTAACTTATTTTTAGCCTTTCCATCAGGAAACTTATCTATAGGATAACAAAAGATGGCTTAGGTTGTATAAGGCAAAATAGCAGAGCCTTATATTATTCAAGATGAACGCTATGAGCAGAATTAATCGCAATATGTAAAAATGCCTATAGTTACATGGCTAACCCAATCACTTGGATAGACCCTTTAAGGTTGAATTAAGTTTGTCTGGGAACAGAAACTGGAAAGGGGGACGAGTGGGGCTGTATCTAAACTAACACCTGAAATGGAGAGTAAAATTTTAGCAGGTCAACGTATTGAAGGCTCAAATAAAATAATTGGTGGCATTTTCCAAGTATAAATGATGCTAATCCTAAATATGCAGTAGAAACGATAAAAGTGAATGCTGATGGAACGCGAACTGTAAAATATACAACTCAGTTTGAGGATGGGAATTTGTCAAAAATAAAAACAAGCACCTTATTTCCTGAAAGTTGGTCAGATAAGAGTATTGTTGATTCTGTTAATAAAATTGGAAATACTAAGCCTATAGGAGTAAGACCTTCAACTGGTGAAACTCTTTATCGAGGAACTGTTAATGGAGTGGAAATCGATGTCATTAAAAAAGGTAATGACATCACGGCGGGCTATCCAGTCGGAGGTAAACCTACACCGTGATTTAATCCTATAAAATAAAAGAGATAAGATATGTATAATAAATTTGATGTGTGTGTATCTGATTTTAGCAAGGAAAGTGAGCCTGGCGATTATTGGTATGATTGCGCTATTTTAGAAACTACTGAAATACTTAAAGAATTCAATAGTAATGATTGGGAGTTATTATTAACTCAACTAAAGCTTAAGCCTATTTTTTGGCAAAAAAGGCTTATAGAATGTTTGGGGGATTTACATAACTCACATGAATTAGAAGCTCTCCTAAATATTATTAACACAAATAATGAGGACTTATTTATCTCTTGCATTGATACATTAAGGCTTCTAAATTTATCTAATCTAGATAATTCTAAGAAAGAGCAGCTATTATCAAAAATAGATATTTTATTGCAGAATGCTAGCTCACCGGTAAAGCGTGTTTTAGCAGAGTTCATTAAAAAAGCTAGTTGAATGAAAATTAAATCCCCACCTACAGTGGGGATCTGACTTACTATCTTTTAGAACTGCATAGCAAGTTCAATAATTAACTTGTTGCGCTCAACTTTAATCACCACCGCCTGTACGGCATAAAAGCCTATCTGCTCCAGCTAGAGCCCCTTTATGGTCAGTTGCGGCTAGGGTTGGGGCTGCCCAGATTAGGCGTGTAACCCACGGTATAAAACCGCTCAGTAATGGGGTGTGTAGGTGCTTTGCATGTGGTTGATTTTAGCTTAAAATGTGTCTTAGCCATAGTTAACTCCTTGATAAGACGTTTATCCGTTTGTATTCAAACGACAATATCGTACAACAGAGGTGGAAGTAAGCTCGGTATTTAGCTACGGTTGGAGTCATTCATTGCAACATCAATTTGTTTTTAATGACAACGACCATTCCATTACCTGATCAGACCATGAAAACCTTGTCACTCAGTTACCGATGCCGGATAAGGAAATCGCCGCATCGTTTAATCATATGGACGAAGCCACCGTATGGTTAATTGCAGCTTGGTTGGCAAGTCGTGATGGTTCAAATTTAAACGTATCTTTAGATGGAAAAATAACGCATAAATAGTTGAGATTACGATGATAGATAAAATTGATTTTTATTCAGAAGTTGAAGTTCTTCCTACTACCAAGCATAAACAATATTCTGGGAGGAAAGGTATAGTTATGGGGGTTAGTGAGGAAGATGATATTTTGTATGGGTATGCAGTGTTATTGCATGATAAAGATACAATAGATTGTTTTAATAAAGAAGATGTTATTCCTACAGGTAAAAAATTCAAACGAGAAGATTTTTACTGAGTTAGTACACGATCCCCGCTTACTCAGTGGGGAACTTATTTATTGCTGGAAAGGGGACGACTATAACAAAACCTGCTACAGGAGCAGAGAATGCCGTCAATAATCCTAAATTAAATGCTCAATTAGCATCTCAGGAAATAGCTAATGGTCATGCTTTTGATAAGCAAGTTTTACAACGAGGTGAATTTAATTCCTTAGATATTAGAACACGAGCATAGTTCCAACAACATGTTGAAAACGTTATTAATAACCCAACAAACGTACGTTATTACTTTGACTAACGAGTTGCTTATTTAGATTCAAATACAAGAACGGTTGTTATAAGAGATCCGAGTAAAGGTGAAAGTACTGCATTCAGATCCGATTATGATATTGGATGGGATAACTATATTAAACGTTTACCAACCCAAAAAACACCGCAATGAATTAACTGAGATTTAAAATGAATATACTAGAAAAACAAAATAATTTATTAAATGTTCAAATGAGTGAAAGGGAGTTTAACTTAATAAGAGAGCTTGAATCTGCTGTTTTAGTTTCATGCAGTGTAAATGAAATTCCTACCTTAACGGGATGGACTAGAGAAGAGCTTTTAGAATTTGGAGACATGCTTAGTGAACTAGCAGAGAAATACAATATTAATCTATAACAGAATTAATGCTTATTAAATCCCCACGTTGTCGGAATCTGACAATTTGACGAGTGCGGACGATTACGTCAACAAACTCTACAACTTCATCAAACCTTAAGTAAATCAATTGAACGCCGTTATGATTATAATGTTGTTGGTGAGCTAACTGGCTCAACAACAACATCTATAAGTAGTCCAATTGCATTGAAAGAATTTGAATCAGCATTAAATATTGCAATAAAACAAAATGGTATTGTTAATGATAAAATGATTCATGGTGGGAATTAGGAGTTTATACTACCAGCGCCAAGAGAAGCAGGACAAACAGTTTTCCCTAAAGAATGGCCAGCAGATAAAGTTGTTCACGAAATCGGAGATATTGCAACATCACCTAATACACAATGGTGTGCACAAAATGGTACTGGAGGCCTTTATACTAAAGCAGGAAATCCAGCAAGATGGGCCGAATACGAAGTTAGAGACGGAGTAAGAATTAGAGTTATTTATGAGCCAGCAAATGAAAAGATAATAACGACATTTCCTGACAGTGCACCAGTTCCGCCAAATTACAAACCAATAAGTAAGTAAAAAATAAAAAAAAGGATCAAATAATTATGTTAATTAATGATTATATAAAAGAATTAGGTAATTTAATAAAAGATAGGCTAGATCCTGAGTTAGTAGATTATGCTTTGGATTACATTAATCATTCAGAAAATGTTTTAGCTTTTGAAACATTATGTGATCATATTGCAGATTTTGATGTGAAAATTAGTGAAGATGAATATCAAAAAGTACTTCATATTGTTGATTTATTAGGTTTGGATTTAGATAATCGATATTTATATATAAATCCCAATAAATAACTTGTTAAATCCCCAGTCTAACTCTGATCTAGGATCTAATTTTTATAAGTTCCTAGATCTGCATAGCAAGTTCAATAATTAATTTATTTCGTTTAACTTTAATCAACACGGCTTGTCCGGCATAAAAGCCTATCTGCTCCAGCCAACGCCCCTTTATGGTCAGTTTCGGTCTGGGGTTGGGTCTGCCCGCCATTAGGGCTGTAACCGACCGTTAAGCTGCGCTTTGGCCGTGATTTTACCGTTCTGGTTTTAGTAATGGTTGTTTTTATCTTAGAATGTGCCTTAGCCATAGTTAACTTTTGGTAAGTAAGTTATGGATGGTTTCGGGCGTTTATCTGAGATTCATGATGGGCAATGACCATTGGTGTAGCAATATGATAAATGTGGTGGTATTACTTAGGAGCATCAAAGGTTTAGTCGTCAATCTAACCATCAATGGGAGTACGGTCAAGAAATCCGTCGCCATATGGGACGTTTTGGTGAGTTGACCTGCCGTCATCAATTTGACGAATACGGACGATTACGTCAACAAACTCTACAACTTCATCAAACCTTAAGTAAATCAATTGAACGCCGTTATGATTATAATGTTGTTGGTGAGCTAACTGGCTCAACAACATCTATAAGTAGTCAAATTGCATTGAAAGAATTTGAATCAGCATTAAATATTGCAATAAAACAAAATGGTATTGTTACTGATAAAATGATTCATGGTGAGAATTAGGAGTTTATACTACCAGTGCCAAGAGAAGCAGGACAAAATATTGTTGTAAAACATGCTCGATATAATCCTAAATAAGAGGCTGAAAATGCTTAAAATTATTAATGTTAATCCAATAGTCAACAATACAGTTGAAATTGATTATCATGTTCCTTTTACTGTTAATGTAGATGAAAAAAACGTTTGCAATGAAAAAAAAATCTATTGGCGGACGGGTAATTTTAGTAATTCATTATTAGAAATTGGAATTGGTGAGAAATCCGGTGATCTAAAAAATATTGTGCTAACAATGGTTAATAAAGCGAGTACTGAAAATATAGAATTTGAAGTGTTAGAAATATCAAAAGGGATTCCTATTTTCGATATATCCATGTTACATAAAAATATTTATGATCATGTGTCTGAATATTCTGTATCGCTAACGACTAGTAGTGTTTTAGTTGTTTTCTCTGAAAAACGAGTAGTGAAAACACTTATTAGGATGGAGAGGGTTGAAATGGGATTCGGTTTTGAAAATGAGCTAATTTTTATTAAAGTTAATGAGTTATCACTTATTGAGTATCAAGATCTTAAAGATAGCTTTAGGCTTTAATTTTGTATTATAGATGGTTTTACAGGTGATTCGTATGTATTTATATACTTGGCTTATTGAAGTGAATAAACGGTATTAGGAATTACAGGAAGATATATTAATACTGGAAACCCTAATGGTCTCCCTGATGTTAATAAACCAACAAACATATTTATAATTCAATCAAGCCGATGGCCGAAGATTGTACCCGTGAATCCAAATAAAGGAGGGCAATAAAATGAATGATGTACAGTTATTACTATCTGCACAAAGAGCTATGTTATTTAATATATCGCCTAAATTTAGAATGATATCTATAGACGTCGATCGTGCTGGGGTGCTAAAGTGCTGGTTATTATTTCAAGTGAAGTCGATGAAGAAGAAAAAGATCTTATGTACTCATTCGCAGGGGAAATAGAAGGCGATTACTCAGAAATATTATCAACAAATGTAGAATTTCTTGTCAATTGTGATGATATTAATCTTATTCCTCGATTACCTAAAATAGTATTTTCACTTTATCAGTAAGCAAAAATCCCCACCTAACCGTGGGGATTTTATTTTACCTTTTAGCTCAGCCCCTCAATCCTGATAATTAACAACCTTTGCTGTGCATCGATGATGACTGGCTGATCGGCATTATCCGTATGATGAATTTGATAATCTGATTCGTGAACGTCGTGGTAAACGCCAACATACCGAACACTGCTTTACTTGGGATAGTTAGCATCGATTAATCGAGTTTAAGAAAATCCGTCATTACCATGGTTAGTGACGACTCAGGGGGGAGATTGTATGGAGTGCGGTGTATAAATCTTATGGTAACTTAGCAATTGATTATCAAACGGTACCCCAACCGTTGCGACTACCGGGACAATATTTTGATGAAGAATCGGGGTTACATTATAATCGATACCGTTACTATGACCCACACTGTGCACGTTACATTAGTCAAGACCCGATTGGTTTAGCGGGGGGTGAAAATGCCTATAGTTACGTGGCTAATCCAATCACTTGGATAGACCCATTGGGGTTGGATGAAGTTTGTCCGGGAACGGAAGCTGGAAAGGGGACTACAGGTGCGACACAAGCGGTAAGAGAAGCGATTGGAGTGCCTGCAACTCAATCTAAAAATCCGTTAAATCCAGTACAGCAATATGATTTTCACGGAAATGAGATTGTTTATCGGACTATGTCTCCTGAGCAATTTAAGCAATTTGAAAGAACAGGTATTATGTTGGCAACGACAGAAACCTCAGTTTCGCCAGTTCTAAACTATTCGTCAGAATATGATGGTATAACAGTAAAAATTACAGTTAAACCTAGTACATTCTCCGAGCTTGAAAAAATAGGGATTGCAGCGAATGAAGCTGCAGCAAAACAACTGCCGAGTATGTCAACTCAAACAGGAAAATGGATGGATATCAATACCCGTTTTAAAATTGAAAGTGGGCAAATGACGACCCAACTTGGGCAAGGTAAAGGAATGGAAATTCTTAATAATAATAATATTGTCTATTTTGAAAAAGTGCAATAAAAGGAAGAATTATGCTATTAAAGTTAGAAAATACAAAAGTGCCTATGAAATTGGTATATCTTCTTTCTGAAGAGTTACAAGCTAATCCAGAACAGATCACTTTAACTCAAACTCTCACACTGGATCATTCAAGACCTAATATGGGTCTTAAAGGTACTAATGGTCTTTTTGGCTCCCAAGAATGGTGGAATAGTATTGAGAAAAATAAAATGCCTTTACTATTTATTTCAGGAATTATAACTAGAACCTATGTCGCGGGACAAAATCCATCATTGATAGATAACAGCTTCAGTTTATTATTAGATGATGGATCAGTATGTGAAGAAAGTATTTATAATTATATAAAAGAAGATGATAAAAAGCTTTTTAGAGTCGGAGCCAAAGTTAATATTATTTATGCTCGTGATGAGTTGAAAAGAAGTGGGGCTAATGGAGAAAAGATCTATTTAGATATAGTGCTAGAAATGGCAGTTTCATTAGCGCCTGTTGAATAAGCATTAATCCCCGCTTTAACCAATGGGGATCTTTTATTGCTTTTTAGATCTGCATCGCAAGTTCAATAATTAACTTGTTGCGCTCAATTTTCACCACGACAGCCTGCCCGGCATAAAAGCCGAGCTGCTCAAGCCAGCGTCCTTTAATGGTGAGCTGTGTGGTCTTGAGTTGGGATAGCAAAAGTCGCTGGGGACGTAACCGATGGTATAAAAACGCTCGGTAATGGGTGGGGTAGGCTCTTTGCATGTGGTTGATTTTACCTTAGAATATGTCTTAGCCATAGTTAACTTCTGGTAATTAAGTTATGGATGGTTTTGAGCGTTTATCTGAGATTCATGATGGGCAATGACCATTGGTGTTGCAATATGATAAATGTGGTGGTATTACGCAGAAGCATCAAAGGTTTAGTCGTCAATCTAACCATCAATGGGAGCACGGTCAAGAAATCCGTCGCCATATGGGACGTTTTGGTGAGTTGACCTGCCGTCATCAATTTGACGAGCGTGGATGATTAGGTCAACAAACTATGCCAGATAGTTCACGTAAACTTATAACAACAACAATTCCAAAAAAAGGAAAAAAATAAATGTTTATTCGAACTTTTCCAGATGAAATAGATTTGTTAGCTTTTTTTGAGGGAGAGCCTACTTTTCAGGATACAAAGGATTTACACTTTGCATACCAATATACTGATCAAAATGAAATGTCTATACTTTTTTCGTTTAGTGCAACTGGAGGTTGGATACAAACAATTACAGAGTATAAACAGCAAAGAATAGCGCACAATCTAATGGAGGGTGTAGAATACTTTAAGATTGAAAAAGATGTAGAAGGTGAGTACATAACGACCGAAGTTGAACTAGAGGATACAATAACAAAGGTTGTAATAAGATTGCAACCTTTTATATCTACTAAATTTTCAACATTAATAAGATGATTTATTAGCTGAACTGTCTTTGATTTAATTATAGGGTTGATATTATCAAGGACAGATCTAGATTACTTTATTTTAGAAAGGCTCCTCAATCCTGATAATCAATAATCCCTGTTGCGCGTCGATGATGATTGTCTGACCGATGGTAAAACCGAAGGCTTCCCGCCAGCGATCTTTAATGAACTGTTGCGGTCTGGGGTTAGGTCTGCCCAGATTAGGCGTGTAACCCACGGTGTAAAACCAATCAGTAATGGGTTGTGTGGGCGCTTTGCATGTGGTTGATTTTAGCTTAGAATGTGCCTTAGCCATAGTTAACTTCTGGTAAGTAAGTTATGGATGGTTTCAGGCGTTTATCTGAGATTCATGATGGGCAATGACCATTGGTGTTGCAATATGATAAATGTGGTGGTATTACGCAGGAGCATCAAGGATTTAGTCGTCAATAAGCCATAAATGGGGGCAAGGTCAAGAAATCTGCCGCCATATGGGACGTTTTGGTGAGTTGACCTGCCGTCATCAATTTGACGAGCGCGGATGATTAGGTCAACAAACTATGCCAGATAGTTCACGTAAACTTATAACAACAATTCCAAAAGAAGGAAAAAAATAAATGTTTATGGAAACTTTTCCAGATGAAATAGATTTGTTAGCTTTTTTTGAGGGAGAGCCTACTTTTCAGGATAGAGAGTATTTACACTTTGCATACCAATATACTGATCAAAATGAAATGTCTATACTTTTTTCGTTTAGTGTATTTGAAAGTTGGATACAAACAATTATAGAGTATAAACAGCAAAGAATAGCGCACAATCTAATGGAGGGTGTAGAATACTTTAAGATAGAAAAAGATGTAATAGGTGAGTACCTAACGACCGAAGTTGAACTAGATGGTTCAAGAACAAAGGTTGTAATAAGATTGCAACCTTTTATTTCTACTGAATTTTCAACATTAACAAGATAATTTATTAGCTGATCTGTCTTTGATTTAATTATAGGGTTAATATTATCAAGGACAGATCTAGATTACTTTATTTTAGAAAGGCTCCTCAATCCTGATAATCAATAACCTCTGTTGCGCGTCGATGATGATTATCTGACCGATAGTAAAGCCGAAGGCTTCCAGCCAGCGGTCTTTAATGAACTGTTGCGGTCTGGGGGGAGGTCTGCCCAAATTAGGTGTGTACCCCACGGTGTAAAACCCATCAGTAATGGGTTGTGTGGGCGCTTTGCATGTGGTTGATTTTAGCTTAGAATGTGCCTTAGCCATAGTTAACTCCTGATAAGTTAGTTATAGGTAGTTTGGGGCGTTTATCAGAGATTGATGATGGACAATTACAGAAAATGTAAAACAGCAACCTCATTTACAGATAGAGCGACAGCTGAAGCGATTACAAGCAAAGCGATTGATGCAAATCAATCTAAGATAAATAATGATTTATTTGGAAACCAAAAGGCTATTTAGAGATTGATTATAAGTCATCGTCACCAATATGAATTAGTATTTCAAAGGGGCAAACAAGCGCAACTCAAGTCTCAAATGCCAGAATTATTATAGCAAGAGCCTTTTCAATGCCTACCAGTTATAAAATTATTACGGGATATCCAATACCATGATTGCAACAGAAAAATATCCTGCATTATCTTATTATTTGAGATGCTATTTGAATCAAGATTTTGAAGAAATCTTTGGGGGAGCTAATGAATCTTTGTTGTCCTATAAAAAAACAGAAACAGATCAAGAACAACAAGAAATGATAAAAGAAATTCAATCATTGATTGACTCTTCATATAATGAAAACGAATTACAAAAAATTATATTAGATGATATTGATTGTAATTATTATTATCTGAATGAATGGTCATCAAGCAAAGATTGGCTAGTACATATGCTATTTATATTACAGAATTCATAATGGTAAATAATATACATCTAGTTATTGGCTAAATAGTAAATTATAAAATTAAGTAATCCTCACCATCTTGTGGGGATCCTCTTTTTATCTGTTCTTAGATCTACTTCGCAAAAGAATAATATTCCTTATAATGACAGAATTACTATCGATGGGTGGTAATTACAGTTTAGACCATCTAGATCAGTAGCTGAATTATCAACAATTATTTATGCACGATATACGGGGCGCACTAATGGATATCTTAATTAATAATCCAATAAAAATTTCTATAGACACAATTGGAATAGATGAGCATTTACCTTTATTAGAATTGTGCATTTCGATTGATATTGAAAAAGTGGTTGCGAACTAAAAATGTAGATCCTAAAAATTCAATTAGTCGGCAAAATTCAAATATGATGCCAGATTCAGATATTAAAAGACGAGTAAAGGATATAAAGCGAGTGAATTTGACGCCCCTCAACCTATAGATGTAGCTATCATTAATGGAAAAATGATTAGTATTAAAGATTATCATACAGCAGCGGAGGCTCTTTCGAGATACTGATATGAAAAAATATATTAACGAAATGATCCAATTACAAAATAGTTTACTGACTGTTTTTAAGAGGAATTACCCTGAAGTTAAGGATTACAATCTATTATTAGATTGTCCTAGAAGAGGAGAAATAGATATTCATGGACAAGAATGGTTATTTAAAAAGCATGGTAAGGGGTTGGAATTCATAAGAAAGAAACCTCTACCTGAGCTCGTTGTTAACATGCATAACTATTTTTCAGAGCCGAATGTACTGGATGAATGGCGATTAGAGCAATATCTTGAATCAAAGAGTGTGCCTTATTCTAAAATTGATCTTAGTAATTGTCTAAATGAACTGACATTAGCCAGTGTTTTAAAAAAAATATCAGAGCAACAGTATAAGTTAAATGAGGAGAGATTACAGGATTTAAATTACCAATAAAGCATGATTACCGCCAGTAATTCTCTTCACATGCATAAAAGGAATTAACATATTTGAATTCACCAAACGCTCAACTTGGCTAACAAGAAATTGAATATTTATTAAATAGCATTTCAAAAGAATTAAATAAATTTCGTGTTATTTATGCTTTATATGTAATAAGTTTTAGTAGTTTTGATTATAGCGATGAAGAAGATAAAGTAATGGTTGGTAAAACCATTGGAATCGTGATGATTATTAATGGTTTTGACGGAAATTTTACTTTATCTATACTAACAGAAAGCAAATTATTAACAGCCCCCAAAAGTATAAGTAGTAATACTGCAAGAAAAGTGTCAACGGAACAGAAAGTAAAGCTGGAGAGTATCTCGAAGACTTCAATCCATCACCAACCTCAGAGGGGATAGTTCAATAAATAATCGGTAATGGTGCTCAGGTAACAATTAATACCGAGCACATTTTAAATGGTGAGATTAAGACTCATAAAAACGGCAAAAAGTTGATACAGAAGGCATTATTTAAAAGATCCAAATATCAAAGTAGATAAGTGGACTGGTTAAGCAGATGCGAATGGTGTCTCGAAAGGATATATATCAGTCAGAGCCCCTAATACTGTCAGGTAGTATAAAGAGCAGAATGAAACAATATTCTTCCCTAAGCATTGGTCTAAACGTTAAACTGAAATAGAAATTAAAAGTGCTTTTGAAAACCACCCGCTCCGATTGATATAGGGTTTATTACTGAGGAGGGTAAGAGGCGATTGAACTCTATAATAGTTTAGAAGAATCTCATCAAATTCCTCACGTTTACTAATCAGATTCTTCGTCTAACTAGCGGGGGAAATTTTACTGCTTTTTAAATATTCCAAACTATTTTTTTTATCAGTTTATTGGCGTAATATAGTCGTTACGCCTTACTTAGCTAGCAAACTTATTTTTATTTAGGGGATACCTTAATTTTGCTAAATGAGTAATTAAATTATTAAATAACCAAAAGGGGTTAATGATGAAATTAATAGTCGATAATATGAGTTGCCAACATTGTGTCAATACCATTACTAAAGCAATCAATGCTATCGATTCCAAAGCGAAAGTAACGGTAGATCTTGCTAAGCATGAAGTTGATATAGAAGGTGGTACAATCTCGCAAGAAGCAGCCATTGCAGCAATTAATGACGCTGGATTTGAATTTGTGGGTATTTCGTATTAGAAATTAATAATATCTACTTAAATATTAATAAATTTAGGCGATTAATTTAAAAATCGCCTTTTTTATGTCGCAGAATAATTGAAGAAACGCTAAAGCAAATTCTCTAAATATTTTAATAGATTATGTTTAGTTTTTGTAAAAATTATTCAGGAGTCTATACCGTCATAAATGGGTGCTTAACTCTGATGAATCCCCTAATGATTTTGGTAAAAATCATTAAGTTAAGGTAGATACACATCTTGTCATATGATCAAATGGTTTCGCCAAAAATCAATAATCAGACAACAAAATGTG
>NZ_JACFQU010000020.1:0-49884 GCF_016101285.1 Gilliamella sp. W8136
TTTTATATTTTCATCATTTATTTAAGCAAGACAGAGATTTTGGTTTTGTTGATACAGAAAATATAACCATGGACTATACTATTTACCCTTCAACCATTCCTGAAAACCAATTATTACGCATAGAAGAAGCTGAAAAACTATATCGTGGTGCATTTAACGATCAAGTATTTTATGCTGTTGTAGATCCTGAAGACTTAGTTAAATTTATTAAACATGCTTGGCAGTGGGATAAAAATGCAATGCCTTATTATTATGACCTTCTTTATTGGCATGAATTTTATAATGAATATGCGAAAGAAGAAGGTATGATGTCTTTTAAAGAATTTATGAAAAAATATCGCGATCAGTTGGTTGATAATACCGGAAAACCGTTAATTGAACCGGTGGTATTTAAAGAACGAAATATGCGTAGTTATTTATGGAATAAATTTGCTGATTTAAAATATCCAAAATTTGCTTACCGAAAGGGTAGGAATTTTAGTCCTTGTGAAAGTGATAATAATGAGAAATATCTTCCATGCTCTGATGAACAATTAGAAGAGAGTATTAAATATTACAATTATGCTTTGGAAGGTGGTTATCACTGTTATGAGGATTTAACAGCACGAATGCTGTTTCAACAAGGATCTCATTATAAAGATAAAGAATTCAAAAAAATTAATAAATTAACCGAATATCGTAAATCATTAATACCAGAAAGATTAGAACTGGCAATTGATTATGCCGAAATAATAGCTGAGCACAGTTCAATTATTGGTATATTAAGGGTGACTGAAGCCTATTTATATGGTTTAGGGCGTGAGCAAGATCCAGTAAAAGCCTATGCATGGTCACTATTAAGTGATTATGCAAAACAAAAAATTATTGAAATCGGTAATAATTTAGCATGGGATTATTATCAGCTTTCTCCAGTTTGGGAATATAATAAGGAAATTCAAACTCGTTTAGAACAAATTCTTACCCCAGAACAAAAACAAGCCGCACAAAATGAGTTAGCAGAGTTAAAAACCAAAATTATTGATTGGAATTATAATCGTTGGCAAGAGCAAATTGATGATTTTCATCCTAAACCTTAATTTTTTGAAATATGCTCGTTATAAACTTAAAGCTAGTTAATTATAGCCTATTAAGATATTGCAAATTTAAGTGAATGGAATTGAGGGTGAATAATAAAGTGAAACAATCAAAATTCAAAAGATTATTGGTAATCAGCATTATTATGGCTATTGGTGGTTATTTTTTATATTTTCATCATTTATTTAAGCAAGACAGAGATTTTGGTTTTGTTGATACAGAAAATATAACCATGGACTATACTATTTATCCTTCAACCATTCCTGAAAACCAATTATTACGTATAGAAGAGGCTAAAGAGCTATATCGTCGTGCATTTGACGATCAAGTATTTTATGCTGTCGTTAATCCAGAAGCGTTAGTGAAATTTATCAGACATGCTTGGCAATGGGATAAAAATGCAATGCCCTATTACTATGATCTTATTGTTTGGCAAAAGTATTATGATGATAACAAAAAAGAAAAAGGTATGATTTCATTTTCTGAGTTTATGAAAAAATATCGCGATCAGTTAGTTGATAATACCGGAAAACCGTTAATTGAACCGGTGGTATTTAAAGATCGTAAAATGCTAAGTTATTTATGGGATAAATTTGCTGATTTAAAATATCCAAAATTCGCTTACCAAAAGGGATGGAGATTTAGTCCGTGTAAAGGCGGTAATAATGAGGAATATATTCCATGCTCTGATGAACAATTAGAAGAGAGTATTAAATATTTCAATTATGCTTTGGACGGAGGTTATCACTGTTATGAGGATTTGACTGCACGAATGCTGTTTCAACAAGGCGATCATTATAAAGATAAAGAATTCAAAAAAATTAATAAATTAATCGAATATCGTAAATCATTAACACCAGAAGATTTAAAACTGGCAATTGATTATGCCGAAATAATAGCTGAGCACAGCTCAATTATTGGTATATTAAGGGTGACTGAAGCCTATTTATATGGTTTAGGGCGTGAGCAAGATCCAGTAAAAGCCTATGCATGGTCACTATTAAGTGATTATGCAAAACAAAAAATTATTGAAATCGATAATAATTTAGCTTGGTATCGTCATCAGCTCCCTCCAGTTTGGGAATATAATAAGCAAATTCAAACTCGTTTGGAACAAATTCTTACCCCAGAACAAAAACAAGCTGCTCAAAATGAGTTAGCTGAGTTAAAAACCAAAATTATTGTTTGGGATTACAACGAATGGAAAGTGCAAATTGATGATTTTCATCCTAAACCTTAATTTTTTGAAATATGCTCGTTATAAACTTAAAGTTAGCTAATTATAGCCTATTAGGATATTGCAAATTTAAGTGAATGGAATTGAGGGTGAATAATAAAGTGAAACAATCAAAGTTCAAAGGATTATTGGTAATCAGCATTATTATGGCTATTGGGGGTTATTTTTTATATTTTCATCATTTATTTAAGCAAGACAGAGATTTTGGTTTTGTTGATACAGAAAATATAACCATGGACTATACTATTTACCCTTCAACCATTCCTGAAAACCAATTATTACGTATAGAAGAGGCTAAAGAGCTATATCGTCGAGCATTCGACGATCAAGTATTTTATGCTGTTGTAGATCCTGATCACTTAGTTAAATTTATTAAACATGCTTGGCAATGGGATAAAAATGCAATGCCCTATTATTATGATCTTCTTCTTTGGCATGACGTATATGATGAAAATGAAAAGGAAGACGGTATGATGTCATTTACTGAATTTATGAAAAAATATCGCAATCAGTTGGTTGATAGTACCGGCAAACCGCTAGTTGAACCAGTAGTATTTAAAGATCGTAAAATGCTTAGTTATTTGTCGAATAAATTTGCTGATTTAAAATACCCAAAATTTGCTTTCCAAAAGGGATGGAGATTTAGTCCGTGTAAAGGCGGTAATAATGAGGAATATATTCCATGCTCTGATGAACAATTAGAAGAGAGTATTAAATATTTCAATTATGCTTTAGAAGGAGGTTATCACTGTTATGAGCATTTGACTGCACGAATACTGTTTCAACAAGGTGCTCATTATAAAGATAAAGAATTCAAAAAAATTAATAAATTAACCGAATACCGTAAATCATTAACACCAGAAGATTTAAAACTGGCAATTGATTATGCCGAAATAATGGCTGAGCACAGCTCAATTATTGGTATATTAAGGGTGACTGAAGCCTATTTATATGGTTTAGGGCGTGAGCAAGATCCAGTAAAAGCCTATGCATGGTCACTATTAAGTGATTATGCAAAACAAAAAATTATTGAAATCGATAATAATTTAGCTTGGTATCGTCCTCAGCTCCCTCCAGTTTGGGAATATAATAAGCAAATTCAAACTCGTTTGGAACAAATTCTTACCCCAGAACAAAAACAAGCTGCTCAAAATGAGTTAGCTGAGTTAAAAACCAAAATTATTGATTGGAATTATAATCGTTGGCAAGAGCAAATTGATGATTTTCATCCTAAGCCTTAATTTTTTGAAATATGCTAGTTAATAAACTTAAAGCTAGCTAATTATAGCCTATTAGGATATTGCAAATTTAAGTGAATGGAATTGAGCGTGAATAATAAAGTGAAACAATCAAAGTTCAAAGGATTATTGGTAATCAGCATTATTATGGCTATTGGGGGTTATTTTTTATATTTTCATCATTTATTTAAGCAAGACAGAGATTTTGGTTTTGTTGATACAGAAAATATAACCATGGACTATACTATTTATCCTTCAACCATTCCTGAAAACCAATTATTACGTATAGAAGAAGCTGAGAGGCTATATCGTCGAGCATTCGACAATCAGGTATATTATGCTGTCGGAGATCCTAATGAGTTAGTAAAACTTATTAAACATGCTTGGCAGTGGGATAAAAATGCAATGCCCTATTATTATGATCTTCTCCTTTGGCATGACGTATATGACAAAAAAGAAGGTAAGATGTCATTTACTGAATTTATGAAAAAATATCGCGATCAGTTAGTTGATAATACAGGCAAACCGTTAGTTGAACCGGTGGTATTTAAAGATCGTAAAATGCTTAGTTATTTATGGGATAAATTCGCTGATTTAAAATATCCAAAATTCGCTTACCAAAAAGGTTGGAGATTTAGTCCTTGTGGATACGATAACAAAGGGGAACGTTTGCCATGTTCTGATGAAGATCTTGAAGAAAGTATTAAGTATCTTAATTATGCTCTTGACGGAGGTTATCACTGTTATGAGGATTTGACAGCACGAATGCTGTTTCAACAAGGCTATCATTATAAAGATGAAGAATTTAAAAAAATAAATAAATTAATCGAATATCGTAAATCATTAATACCAGAAGATTTAAAACTGGCAATTGATTATGCCGAAATAATGGCTGAGCACAGCTCAATTATTGGTATATTAAGGGTGACTGAAGCCTATTTATATGGTTTAGGGCGTGAGCAAGATCCAGTAAAAGCCTATGCATGGTCACTATTAAGTGATTATGCAAAACAAAAAATTATTGAAATCGATAATAATTTAGCTTGGTATAGTCATCAGCTCCCTCCTGTTTGGGAATATAATAAGGAAATTCAAACTCGTTTGGAACAAATTCTTACCCCAGAACAAAAACAAGCCGCACAAAATGAGTTAGCTGAGTTAAAAACCAAGATTATTGTTTGGGATTACAACGAATGGAAAGAACAAATTGATGATTTTCATCCTAAGCCTTAATTTTGGGAAATTTTTTATGGAACATTATAATACGTACTAATGTAAGCCCGATCTGGCTGTCATCTATTTCTTTAAATGATGGTCAGATTGAAATAGTTTACTTTTTCTTTCCAAGTCATCTTATCAAATAAATTTTTATTACAATTCTATTAAAACACATTACAATTTACAATCATCAGAAATATTTATAAATTTTTACAATGAGTTAGATATTCAAAGTTACATTTTGATGGTAATTATCGTTGATGGATATTGTCTTTTTTTATTTCTTAATATTTCAAAGTGAAAAAATACGGCAGAGTGACATTCGCTGATAGAAATTAATTATTATTTATGTTGTTATTTATGTAAGTAATGCATAATATTAATCTAAATAGTTTTAGAAAAGATATTTTTTGATGATAGGAATAGAGATATGATGAAATATAGTTTATTGTTTTTATCGGTTTTAAGTTGTTTGAGCGCTTCTGCTTATGCAAAACCACCTTCAATGTGGGATTCAGCCGAAAGTTGTAAAAAATTAAGTGATTTGAAATTAGATAATGCAAAAGTCGTAAATACTAAGTTAATTGAAGGAAATTTTACGCCACCTTCCAAATTAGCTGATACTCTACGGGGAGCTAAAGCAAAAGAAATCGTTGGTTTACCACAGATTTGCCGAGTTGAATTAACTATTGAGCCTGCTATTAATGTTGAAGTATGGTTGCCAAGCCAATGGAATCATCGTTTACAATCAATAGGTGGTGGTGGATATGCAGGGTTTATACCATTTGATAAGTTAGCTGTAGCGGCTAAAAATGGTTATGTCACAGCGGCGACAGATACTGGACATGTAGGGAATCTGGTTGATGGTAAATTTGTCTTTAAAGATGGCAAATTACAAACTGATGCGGTAAGAGATTTTGCACATCGTAGTGTACATGAAATGACGATAAAAACTAAACAAATTATTGAATCATATTACGGTCAGGCTGCAGATTATTCGTATTGGAATGGTTGTTCTACAGGAGGGCGTCAAGGACTAATGGAAGCGCAATGGTACCCAACTGATTATGATGGTTTATATATTGCAGCCCCAGCAATCTATTGGGATAAATTTGTACCTGCAGAATTATGGCCGCAAGTTGTAATGCAAGAAGAGTTAGGTAGACCTATTGGAAGCGATAAGCTAAATAAAGTTAGAAAAGCGATCATTGAATTTGCGGATGAAAAAGATGGCATTAAAGATGGAATAATTAATGACCCAACAACATTAGAAATCAGTGATGATCTACTTAATCAAGCAGGCCTAAACAAAGATGAGATTCGAACATTACGAAAAATCTGGCAAGGTCCAACAGATCAAAATGGAAAGTCTTTATGGTTTAGTATTGAACCATCCGCTCCACTTGATGTATTAGCTGGTAATGAAGGACCTTTTCCTATACCACTTGATTATTTGAAGTATTGGATTAAACAAGATCCTAATTTTGATTGGAAAAGTTTAGGATATAAAGGTTATGAAAAGTATTTCAATCAATCCGTTAAAATGTTTGCTCCAATAATGGGAACTGATGATACAGATTTAAGTCAGTTTAAAAAATTAGGTGGAAAAATGATTATTTGGCATGGTTTGGATGATCGTCTTGTAGCACCAAAAGGATCAATTCAATACTATAATGATGTATTGAAAACCATGGGTGGCAAAGAGTATGTAGATAATTTTGCCAAACTTTATCTAGCACCTGGTGTTGATCATTGTAATGGTGGTGATGGCCCAGATAAAATTAATGGTTTTGAAACATTAGTTAATTGGGTTGAGAAAAAACAAACGCCAACGACTCTAATAGCTAAAAAAATAAAAAATGGTCAAGTCACCATGCAACGACCTTTATGTCAATATCCTCAACAAACAATATATACAGGTAACGGTGATACCAATAACCCTGAAAATTTTGTATGTCAATAATTCAGTAACTAGCTAACCTAAATATTGGGTTAGCTAGCTTTTTTATGCTTAAAGCGCTCAGAATTTTCTTTTTTGTTGAAGTTGGCCTTTTATGTGTGCGCAAGTAAGAACTTTTGTTTTTTCTCTCTTTCATTATAAACCTTGAGTTTATAATGAAATGGTATAGACTCCTGAATATTTTTTACATGATATAACTGTTATATATTTAAAAATGCATATAATCTAAAATTTTTTGAAGTACTTTAAGGCAAAATCAATCTATAAAATTAGCTCTAAAAAATTATCAATAAATCGCTGGTACTGTCCCTTTTGCTAGATACAAAATTTGATAAATATTTTTTTGTTCGCTAGCTGGTTTTTTCTTGAAAAAAGTATACGAAGTATATTGCCATTTGTCGGGATTATAGATGACGACATTGCCTATCTGATCTTGGTGTTTAGTTGTTTTGAAACTAAAATTTTTTAGTTGAGCTTGCACAGGTATAGCGTGATGTTCTTCTAATACATATTTACTGAGAAAAAAGTTATCTTCTAATTCAATTTTTGTCGTAATGCCAATATTAATATTTTGCCAGCCAAATGAGTCAATTATATTGTCAAAATAGCCATCAAAAATAAATTTAGTCATGCCGTTAGTGTGATGCCAAATATACAGCGGGCAATAACTATTGGTTAGATTGTCATTGCCTTGTTCTGAGATTAAATAAGCTTTAAAAAGTAAATCTTCAAAGCCATCCATTTTATAACCATTTTGGTTGACGCGATTTTTTATGATCTGCATATCATAATCGGCAGGTAAAAGAATTTTATATTGCATAGCTTGCATTGTTTTTCCTCCTTTTAATTTTATCGTTAGTTTAATAACTTAATTGAGGTTTGAATAATTCTAATTTATGATTGAGTTATCAAAAAAAATGATAGGTTACTGAGCAAAAATGGATTTTAAAGGATTACATATTTTTAAAACGATTTATGATCTTAAAAGTCTTAATAAAGCGGCTAAAGCGTTGAGCTATACACAATCAAATATAACAGCTCATTTAAAAAAGATTGAACATGAATTGCGAGCAACGTTATTTATTCGTGGTTTTGATGGCGTTAGACCTACCGAAAAGGGGGAACAATTTTATCAATTTACTTTGCAGACGTTAGCGCAGTTTTCACAACTCAAACAATCTTTTAAAGGTAAACATTCTACATTATTAATTTCGGAACTTTTATTTCAGTTTCTGGTTATTGAAACGAAAAAATATTGCCTTGAATCCACAGAAATTATTATTAAACGAACCAGTGATATATCTAATGCAATTCATCATCATTATTATGATGAAGTAATTACTTTTGAAAAATTTAAACATCCTGATTATCTTTTAACAAAAACCGAAAATTTACCGATTGCTTTTTTACAAAGTCAATCAATTGAGACGCCCGATCTTTTACCAATATTTATCAATAATGATGAACATTGCCCATTAAGAGCCAAAACGCTTGCTTTAAATTATCCATCCGAAAATCTTATTACGGTTGATTCTTTAAGCCAAATATTAAATCTTGTCGAGAAAGGACAAGGTATAGCATTGTTGCCAATTTTTTTAATGAAAGATAAATTCAAAACCATTAATAATCATTGCGACTTTGTTAAATATTATGGTTATCAACATAATAGCGTTTAATTTTTACTAAAATCGCATTATTTTTGAGATAACTTACTGTGATATTGTCGGCGGTATTCGGTAGGTGAACGTTCGGTTTTTTTTCTAAAAATTCGACAAAAATAGTTACTGTCTTTAAAGCCTGAAGCATGGGCGATCTCTTTTACATTTAAATCATAGTTTTTAAGTAATGATTTGGCATATTCTAAACGGATTTGATTCAAATATTCATTCAGTCCAATCTTTCCTTCACGTTGGAAAAGATGTGATAAGTAATTAGGAGAGATGTAGAACATTTTCGCTAAAAAGTCGCGGGTCACATCTTCCCGAAAATGCGTATCAATATACTGGCGAATCGCTTCAAATAAACTGGTGGTTTTTGAGGAGGTTTCAATATCGGCGTTGAGCAAATCAAGCGTACTACTCAGCAAGCTATGAATAAGAAAATAAGCGGTTTGATTTTGTTCTGACGGTTGATTATGCCAAGTAAGTTCTGCAATTGCTTGAATAATAAAGGCACCAACACGTGGTCCACGTCTTGCAATATTGAGTTGACCTTTAGGAATTATCTGCGTGCCATCCCAATGTAATAAACTTAGACCAATTTGTTGTTTGCCAAATAAAATACTCAAAATGGTAACAGGTTTATGCCACAAAGGTTTATTCCAACTATTAGAGGTCACATAGAGAATATCATTGGCATACAGAGTATTACTGATTTGTTCACCTCTATCATTTGCGCATAATATTTCTTGTTGACCATTGATAATGATCTCTATACGAGGAAAATTAACTTGGTAAGCAAGAACAGGGGCGAGTAGAGCATTATTGGCAAAATATATTTTATTGATACTGTTAATTTTGCTTGTAAATTGTCTCAGTATTTGTTCAATAGATAAATCCATAAAAACGCTCCAACTAAATTAATTTATACTTGCCAAAATTTTTTATATAACCAGTGGTTAAACTGCATAATTTGGATTGAGCACATGATGCGCGATAAAAAGTAAGTGTATAGTAGGGGAAAGTAACAATTTATTAGATTAATAATGGAAAAATTATCCTGATTCAATCGCTGTTTTACCATTAGTTTTATAGATGAAATAAAACCACAATTTATCATGTTTTATTTCTATTTTATAGTGTTAATGTTTTCACTATTTAATCGAAAATATACACAACATTACAATTAATAACATATTAAAAATATAAACTTAGCATTGTTTCGATATCTATAGTAATTAACTCTCTTTTTTTTTGATTATGTGATCAGACTCTCATTTTTATTTAAAGCATACAAAAATCCAGTAAATGACAGATTCGTCTTCTAGGTTTTTGCTTAAATATTCTTTATTATCAAACTATTATTTATGTACTACTTTTTTTATATAAAGATTAATTATCCAAGTTAGGGGGTTCAATATGGAACTATATTTAGATACAGCCGATATTGCGGCAATTAAGCGTTTAGCGCCCGTGTTGCCAATTAATGGGGTAACAACCAACCCAAGTATTGTGGCAAAGTCAGGTAAAAACATTTTTGAGTTGTTAGATGAACTGCAAAATGTGTTAGGTCCCGATAAGTTGCTCTTTGCACAAGTGCTGGCAAGTGATGCAAAAGGGATGATTAAAGAAGCCGAACAACTTAGAGAGGTCGTACCGTCAATTGTGACTAAAATTCCCGTTAATGCACAAGGTTTAATGGCTATTAAAGAGTTAACTCAACAGGGAATTACAACGTTAGGAACAGCAGTCTATGGTGCTGGGCAAGGATTTTTGGCAGCACTTGCTGGAGCAAAATATATAGCTCCCTATGTGAATCGTATTGATGCACAAGGTGGCAACAGCAAAGAAACGGTTTTAGAATTACAAAAATTGCTTGATTTGCATTGCCCTGAATCAGTGGTGTTAGCAGCAAGTTTTAGAACGCCAAGACAAGCATTAGATTGTATGTTAGCGGGTTGTAAAGCCATTACCTTGCCAGTCGATGTGGCAGAATTATTTATCTCTGACCCCGCAGTCGATGCGGCAGTAGCTAAGTTTGATCAAGATTGGTGTAGCGCATTTGGTTCATTAAAATATTAATTTTATCTTCTAGGCTATTTTTTAGGTTAAGTAATATTATTATTTGCATCGGTGAAATCTGTTCCATTAAATTTAAATGGAACAAGTGAGTTTTATTTTTGGACTAAAAAATAGCGTTTTTTTTTGATGTTTTGCTGTATGATAATCCAACATCCAAAGGCAATAATATCCATAAAAAATTTAAGGAGTTAACTAATGACAGATAAACCCAAAAAATCAAAAAAACTTATTGTTAATGCGCTATTAACAGTATTAAAAGTTGAGAAGATTTCACCGAGCTTTATACGTGTGCAGTTTAGTAGTAATAAACCGTTTGATGTTGATTCTGCGTGGGTTTGTCCTCATGTTAAATTGCTTTTTCCTGAGCCTATTACAGGTGAAATTTTATTTCCTAAACTAGACGAAGATAATAAGATTGTGGTAAGTGATAAAGTTCGTCAATTGGCGCGCAGTTATAGTGTACGTGAATTTGATAGTGTGACTAATCAGTTGTTTATTGATTTTGCGATTCATGAAAGTGGTTTGGCGACTGTTTGGTCAAGACACGCTAAAGTTGGTGATCAGATTGGTTTGGTCGGTTCTGCTGGTAAACTGTCGTTCACCGATAATTGTTTGGTGTTGATGGGGGATATTTCAGCTGCACCAGCAATCTGTTATACGCTTGAACATTTACCTGAAAAACAAAAAGTTTATGCGTTTATTCTGGTTAATCATCCTAAAGATATTGTGCCACTACCAGATAATGAAAATGTGCAAGTTAATTGGTTAGTTCAAGATAATACAAAACCTAATCAATTGGTCGATGTAGTAATAAATACTGAATTTGCCGAACAGGATAAACTTATGTTTTGGGGCGGAATGGAAAGTTCATTAGCTCAACAATTACGACGAGCATTGAAAGATAAATATACTCAGCTTGCACCAGAAGCGATTCATATTACGAGCTATTGGCGTGAGGGTTTTGCTGAAGGTGAATTTAAACATCGTGACTAATCAATTATACTTGATTTTATGAATATTTTAGCGCATCTACATTTAGCTTCGCTGGCTAGTAGTTCATTAATTGGCAATACGGTAGCGGATTTTGTTAAAGGTGATCCTTATTTAACTTATACTGACGATATTGCTGATGGAATTATGCTACATCGCAAAATTGATAGCATGACCGATAATCTGCCTGAAGTGAAGCAAGCGAAATTATTGTTTCGCCAAACACATCGGCGCGTGGCGTCAATTGCATTGGATATCGTGTGGGATCACTTTTTATCAAAACAGTGGTTGACCTTTGGCGTTATGGGAACTGTTAGCGAATTTAATCAATATACCAAACAGCAAATTCAACCTTTTATTACTCAATATCCTATTGATTATCAAAATTTTATGCAAGCTATGTGGCAAGGTGAGTGGCTAGAAAATTATGCCTCAATTGATTTTGTTGAAAAGGTATTAAATGGTATGGCAAAAAGGAGACCCAAACTCTTTTTATTGAAAGAAAACATCATTGATATTCAGCAAAATTATTCTGAGTTAAAAGCATTATTTGCTGTTTTATATCCTAAAATACGCACATCAGTACTCTTATCCAAATTTACTTTATAAAGATTTTGACTACCGGTATTAAGTCAGTTTAGAAACTTAACCCGATAGTTAAAGATGATTTCTTAATGATTAATTAGGAATAATCAGTTCGCCATTTTCTTTCTTGATGATATTGCTACTGTTAGGCGATTGTAATATTGGTACTAAATTTTGGGCAGTGGCATCAGGTGTAAATGCAATTTTTCCTGCACGAGGCTTAGCATGAATTACTTGGCTGTCAGGCAGCGTTGCATTGTTGGTTAAATTAGCCCACAACCACTCTATCGCATCCTCACCATAATAATCAATTGAGACGAGCGAATTATCAAATGGAGGTTTTCCTTCTAAATAACTACTATTTTTTACCTCAATATAACGTAATTGTGAATTGTTACCTTCCACTTGACTGTTTAACGCCACATAAGCGCGGGAAGTATAATCTGGTAGTTGTTTTACATTATTACGACCATGGATGATAAATGTTTTAATTCCATTTAAATTGGCTGAAGCGATAACTTGTTTCATACCTAGCTCAACTTGAGGCTCTTTTAATTTGTTATATAAACAAATTGCTCCTTTGCTGTTGTAGTCAATTCCATCTTTATTATCGGAACTTGAATAGAAATCTCTTCTTGGTGAATATATATCTTCATCATTGACAAGAGCCAACACGGTTGATTCATCCCCTAGCCATATCGGAAGTTGTCCATTTGCCAATCCCCATAATTGCTGGAAATCTATTTCTGATAAAGGCTCAACTTTACCTATATAAAGGAGTGGATTTTTTTGGGTGCTTGCAACTGAATAATTACACATTTTTTCCATAATGTCATAATGACCATAGGCACTAATATATTGATAAGGTAAACCTATTGTTTCTTTAAAATAAAAATATGGAAGCTGCTTCTCCATTTCGGATGTCCAACCATATTGACGCAATTTTTCAAGTGCTTCTTTTGGGGTTCCATAAACTAATAATTGTGCCTTTTTTAATGCATCACAACGATTTTGCGCATAGATAAATTTATCAGCAAAAGGTAAATGGATATCTTTATTATTGTCAATAATCGCAGGAACAGCGCAAGGTATATATAATGATGCATAAGCGCTATATTCTGCTATTGAACGATACTCAATTTTTGTTGGCGGTTTTTGTCCGAGTTTAACCGTTACAGGTATCGTTTCAGAGTAAGGTGCGATTTGTGGATTAACTGCAACAATACCTTTTATCGTATTATTTTTATCTAACTCTCCTGCTTTTAAAGCGGCTCCTGCGCCATCAGTTGCACCATAAACTAATACTAGCGTATTATCTTTATCAAATATGACCTTTTTAGTCGGTGAAAATTGAGTATTGATTTGGTAAAAAGCAAACTCAATGGATTTTAAAACAAATTCCCCCCAACGTTCTTCAGAATTCTGTTTTGAGTGCAGTTGTTTTATTGCATAGCGATTAGGGTGGGTTTTTACATATTGTTCTCTATTTTCTATTTTTGGTTTAAACAGTAAATTGTCTGTTTGTACCTTGCCATTGATCGCATAACCACGTTGATTGGTTATATCATAAATACCATTCCCTAAACCCTTATCATTATAAACGACTGCACAGTTATGACGAAGTCCCCATAATCCTCGAATTTGTACATCATATGCATTAAATAATCCATCAGAATCAGTTGATGGTACTGCAACAATACATGGTTTATTTTTATCAAAATCCAATGGGATTTGTACTAATAACCCGACACTCTCATCGTTATTTTTAAAGGTTGCTAATATTTCAGTACCAGCTATTTTGCCATCAAACATAGGAGTAAGATTTTTTCTTTGAAAACCAAAAAATGTCCCTTCTCCTGTTTTGGTATCAATAAAACGATTCAATTTTAGTTGTCTAAGTTCTTGTGGGGTTGGTTTGGCAGGGTCAGCAATGGTTGGTTTAATCACGAGTGTTGATAAAGGCGTAAATCCCAACCCAGCTGTTACTAAGTCATCGGTATCTCCGTCATAGTAGGTCGAACTTTCAATTGTTATCCCGGTTGGATACTGGATAAGATTCATCTCTTCACGAGATATACTTAATCTTGAATCACTTTTAGCTTGTGCTGCAAAAGGAATGATAGCGGTGGTAACACATATTAACGATACCAATGCTTTTATTTTTATATTTTTAATTCTCATTGCAAGTATTTCCTTTCTTAACAACCAAATTATTTTAGGTAGAGTTATCTAGGTGTACATTTGGTTGTTTAAATAAAATTATCTCTATTTTTTTATTTGGTGAATAAATATTATATTTTATTTTTTTGATTATTGGGTAGATTAAGAACACAAAGTGTCCAAAATGCCGAGATGATCCTTTCGGACAATCGTCTTTTTTGCACGCAGATGCCCACATCAAAGGGTTCCATTAAATTGGTTGACCATTCGGTTATTCGCTCTCTGATTCTTTCAGGACTGTTTTCCATTACTACTTTAGGTAACAATGCTACGCCACATCCTAATGCGACCATTGATACGATTGCTTCGTGCCCAGCTACAGTGGCATAAATTTTTGGACTGGTTATTTTTTGTTGTTTAAACCAAAGATCAATTCGGTGTCGGCTTGGTCCATGCTCAGGTAAAATAAAAGGGATATTATGCCAATCAGGCTGTTTTTGATGAAGTTTATCACTAAATGAACTGTTAAGTTTTGGTATTAATAGTACCATCTCAATTTCACCAAATTTTAAGAATTCAACGCCGGCTGGTAATTGTTTGGGTTTACCGGCAATGGCTAAATCGGCAAGGTTTGATTGTACTTTCTCAACGGCATCGGCCGCATCGCCTGTGGAGAGCTTAATTTCAATCTGTGGATAATGAATACGGAATCTATCCAATATTTCAGGTAGATGGCTATAAGCAGCGGTAACCGAACAAAAAAGGGTAAGTTCACCGACTAATTGTTGATCTGATTGATCTAAATCTTGTCTAACTTGTTGATGCAGGTTCACAACTTGTTGAGCAAAGCGCTTTACTTTTTCACCTTCCGATGTAATTTGTACTTGGCGATTATCTCGAATAAATAGAGTATGACCAAAATGCTCTTCCATTCTTTGGATCTGTCTGGATAACGTTGATGGACTTACGTGCATGGCATCGGCTGTCATTCCAAAATGACAAGTTTCACATAAATGTAAATACAACTTTAGATCACGGATATTCATAACAAGTTCCATTTTTATACTGAAACGTTAGTGTAATCTGAAACTTCTTGTCAAAAAGACAAATAACAGCTAACAATATTTAATGTAAACATTATGCATAGATACACAAATAAGGCAAATAGCATCGTTTATAACATCAATGGCAAAACAGTTAGATACCTGTTAAAATACGCGATTATTTTGTATAGATTAAAACAGTTAATTTTATGACAGAACAAGCTTATTTAGATGAAGTGAATGCACGTCGCACTTTTGCTATCATCTCGCACCCCGATGCTGGTAAAACAACCATTACGGAAAAAGTACTATTATTTGGACAAGCGATTCAAACAGCGGGTACCGTTAAAGGTCGCGGTGCGAATGCCCAACATGCCAAATCTGACTGGATGGAGATGGAAAAACAGCGTGGTATTTCGATCACCACTTCGGTTATGCAGTTTCCTTATAACAATTGTTTAGTTAACTTACTCGATACTCCTGGGCATGAAGACTTCTCAGAAGATACTTACCGTACTTTAACCGCAGTAGATAGTTGCTTGATGGTTATTGATGCGGCAAAAGGGGTCGAAGATCGTACTCGCAAATTGATGGAAGTTACCCGTTTGCGTACGACGCCAATTTTAACCTTTATGAATAAACTTGACCGTGATATTCGTGATCCAATGGAGTTGCTTGATGAAGTTGAAAATGAGCTTAATATCATGTGTGCGCCTATCACATGGCCAATTGGTTGCGGTAAGCTGTTTA
This sequence comes from Gilliamella sp. W8136, assembly GCF_016101285.1. Lineage (NCBI taxonomy): Bacteria > Pseudomonadati > Pseudomonadota > Gammaproteobacteria > Orbales > Orbaceae > Gilliamella > Gilliamella sp. W8136. The sequence continues at coordinate 15,996 of NZ_JACFQU010000020.1, forward strand.
AAGGTGTTTATCATTTAGCTAAAGACGAAACGTACTTATATCAATCAGGCCAAGGTCATACCATTCAAGAAGTGCGAATAATAAAAGGTCTAACAAATCCTGATTTAGATGCTGCTGTGGGAGATGATTTAGCACAACAACTGCGTGAAGAATTAGAATTAGTGCAAGGTGCATCAAATGAATTTGATTTGGAAGCGTTCTTATCAGGTGATTTAACCCCAGTGTTTTTTGGTACTGCATTAGGCAATTTTGGCGTCGATCATATGCTGGATGGATTAACTGCTTGGGCTCCGACCCCGCAACCTCGTCAAACTGATAAACGTCAAGTTGAATCATCAGAAGAGAAATTCAGTGGCTTTGTATTTAAAATCCAAGCCAATATGGATCCAAAACATCGTGACCGTGTGGCATTTATGCGCATTGTATCGGGTAAATACGAAAAAGGGATGAAGTTGCGTCATGTTCGTTTGGCTAAAGATGTAAATATTTCTGATGCATTAACCTTTATGGCTGGCGATCGGGAGCACGTTGAAGAAGCTTACGCTGGTGATATTATTGGTTTACACAATCATGGCACAATTCAAATTGGTGATACTTTTACCCAAGGTGAAGATTTTAAATTTACAGGTATTCCTAATTTTGCACCAGAACTGTTCCGTCGTATTCGTTTAAAAGATCCTCTTAAACAAAAACAGCTATTAAAAGGGTTAGTTCAGTTGTCAGAAGAGGGGGCTGTACAAGTATTTCGTCCAATCACCAACAACGATTTAATTGTCGGAGCGGTTGGGGTACTTCAATTTGATGTGGTGGTGGCTCGATTGAAATCGGAATATAACGTCGAGGCAATTTATGAGCCAGTTAATGTCACTACAGCGCGTTGGGTTGAGTGCAATGATGTGAAAAAACTTGAAGAGTTCAAACGCAAATGCGAGCAAAATTTAGCATTAGATGGTGGTGATAACTTATCTTATATTGCACCAAGTATGGTAAATCTGAATTTAACCCAAGAGCGATATCCTGACGTTGAATTTAGAAAGACACGTGAACATTAATCATTTTTTATGAGTACATGTACCGATAGTTGAAGAGCTGGTTTGCCAGCTCTTTTGCTTTATTTAAAAGGCGTTTATCGTTATAAAGCAAGACCATGTAGAGCAATGCCGTCAAAAGAACGCCATTGCGTTAAGTCATTTTCCAGTAAACGTACCGTTTCAAATAACCTTTTTTCATCCCCCATAAAACTAATTTCATTATTTGCTGTTCTTGGCGATAAGTGTGAAGAGTAAGTATGAACTTTATTATCGCCACTTGAAATATTAAATTTATCAACTTCATCCTCAATTAGACCATTTTCAAGCGCAATAATAATTTTTTGTTCGTTTTTATCACCCCAAGTTAACCATTCCGCACTAATATTGTAGATTTGAGTGTAATTGGTACGGTAAGCCATAATAATATATTTTGAAGTATAGGATTTAATGCTTTTTACAGTTTGTTCACCATTGTCTATATAGAGTAACCAAAAAGGGATAACGACCTCAATTTTATCTCCCCATGATTGACTAAGCATCTTTATGGCATTAACCCAAAGTTTCCAAATATGATTGGCGTCTTGATTGTATTCATCTAATATATAAGGTTCGATATCATATTGAATACCAGCAAGACTAGGTTTATTTTTACGCATAGAACAAAACTGTTTGATTATTTTATTGCGTTCAATGGCATTTTTTAAACCTGAATCAATGACCATATCGGGTGAACCTTCTATCGCAATGATTTTTATCCGATTTTTATAGGCTATATCGAGCAGTTGGTTTAACTGATCTATATATTTTATTGTTTTATTTTCAATTTCTAATTGAAGATAGATTTGATTTATCCCTTTTGACTTTATTTTGGCTATAAATTGTTTTGGTGAAGTATTCCAAGTATGCGCTTCCCAGTTCCACATACCAAGATTAAGTGATTTTTTGGTACTTTGTCGATTATTGGTGGCAAAAGATTGGGTCGTTATTGTTTGATTATCACAGGATGTATTATCATTTTGTATTGAATCAAATATTTCAGTTGCAGTGGTTGAGCTAACTTCATCGTTGTTATCGTAGCTAGAAGAAACGATATTGTTATTTTGTTTTTGTGTGGTGGAAATTGAGGTAAATGTTTCGTTTTTTGTTTCACTTGAAACTTCTTTTTTTTTCTTATTGATATGAACCATTATTTGATTGCTCCTTTAACATATTATAAGTACCGTTTGGAGTTTTACATAAACCAATCATAGTACAGATGGAATCAATATAGGGAGTGCTAGAAATATAGTCGAACGAAGTACTCCTTTCCTTTTTGAATCAATGCATTTTCGATAAAAATCTAAACTACTTTAAATCAATTGGAGCTACTGCATAATTGTGTTAATTTGTACTGATATTGACTTTGATACTGATAAGATAGCATCATTTTTGTGACATAAAATTGTAAACAATTTATAAAGTTACTGAACTGACCGTATAATTGTAAGACTGCTTCTTCAACGGTAATGATTGAATTATAGTATAATTTTTATGCAAAAGATATTTATCACTGGTCATTTTTTGTAAAGAAACTTTAACGTTCAAACATTGTGTTTTTCTCCCTAATTCATTAAAAAAAGACTATAATGTTGTTTTTTTTGTTAGGCGAAGATTATATGGATAAGATAAAAATTATTTTTTTTATAGTATCAGTATTTTTAATTTTTAATTCATCTTTTGCAATTGAAAACAAAATTTCCTTCCCTGTGCTTTTAGAAAAGATACAACAAAGTGATCGCGATAATCGCCAATATGAGGTAATTGAATTGGCAAATCAGATGCGCGTACTGTTAGTTTCCGATCCTAAAGCGGCAAAATCGTTAGGATCTTTAGCATTACCAGTAGGTTCACTGCAAGATCCCAAAGATCAGCAAGGATTAGCTCATTACACCGAACATATGGTACTGATGGGATCGAAAAAGTACCCTGAACCCTCAAGTTTCTCCGAATTTTTAAACCGCCATGCAGGCAGTTATAATGCCAGTACTGCTGCGCATCGCACCGCTTTTTATTTTGAAGTTGAAAACAGTGCGTTAGATACTGCGATAGATTATTTAGCCGACGCGATAGCGGAACCTAAATTAGATTCTAATTTTGCAGATAAAGAACGCAATGCGGTTAATGCTGAAATGACTATGGCGAGATCAACCGATGGTTTTAGAATAAGGCAAGTTAATGCAGAAACCATTAATTCTGATCATCCAGCAGCACAATTTGCAGGTGGTAACTTAGAAACATTAAGTGATAAACCAACGAGTAAACTTCAAGATGCTTTAGTGGCTTTTCATAAAGATTATTATTCATCCAATATTATGGTGGGGGTAATTTATAGTAATCAACCTATCAATAAATTGGCAAAATTAGCAGAAACAACCTTTGGCAGAATCCCGAACAAAAATATTACTGTTCCAAAAGTGGATAAACCCGCATTAACGCCAAATGTACTCAGTAAACAAATTGCTATGGTACCGGCCCAGCCCAAAAAAATGCTGTTTTTGCAATTTCCAATGGAAAATAATTTAGCTAAATTTGCTGATAAAACGGATGAATATATCAATTATTTGATCAGCAATAGCAGTCAAAATACTTTATCAGACCAATTGAAAAAACAAGGTTTAATTGAAGGTATAAGTTCAACTTATGATTCTATTCGTTACGGTAATAGTGGTACGTTTAGTATAAATGTGAGTTTAACTGATGAAGGTCTTGCTCAGAAAGATAAAGTAATTGGTGCTATTTTCAATTATTTACATTTAATTCAAAAGCAAGGTGTTTCAGATGCCTATTATGAAGAACTCAGAAAAGTTTTAGCATTACAATTTAAGTATGAAGATGTAGAACGAGATATGTCTTATGTAGAATGGCTATCTGATCAAATGTTGTTATATCCAGTGCAAAACGTTTTAAATTCCGATTATGTTGCCACTAATTTTGATAAAGCGGCAATAATTGCTCGTTTAAAAAGTTTAACGCCGGATAATATTCGAGTTTGGGTGATTTCACCAGATCAAACTACTGATAAAACTGCTTATTTTGTCGAGGCTCCTTACAAAATTGAAAATATCACCAGCGAACAAAAAGCCAGCTGGTCAACATTGGGTAAAAGTTTTACTTTTACTTTACCTGAATTGAATCCTTATATCCCCGATGATTTTTCGATAGCAAAACAAAATTATGATCAAGCTCAACCCACCGAGCTTAGCAAACGTGGTAATCATATCCATTTTGTTAGTCAATATTTTAAAAATGAGCCTAAAGCTGCAATTGTGGTTTCATTGCGTAACAATCAAGCTTTCGACTCAGCTAAAGCAGATGTCGAATTTGAGTTACTTGACTATATTGCAAACCGAAATTTAAGTAATTTGCAATTTCAAGCTGCAGTAGCGGGGATTTCGTTATCCACTCAAAGTGACAATGGTTTAATGATCTCAGCAAGTGGTTTTAGTCAACATTTACCAAAAATGGTTACATCAATTCTTGATAATTATCGAAATGTAACTATTGATGAACAAACTTTAGCTTTGGCAAAATCTTGGTATCTGCAAAAACTTGATAATGCCGATCATGCTAAAAGTTACTGGCTAGCTGTCCAACCAATCAATGCGTTATCGGTGTTACCTCATTATTATGAACGAAATGAACGACGCCAAATTACTGCCAATATTACCATTGAAGATGTTGTCAATTATCGTAATAACTTACTTTCTCGTTCTGTGCCATATATGATTAGTTTAGGCAATTTATCTAACGAGGACTCTTTAGATCTTTATCACTCAATCCAAAAAACGTTAGAAAAGGATGTTGAATATACACCGAATGAAAATATTAACATCAAAAATTCACTGGATGCCAAAATTACTCAACAAGCTAAAAGTACTGATAATGCTTTAATAATGGGTTATATTCCAACAGGCTATGATAGGATTAGTGGTGGGATGTTGAGTTATACCTTGACTAAAATCATATCCCCATGGTTTTATGATCAAATACGTACTAATGAACAATTAGGTTATGCGGTATTTGCGGCTCCTATGACAATAGGGGATTCCATAGGAATGAGCTTTATAGTGCAAAGTAACCAGTACGATCCAGCTTATTTATTTAAACGTTATAAAGAATTTTATCCTGTAATATCAAGTAAATTGCATGCATTATCTAAAGATGATATAAACCAATATAAAAAAGCAGTACTTGATGAATTAATTATGCCACCGCAAACTTTAGATGAAGAATTAAGCCGTTATTTACCTGATTATCGCAATAACCGTTTAACGTTTGATTCATTAAGAAAAAAAATTGAGCAAGTGAAGAAAATCACCAAGCAAGATCTTATTGATTTTTATCATCGTTCAGTTATGGAACCAAAAGGCTTGGTGTTAGCGTCACAAGTTTTAGGTAAACGCGAAGCTGATGCAAAACAACCCGAAGCTATTTCAGAATTTACTGAATATAAAAATGTAACATCTTTACAAGAAGTTCTATTAAACTAATTTATGTTTTAAAAATAAACATAAAAACGGGTTAAGCCTGAAAGATATTCACAAAAATTGGCATTGTTATCACCATGTGATACACTGCCAAAATCCCAATGTTTTGAGTGTATTATGATTACTGGAACGATTGATTATTGTGCTATAGGTCAGCGATTGCGCGCATATCGAATTGCGGCTTCGCTAAAAGCGGAAGATGTTGCAAAAAATCTTAAAATTTCACGAGCAGCTGTCTATCGGTTAGAGAAAGGTGAAATTGTTAAAATAGAAACTTTAGAGCGGTTGGCCTCTTTACTCAATACATCTTTTGCGAGTTTACTTGGAATCGATACTGAATATTATTCAAGTGGTGAAGGATTTTTTGAAAGAATGCGACAGCTTGAAGAGCAATCAACTCATATTTATTCTCATTTCGATCCTTTCTCATTTTTATTAACTTCACCGAATTATCTTAATCATTTAGCTATGATGCTAGCAGAGTCTAGCGAGTCAATCGATCCGCAAAAATATGCAATGATTTTGTCAATTTTAAGACACCGTAAAACACAGTTTCACCAATCAATTCCTAAGGTTATTAATTTAATTAGCTTACGTAATGTTGAACGTTTTTTACATATCGGCTTAGTAGGCAACTTAACTATTTCGCCAGGTAAAAAGTCTGAAAGAATGCTACTTGCTCGTAAAGAAGTTTATCATTTGATTGAACTCATTGAGCAACAATCTTATGCGCCAACCATTGCTATCACACAAGAAGCTATTCCATCAATTGCTTTTCAAATTTTTTATCAAAATGGTGAGCCAATTTCACTTGCAATGAGTCCTTTTCGTTTGGGTGAATTGCCAAATGTAACGACGGGTATTGCTTCAATTACTTCTTCGCATGATGCCATTAAACATCATCGTTCCTTATTTGATAAATTATGGCAAAATAGTGCCAAAGATGAGTATGCAATTGATTTGCTAAAAACAACATTAGATAAATTTTAAAGAATACAAAAATATTTAAGAGAGCCATTATGTTATCCCTAACATTACAACCAATAAAAAAATTTAACGGCACCATTAATTTACCCGGTTCTAAAAGTGTGTCTAATCGTGCATTACTATTATCCGCTCTAAGTAAGGGGAATACACGTTTAACCAACTTACTTGATAGTGACGATGTTCGCTACATGCTTGATGCTTTGGCGGCTTTGGGGGTGAAATATCAGTTATCGCATGATCGAACCATTTGTGATGTTGAAGGTGTAGGCGGTATGTTACATTCGACGCATGCCTTAGAACTTTTTCTTGGGAATGCAGGTACAGCAATGCGACCACTCGCTGCGGCTTTATCTTTAGGCAATAACAATATTGTACTAACGGGTGAGCCACGCATGAAAGAGCGTCCAATTGGCCATTTAGTTGATTCGCTCCGTCAAGGTGGTGCTAAAATTGATTATCTTGAAAATGAAGGTTATCCACCACTTCATATTCAAGGCGGTTTTGCTGGCGGTAATATTCAGGTTGATGGTTCGGTTTCTAGCCAATTTTTAACCGCTTTATTAATGGCTTCACCATTGGCGCCAAATGATACTGAAATCACGATAGTCGGAGATTTAGTTTCTAAGCCTTATATTGATATTACGATTAAGATGATGGCAATTTTTGGTGTCACAGTGACCAATCATCATTATCAAAAATTTACAATTAAAGCTAACCAAAGTTATCAATCTCCGGTTAACTATTTAGTCGAAGGCGATGCTTCGTCAGCCTCTTATTTTTTAGCCGCTGCTGCAATTAAAGGCGGTACGGTGCGTGTTACAGGTATTGGTAAAAAAAGTTTACAAGGCGATACTCAATTTGCCCATGTACTTGAAAAAATGGGCGCTAAAATCACTTGGGCTGATGACTATATTGAATGCACTCGTTGTGAGTTAAATGGCATTGATATGGATATGAATCATATTCCTGATGCAGCAATGACTATTGCAACAACGGCACTGTTTGCGAAAGGACCAACAACAATTCGCAATATTTATAATTGGCGAGTTAAAGAAACTGATCGTTTATATGCGATGGCAACTGAATTAAGAAAAGTTGGTGCTACGGTTGAAGAGGGTAAAGACTATATTACTATCGAACCACCCGCTAAATTAACTCATGCTGAGATAAAAACTTATAACGATCACCGCATTGCAATGTGTTTTTCATTAGTTGCATTATCTAATACGCCAGTAACCATATTAGATCCTAAATGTACAATGAAAACTTTTCCTGATTATTTTGAACAATTTAAACGATTAAGTGTAGAATAAAATGAATAAATCTGTTCCTGTTATTGCAGTTGATGGGCCAAGTGGTGTTGGTAAGGGCACATTATGTCAAGCATTGGCAAATCATTTTAAATGGCATCTTTTGGATTCTGGAGCAATTTATCGTGTGCTTGCACTTTCGGCGCTTAAACAAAATATTGCTCTTGATGACGAACAAAAGCTTGCCCAATTAGCGCTTAATTTACCATTGACATTTGATACGACAGGCATTGAAGTAAAAATTTTGTTAAATAATGTTGATGTGTCAAAAGATATTCGCACAGAACTTACAGGGGGAGCTGCCTCAAAAGTTGCTGCAATAAATAGTGTTCGAACTGCTTTATTACAACGCCAACGAGACTTTAGACAGGCACCGGGACTGATTGCTGACGGTCGAGATATGGGTACTGTAGTGTTTAAAGATGCGCCAGTTAAGATATTTCTTGATGCGAGTGCAGAGTCCCGCGCAGAAAGAAGAATGAAACAGTTGCAAGATAAGCAAAATCATGTTAAATTCGCCGAAATTTTGCAGGAGATAACTGCGCGTGATGAGCGCGATCGAAATCGAACTGTTGCGCCACTTAAGCCTGCGGATGATGCTTTAATAATTGATACCACATCCCTATCTATTCAAGATGTTTTCAATCAATCTATTAAGTATATAAATAAAGAACTTGCGTTGTAAGTTTGCTTACAGCGTGGAACTCGCTCCAATATAAGGATGTATGGAGTATCACCAACAACCCCACAAGACATGATGTAATGTGGACGTTAATTTTAACTTAAAGTATATAAATATGACTGAATCTTTTGCTCAACTCTTTGAAGAGTCTTTAAATCAACTAGACACTCGTTCTGGTAATATGATCCGTGGTACTGTCGTTGCAATCGACAAAGATGTTGTTTTAGTTGATGCTGGTTTAAAATCTGAATCAGCAATTCCAGTAGAGCAGTTTAAAAATGCCCAAGGCGAATTAGAAGTTCAAGTTGGCGACGTAGTTGATGTCGTTCTTGACTCAATTGAAGATGGCTTTGGCGAAACAATTTTATCTCGTGAAAAAGCTAAACGTCACGAAGCGTGGCTAACACTAGAAAAAGCAGTTGAAGATGCTGCAACAGTTTTAGGTGTTATCAATGGTAAAGTTAAAGGTGGCTTTACGGTTGATCTTAATGGCGTTCGTGCGTTCCTACCAGGTTCGCTTGTTGATGTTCGTCCATTACGCGATACTTCTCATATTGAAAACAGAGAAATCGAATTAAAAGTTATCAAATTAGACCAAAAACGTAACAACGTAGTTGTTTCACGTCGTGCTGTTATTGAATCTGAAAACAGTGCAGAAAGAGAACAACTTCTTGAAAATCTACAAGAAGGTTCAGAAGTTAAAGGTATTATCAAAAACCTTACTGACTATGGTGCATTCGTTGATCTTGGCGGTGTTGATGGTTTACTTCATATCACTGATATGGCTTGGAAACGTGTTAAACATCCAAGTGAAGTGGTTGAAGTGGGTCAAGAATTACTTGTTAAAGTACTTAAATTTGACAAAGATCGTTCACGTGTATCTCTAGGCTTAAAACAATTAGGCGAAGATCCATGGGTATCAATTGCTAAACGTTATCCAGAAGGTACTAAAGTAACTGGTAAAGTAACTAACTTAACTGATTACGGTTGTTTTGTTGAAATCGAAACGGGTGTTGAAGGTTTAGTACACGTTTCTGAAATGGATTGGACAAACAAAAACATTCACCCATCTAAAGTTGTTAGCCTAGGTGACGTGGTTGAAGTTGTTGTTCTTGAAATTGATGAAGAACGTCGTCGTATCTCTCTAGGTCTTAAACAATGTAAACCAAATCCATGGTTACAATTTGCTGAGTCACACAATAAAGGTGATAAAGTTAGCGGTAAGATCAAATCAATCACTGATTTCGGTATCTTCATCGGTTTAGATGGCGGTATTGATGGTTTAGTTCATCTTTCAGATATTTCTTGGAATATGCCTGGCGAAGAAGCAGTTAAATCTTACAAGAAAGGTGATGATATCGAAGCGGTTGTGTTACAAGTTGACGCAGAACGTGAACGTATCTCTTTAGGTATTAAACAACTTGAAGACGATCCATTCAGTAGCTTTGCAGCTAACTACAAAAAAGGCACAATCGTTAAAGGTACTGTGACTGCAGTTGATGCTAAAGGTGCAACTATCGAAATCGCAGAAGGTATTGAAGGCTACTTAAAAGCACAAGATATCTCTCGTGAACGTATCGAAGATGCAACGACTGCATTAAAAGCTGGTGATGAAGTTGAAGCTAAGATTGTTAATATCGATCGTAAAACTCGTGCTATTTCTTTATCAATTCGTGCTAAAGATGAAGCTGACGAAAAAGAAGCACTTGCAGCGGTAAATAACACAACTACTCAAGAAGATGCATCATTTACTAACGCAATGGCGGAAGCATTTAAAGCAGCATCAAAAACTGAGTAAAAAATGTTTATGTAAAGAGTAAAGAGGGCTTGCCCTCTTTTTCTTTTGTAGTATAAAATGAATTGATTTTATGCCGCGCAAAAATTAATTAGGAGTGACCATGAACAGATCAGATTTAGCAGAAAAAATAGCCAACTGGCGGGCGCACCTTCCTGTGCAGCTAGTTGATGATGCTGTGAGAGATATTATCGAACAGATCGCGTTGGCTATGGAAAGTAATGATCGTGTTGAAATTCGAGGTTTTGGTAGTTTCAGTTTGAATTACCGAGCCCCACGTAAAGCAAGAAATCCTAGAACTGGTGGTAATGTTGAAGTTAAACACAAATATATTCCACACTTTAAACCAGGTAAAGAGTTACGTGAAAGAGTAAATAATGCTGCTAAAGCATAATATTTAAATATTATCATTCATAAAGCCTTTGATTTCGATCAAAGGCTTTTTATTTCACTGCGATTTAATCTTGGCATCAATAATTTACTTACCTTACTACTAAAAATCTTTTCTTAAGATTGCAATTCGCTGGTTTATCAAGTCAACGTCACTGTTGCTCTGATAAATAACAATATTCCACAATAAACTATCAAATAAACTTATTATCCTAAAATTATTCTCACCTTATTAATAAATTGGAAGCTAACTTCAAAATTTCAAGATAGATTATTCTGATCAATTAATCATATGATAAGTTGACTGCTCTATAAAATGAATCTTGTTAGGTTTATGCGACGATTATCACTTGATTTATTGGCAATCATATTTTCGTTAGGCTGTTTGCCATTGATGTTTTTACCTTCACTGCTCTGTGACGATCAATGGTATATGATAACGTTGATATTGATTATTGTGATTTTAATTGCTCCATCTAAATTTCAAAACTATATTACTGTTATTACTGTATTTTCTATTAGTTTTTTATGGTCCGTAGCGTATTCTAAACAATATTTAATAAAAATTGAGCCATATATCGACAAAACGATTGTGGTAAAAGCAAGAGTTGAAAGTATAAACACTCGTGTTTCTACTTCGCCAACCGATCTTTATTATGTAAAAATTGCAATCAATGACGATTCTCAATCTTTTTTATATCCTAAGGTAACAATATCGGTATATTGGGATCAACAAATTAAACCAAAAGCAGGACAAATTTGGCAATTAACCTTAAAAACAAAAGTAGTACATGGTTATTTAAATGAAGGAGGATTTGATAGCCAACGTTATGCCATAGCTAATCGTAGCCTTCTATCAGCAAAATTAATTCAGGCTGAGTTACTTGAAGATAATTTAAGTATTCGGCAGCTAATCGCTGATCATTCGTTACCTTACATTGATCGATTTACTTATCGAGGTATTTTACTCGCATTAGCTTTTGGTGATCGTAGTCAAATGGTTGATGAGCATCGAATTATTATGATGCAAACAGGTGTTGCCCATCTAATGGCTATATCAGGTATGCACATTTTATTGGTTTTTGGACTTTGTTGTACTTTATTAAAAATTTTGATGTTTTTTATTCCTCAGCGTTTTATCTACTTTTTCATCCCAATCATAATAGCATGGCTAGCTGCACTATTTTATGCATGGTTAACAGGACTTAATCCTCCTGCATTACGAGCCATGTTAGCATTATCTATTTGGATATATTTACGTTTTAAAAACAGTCAAATCAGTGCTTGGCAAAAATTAAACCGTATCGTTGCGTTATTATTACTTTTTGATCCGCTAATGATTTTATCAGAAAGTTTTTGGCTATCTTGTTATGCAGTAACGAGCTTAATTTTTTTATCTGACTGGCTACCTCTACCTAAAGTTATAAATAATAAGAAACGCTGGTATTGGATAAGATTGTTACATTTACAATTTGGTTTAATCTTATTAATGTTACCGATTCAATTGATTATCTTTCAAGGTATCAGTTTGGTATCTTTGTTAACAAACTTAATTGCTATTCCTGTTATTACATTATTGACTTTGCCCTTGATTATTTTTGCCCTGTTCTTTAGTGTTAGTCATTGTATTCATCTTGCTTCATGGTGTTGGTTTATCGCTAATAAATCGCTTGAATGGCTATTTGTTTGTTTAGATAAATTAAATCTGGTATGGCTTGATATTTCCGCAGATTTTTATCTTTTAAGTATTTCCGGTTGGCTAGCATTTGTTATTGTACGTACCGAATTATGGCGACGTTTTGGGTTCACCTTATTAATCATTTTAATGATACTTTGCACACCCCTTTTTAAACAGCAGGAGGATTATTGGCGTTTAGATATGCTTGATGTTGGGCATGGGTTAGCAATTGTGATTCATAATGGTAAATCAGCAATTTTGTTTGACACGGGGGCTAAATGGGAAAGAAACTCCGCAGCAGAGCGGATTATTCTCCCTTTTTTACGATGGCATAATTTGAATTTGGAAGGAATTATCATAAGCCATCAGCATAATGACCATATAGGTGGTTTAGATTTACTGCAAAGTCGTTATCCTAATGCTTGGCTAATGAGTTCATCTTTAGCATTAAATAATCATTACCAATGTTTAGCAGGTAACACTATTCTATGGAATAGTTTGTCTGTTAATGTGCTATGGCCAACTCAATTAGTTAAATATGCTCAAAATGCAGATTCGTGTGTGGTTCAGGTGACCGATGGGCATTTTTCTGTACTTTTGACTGGGGATTTAGAACGCAATCAAGAATATCAATTAGTCACTAAATATCGAAATCAGTTAGCATCAACCATATTGCAAATTCCTCATCATGGTAGTAGTACTTCATCTAGTTATGCTTTTTTAAATCATGTTAAACCAGTAAAAGCATTAATTTCAACTTCTCGATATAATCCTTGGAAGTTACCATCACATAAAGTCATAGCACGATATCAAGATTTACACATAGATTACTATATTACCGCTAAGACAGGGCAAATCAGTCTGATTTTTGATAATCAAAAGTGGAGATTAAAAACCATGCGCAGTGAAATTAAACCAAGATGGTATCATGATTGGTTTGGTAGTTTACCGATTTATGAGTAAAATAGCTTATCTTTTGCTGTAAGCAATTAATCTTGTAAATGCTATATCTAACAGGTATAAAAACAAAACTAAACATAATTGAGTGATATTAACGTGATGATTGAAAAACTTTGGTATGGTAAAAATCGGTTATTTTGGTTACTAATACCATTTTCTCTATTATATGGTTTAATTGCGTTTGTTCGTCGTTTTTTATATAAAATTGGTATTTTCAAATCTTGGCAGTCACCGGTACCAATCATTATTATTGGTAATTTATCTGTAGGCGGTAATGGTAAAACACCATTGGCTATTAGTTTGATTAAAGCTTTACAGGCAAAAGGATTGAAAGTTGGTCTTGTCTCACGTGGATATGGAGGTAAGGCTGAAAACTATCCGCTTATTTTAGATGACACAACAACAACCGACCAAGCAGGCGATGAACCCGTACTTATTTACCAACGAACCCATGCCCCTGTAGCAGTCTCGCCAAATCGATGCCAAGCTGTTAAAGCATTATTGGAACAAAATCAATTAGATGTAATTTTAACGGATGATGGTTTGCAACATTACGCATTAGCAAGAGATATTGAAGTTGTTGTCGTGGATGGTAAACGATTATTTGGTAATGGTTGGTGGATGCCAGCCGGCCCAATGAGAGAGAGACAAAATCGGTTAAAATCAGTTGATTTAATCATTGTAAATGGTGATAGTATCAATAATTTGACCCAGCAATATCCTGATAAAACTTACACTATGCAATTAGTACCGAAATATGTGATAAATTTACTCACCAAAGAAAAAAAAGAGTTATCTTCGTTATCAAATATTTGTGCCGTTGCGGGTATTAGTAATCCGAAAAGATTTTTTGATATGCTGATTAATATGAAGGCTGATTTAAACAAAACCGTCGCATTTGCTGATCATCAAAAATTTACCTTACCATTATTAAATAATGTTGTTAGTGGTGAGCAGACACTTTTAATGACTGAAAAAGATGCTGTTAAATGTCAGCAGTTTGCTCAACCCAATTGGTGGTATTTGCCTATAGATGCTGTGATACCCAAACCAGCCATTGATCAGATCTGTGTATTATTAGATAAAACCAAATCTCAAAGAGAATAAAAAATGAAACAAATTCTATTAAGTGCGCTTGCTTGCCCTAAATGTCATGGACAATTGCAGTATGATGCAGAACATCAACAATTAATCTGCCAAGCCGATAATCTTGTTTTTGCAATTAAAAATAAGATTCCTGTGTTGCTTGAATCAGAAGCTCAACCAATCAAACAAACACAATCTATTGAAGAATAAAAAAGATATAAGGCTTTAGTTATGAAATTTTCAGTTATTATTCCTGCTAGGTATGCTTCAAGTCGTTTACCCGCTAAGCCGCTGGCAGATATCCATGGTAAACCAATGATTGTGCGCGTAATGGAGCAAGCACAAAAATCTTCAGCCCATCGTGTAATTATTGCTACTGATCATCAGCAGGTATTTGATGTTGTCAAAGCCTATAAGGGTGAAGTGATTCTTACTAGTGATAAACATAATTCTGGCACTGAACGTTTAGCTGAGGTGATTAATCGTTATCAATTCGCTGACGATGAAATAATTGTTAATGTGCAGGGCGATGAACCATTAATTCCACCCGTTATTATCGATCAGGTGGCTAAAAACCTAGTGCAATATAAAACAGGCATGGCAACATTAGCCGTACCTATTGATTCAGCTGAAGAGGCCTTTAATCCTGGAGCAGTAAAAGTTGTGACTGATAAAGATGGTTATGCCTTGTATTTTTCTCGTGCAACGATACCTTGGGAGCGAGATCGATTTGCTAAATCAACCGATTTACTGAAACAATCAAGCATTGGTGATTTTTATCTTCGTCATATCGGTATTTATGCTTATCGTGCTGGTTTTATCCGCCAATATATCAACTGGGCGCCATCATCACTTGAGCAGATTGAAATGTTAGAACAATTGCGGGTACTTTGGTATGGTGAAAAAATTCATGTGGCAGTTGCAAAACAATCTCCTGCAATTGGTGTAGATACACAAGAAGATTTAGAAAAAGTAAGAGCATTATTTAAGGAGTAAGCTATGGCAAACTTTACTGGTTTTACGCAAGCAGGGCTTAATTTTCTACAAGATGCTTGGATCAATAATAGCAAACCTTGGTTTGAAGAGCACCGAGCAATTTATGATAACGATTTAGTTAAACCTTTTCGCTTATTGGTCGAACAACTGACGCCAGATATGCTTAAAATTGATGAATGGTTTGAAACGCGTCCAGCGATTGGTAAAACAATATCACGTATTCATCGTGATACGCGGTTTTCCAATGATAAATCGCTTTATCGAAGCCGTTTATGGCTAACCTTTAAACGCCCCAATCGTGATTGGAAAGAAGCGCCTGCTTACTTTTTTGAAATAAGTCCGAGTAGTTATCAATATGGACTTGGTTATTACTGTCCTTCCAAACAGACAATGGATATCTTCCGAGAAGAAATTCTTAATGATACGAATAAATTTCTTGAAATGACACGCTGCGTTAAAAAGCCATTTGAATTGGTTGGTGAAAGCTATAAACGCCCTTTAATTAAAGAGCAAGATGAAAAGATAGCGACATGGTATAACCGAAAAAATTTAGCTGTGATGGTAACAAGCAACCATATTGAAGATGTGCTGAATGGTGAACTACCTAAAAAATTGGCAAAAGGATTTAAACAGTTAGTTCCACTTTATGATTTTCTAATGCGTGTAGAAATGATTAAAAATATCCCAAAACTATGAATTCTATTTGTCGATAAACTATATATTTGGGAAATTTATCACTAATTCTTTAATGCCATTAATAATAAATTGTGTACCTACGCAAACCAACAAAAATCCCATTATTCTTGAGGTGGCTTCGATGCCACTTTTTCCCATAAATCGCATGATGCTGCCAGCACTACGCATACAAAACCAAAGAATAATGCATAATGATAAAGGAACCAAAATCGACGCTGTATAAACAACCCACGTTGAAATATCATAGCCACCACTTTTAACTGTTGAAGACATACTGATGATCATCGCTATGGTACCTGGACCTGCGGTACTTGGCATAGCCAGTGGCACAAAGGCAATATTATTGGAAACTTCTTTCTTTTTAGCATCTGCTTCAACGGTTTTATGCCATGGTTGTTGAGGAAATAGCATTCTAAAACCTATCACACCAACAATCATTCCTCCGGCAATACGTAATCCGGGAATAGATATTCCAAAAGTGTTCATCACTAGTTGCCCACAATAAAATGAAACAACCATAATCAAAAACACATAAATACAAGTTAACTTTGATTGGTAATTACGTTCTTCATTGGTCATATCGCCAGATAGACCCAATAAAAGAACAACGGTGGTTAATGGGTTCGTTAATGGGAGAAAGAGAATTAAACCGAAGCCAACAGTCTGTATGAGTTCCAACATAGTTATATCTTGAATCCATTAAAATTATAACTAAGTATAATAGAAATAAACAAAAAAAGATATAAGGGCGCAGATAAACGCCCAAATATAACAGAGGTGATAGTTTTAGAATGGAATGTCGTCATCAAAATCCATTGGTGGTTCTGGTGCTTTAGGTTGTGGTGCAGGCGCATTTTTATTTGGTTGACGAGATGGTGCAGCCGGTGCCGATGAAATATTATTGGCACTTTGCCCCCAATTTTGAGAACCATCATCATAACTATCATTATTGTTTGCACGTGAGCCTAGAATTTGTAAAGTTCCACCGATAGGATTAATGACTACTTCTGTCGTGTAACGATCTTGCCCTGATTGGTCTTGCCATTTTCGAGTTTGTAGCTGCCCTTCAAGATAAACTTGAGTACCTTTTTTGATGTATTCACCAGCAATTTCGGCTAATTTACCAAAAACGACAACTCGATGCCATTCAGTGCGATCACGGGTTTCACCAGTTTGTTTATCTTTCCATGATTCTGAGGTTGCTACACTAAAATTAGCTACAGCATTTCCATTTGGCATGTAACGGACTTCAGGATCTTGTCCTAAATTACCAACTAAAATGACTTTATTTATTCCTCGGTTTGCCATTATAAACTCCTAAAAATTGCATAAGTATTTAAGTGGCGTATTGTAGCATGAGACAGTAGTAATATCAGCGAATTTAATTTAATAATGGAATTTTTATCCCATTTTGTAAATGTGTAGAAAGATTGGCTTAGACATAGGAATTTGTAGCTATAACGAGTATAATGCCTACCATTTGTTAACGTATTGTAATAAAACGTTCCCCCACTACAGGAGTCCTTATGATTAATGCGTTTGGATTAAAAAACAAACAATTAGTAAAAATTAATGAAAACGATATAAATAATGCGACATGGATTGATTTAATTGAACCAGAAGAAGCCGATCGCGATTTTGTTTTAACACATTTAGGACAAAACTTAGCAACGAGTATTGAATTGGATGATATCGAAGCGTCAGCCCGTTTTTTTGAAGACAACGAAGGCTTACATGTGCACTCATTCTTCTTTTATGAAGATGCAGAAGATCGTGCAGGTAACTCGACGGTTGCATTTACTGTACATAATGGTCGACTGTTTACCTTACGTGAGCGTGATTTACCTGCATTTCGTTTGTATCGAATGCGCTCACGTTATCAGGGGATGAACGATGGGAACCCGTATGAAGTATTACTTGACCTATTTGAAGTTAAAGTTGAACAATTAGCTGACCAAATCGAGAATATTTATAGTGAACTGGAAGAATTAAGCTTAATTATCATGGATCGTTCATCTCAAGAACATTATGATGAAGCAATTACATCATTAGCCGAACTTGAAGACACTGCATGGAAAGTAAGACTCTGTTTAATGGATAGTCAACGTGCCGTTAATTATGTAGTACGCCGTGCTAAGATGCCAGCCGATCAATTAGAACAAGCTCGAGAGGTTATTCGCGATATTGAGTCACTTGTTCCACATAATGAATCATTATTTCAGAAAGTAAATTTTTTAATGCAAGCAGCAACTAGCTTCATCAATATTGAGCAAAGCCGAATTATTAAAATATTTTCGGTTGTGTCTGTTGTATTTTTACCTCCGACAGTGGTGGCCTCAGCTTATGGTATGAACTTTGAAAATATGCCAGAATTGAAATGGGAATATGGTTATCCATTTTCGTTATTATTGATGTTACTTGCAGGGGTTGCACCTTATATTTATTTTAAACTTAAGAAGTGGCTATAATTGTTATTTACTTACAATATTTAAAATATTTATCTGCTGACTGAGTTAGCACAAGTGTTTATTGGAGTAATAATCAGTTAACGGAATTAACTTAATGTAACTAGTTAATCACATTGACCGTTTTACTTTCTTCAACAAATAAATGTAATGCTTGCTATTTAAAGAAAAGAATTAATTTTCACAGAAGGGAATAACATGAATCAACATGCACTAGTTACGGATATTGGTGGAACCAATGCCAGATTTGCACTTTATAATTTAGCAACTAACGAACTGTCAGGAGTTACTAAGGTTGTTCTTTCAAAAAATGATGTTTTATTAAATTTAATCAAGGATTACTTGCAAACACAAGCAGTCAAAATTAGTATGGCTTGCATCGCAATTGCTTGCCCAATTGATAATGAAGATATCATCAATATGACAAATAATCATTTGTCATTTTCACGTTCAGAACTGATTAAAGAATTAAATCTGACTAAACTTGAAGTAATTAATGATTTTACGGCTGTATCGACTTCAATTCCTAAATTAACTAAACAAGATTTAGTAAAAATTGGTGGTGATGAACCTGATTTAAATTATCCAATTGCGATTTATGGGGCAGGCACCGGACTTGGTGTATCGCATTTAATCAAAGTTAATGAGCGGTGGATTAGTCTGCCAGGAGAGGGGGGGCATACTGAATTACCGATGACCAGTGAAGATGAAGATCGGATTTTAGCCCAATTACGTAAAAAATTTGGTCGTGTTTCAACAGAACGCTTTTTATCCGGTAATGGCATTGTCAATATTTATCAAGCTTTATTACAAATTAATAATCAACCTCAACAAGATATTACACCTGATGTTGTTGTTAAAAGAGCATTAGACAATAGTTGCCCAATTTGTTTACAGACGCTTACCTATTTTTGTACTTTTATGGGGCGCTTTGGTGGTAATTTAGCTTTAACGCTTAATACGCAAGGTGGTGTTTATATTGCTGGTGGTATTGTACCGCGATTTATTGAATTTTTTAAAGCATCCCCATTTAGAGCGGCTTTTGAACATAAAGGCCGTATGTCATTTTTAGTCAAAAAAGTTCCTGTTTATGTGATAACACATGAAGATCCAGGTCTATTTGGCGCAGGTGTTTATTTACAAAATAGTCTTAAATAATTGAGTAAGGTTCTATTCTATGATGTGGTGTTATATTTACCGAAGTACTAAAAAAGAAAATTGTTATTTGTACATGGAAAATGAAAATGATTTTTCTGCGATTCCGGAAAAAATAATGTCTATTTTTGGTGCTCCAGTGTTTGTAATGAAAGTACTTCTTGATGGTAAACGTCAATTTGTGGTGGGTACTGCACAAGAAATAGAAGAAAGAATTAAAACGGATGGATTTTTCTTACAAATGTTAAAAGAAGACGATTTCAAAGTATGATTGAGCCATTTTGGGAACACAAAACCTTAGAACAAATGAGTGATGATGAGTGGGAACAACTTTGTGACGGTTGTGGTCAGTGTTGCTTAAACAAATTACAGGACGAAGATACTGGCAAAATATTATATACCAATGTTGCATGCAATTTGCTTGATTCTAAAACTTGCCAATGCAGGCATTATCATAATCGTTTTGCCTATGAGCCTGATTGCATTAAATTGACGCGAGAAAATCTTTTAACCATTGAATGGTTACCGTTAACCTGTACTTATCGTTATTTTTCAGAAACAGGGCAGTTACCTGAATGGCATCCTCTTATAATGGGAAATAAAAAGCTTATGCACAAGCTAAAAATTTCAGTTAAAAATCGCATTGTGTATGAAAAAGATGTGATTTGTTGGGAAGATCATATTCTTTAAAAAAGGGAGCATTTACTCCCTTTCTTAGTTTTAAAAACTTAAAGTAAAATCCATAGATAGCCCACAATATCAAAAGCGAGCATATTTAAAAACATTAAAATAAACACAAAAATCATGAACGAGATATCAATTATACCAAGAGGTGGTACAATACGACGGATAGGAGCTATAAACGGTTCAGTTAATTGAGCTAGTAATTCATCGGCTCCGGATTGCCCTCTACTTACCCAACTTAAAATCGCGCGAAATAGCAATAACCAAAATAAAAGATTCCCGGCATCATGAACTATTGCGGCGACAGCATATAACAGATATTCAATAGAAAATATTGGAGTGTTAGTTAAGTTAAAGTACAAAACAAAAATAATTTTAATAACTGCAAATAGATATAAAAGGATCCATGTAGCAGTATCAATTCGGCCAATTGACGGAATAACTTTACGTAATGGACCAATGATAGGTTGCGTTATTTTGACGATAAATTGGGTAAAAGGATTATAAAAATTTACGCGCACACGTTGCATCCATAACCTTAAAATCAAAACATACAAACAAAAGGTTAATACGGTTTTCCCTAAAAAGAGAATCGATGTCATTTAAAATTCCTCAGAATAAAGATATTTAGCCAATATATCACAAATACTGCCGTGCACCAAAGATAGCCGTACCAATGCGAACCATAGTACTACCTGCATTAATGGCAGCCGGCATATCGCCACTCATGCCCATAGATAATGTATCCATAAATGGATAATCTTTCTGTAATGAATGCAAGAGTTGTTGCATCTTAGTAAATACCTTAAGTTGCTTATCATAGTCATTTTCAATTTCAGGGATTGCCATTAATCCTCGTAGATTCAGATTAGGTAAGGCAACAATCTGCTTGACCAACTCCGTAACCTCTTCAGGTTTTACTCCGGATTTACTGGCTTCTTGACTAATATTAACTTGAATCAACACATTCAATTTAGCCATATGGTTTGGACGTTGATCACTTAATCTTTGTGCTATTTTGAATCGATCAATGGTGTGCATCCAATCAAAGTGTTCAGCAACTAATTTACTTTTATTTGATTGTAATGGACCTATGAAATGCCATATTAAGTCATTATTTGGCATGTGCTTTTCGAAATATTGAATCTTTTCAATTCCTTCTTGCACATAATTTTCACCAAAAGCTAATTGACCAGCATTAATTGCTTCCATAATTTGCTCAACAGGTTTGGTTTTACTAACTGCAATAAGTTGTATTGTATTGGGATCTCTTCCGCATTCTTTAGCAATTTTTTTAATTTCATTTTTAATATTAAGTAAATTGTCTTGTACTGTATTCATGTTAATTCCCAAAGGATAATTAATAGGTAAAATTTAATGTTAAACTCATTGTTGACTCTTAGTGTAACGCAAAATGCTTCGGATTTGCACCTTTCAAGTGGTGAAGCGCCTTATGTTCGTATTAATGGGCAATTACAGTTTTTAAATGCTGATAAACTAATACCAAACACCCTTGAAATAGCGTTATTTGGTTTATTGAATGAATCCCAAAAAAAAATTCTACAGCAACATAGGCAAATAGATTTTGCTTATGATTTGGCTAAAATAGGGCGATTTAGAGTTAATATTTTTTATCAACACCGTGGTATTTCAGCCGTGTTTCGAGTGATTAATCATCGTATTCCTACATTGTCTGATATTGGTGCTCCCGCTATTTTTAGCGAACTTGTAAAAAATGAATCAGGCATCATCCTTGTGACAGGAGCAACCGGTAGTGGTAAATCCACTACTTTAGCCGCATTGATTCAGCACATTAATACGACAATTGCCAAACATATTATTACGCTTGAAGATCCTATAGAATATATTTATAAAAATGATAAATCGTTAATCCAACAACGTGAAATAGCCGATTTTGGTCAAGCTATTGATAGTTTATTAAGGCAAGATCCAGATATAATTTTATTGGGTGAGTTACGCAATAAATCATCAATTCAAGCTGCATTGACTGCCGCAGAAACAGGTCATTTGGTTTTTGCAACTTTGCATACTAACTCTGCTGTGCAAAGTATCAATCGCATTATCGATGTCTTTGAAGATAATTCTCGTGATTTTATTCGTAGCCAACTCTCTAACTGTTTGAAAGCTATCATAAGTCAAAAGCTAATACGTCATAATAATGAACGTAAAGCGCTATTTGAAATATTGATTAATACACCAGCAATCAGTAATTTAATTAATGAAGGTAAGGTCAAACAAATTTTATCGCTTATGCAAACTGGGCAACAATATGGTATGCAAGTAATGCCAAAAAGTTTTTAATAAAGTTTAAAAGTTATATTGTGAAAGATTTTATTTAAGAGTCAGAATTAATAGAAAGATAAATTTTGGGTTTTATTAAAAAAATAATCTATAATCAATTTAACTTACATTCATAGGAGTATACAAATGGAACAGCGTATCGGTTTGATTGGTTTAGGTAATATGGGTAATGCTATATTACAAGGTATTTTAGGGAGTAATATTGTACCAGGCACACAAATTTATGTTTATGATACTCATCCAGAAAAAGGTGAAGATTTAAATAAATCTCACGAAGTGAATAATTTAACATCAGCAAAAGATGTAGCTCGAGAGTCAGATATCGTTTTTGTTGCTGTAAAACCTAATGTTATTGTTGATGTTCTTAGTGATATTCAAAAAGAATTAAAAAAGAATACGATAGTTGTCTCAATCGCTGCAGGAGTGACAATTAAAACAATTGCGAAAAGCATTGGTTATGAGCAAAAAATTATCCGAGTAATGCCAAATACACCAGCATTAGTTAACGCCGCTATGTGCTCTATCACACCCAATACCGAAGTTACCGATGAGGAGTTAACAACAGTACAAGAACTTTTAAATTGTATTGGTGAAACTGAAGTTGTGCCAGAATATTTAATTGATGCGGTTATTGGTGCAAGTGGTTCTTCACCTGCATTTGTTTTTATGTTCATTGAAGCTTTAGCTGATGGCGCAGTTAAAGGCGGATTATCAAGAAAACAAGCTTATAAATTTGCTGCTCAAGCGGTTATGGGATCTGCAAAATTGTTGCTTGAAACAGGTAAACATCCTGGCGAGCTTAAGGACATGGTTTGTTCTCCTGCTGGTACAACTATTGAAGGTGTCCATGCACTAGAAGAAAAAGGTTTTAGAGCGGCAGTTATTGATGCAGTAGAAGCAACAATAAAAAAATCTCAGTCAATGGCTGAAAACTAATTTATCACAATAAATTATATTGTTATGTTATTAATGTAATATTATGATTTAGTTTGTTTTACTATTATTAACAATTATTATAAAAAGATTGCTTGCATTAGTTTACTAATTATGAGTAAATAGTTGCCAGCATATGACATGCGGATTTATTTTGTAACATTTAGATATATGTAGTTGTAGTTTACTTTAACTCAGGTATTGGTTTTCTTCAGTCTCTTCTTATCAGTGTTAATAAGTAGTCTAAGTTTTATGTTTTATGAGTATAGCCTTAAGTGGCTGAGATTAATTTATTTATAGGAAGATTATTATGTCTAAGATTACTGGTCAAGTAAAATGGTTCAACGAAAGTAAAGGTTTTGGTTTTATTTCCCCTGCTGACGGTAGCAAAGATGTGTTTGTACATTTCTCTGCAATCTCTGGTGACGGATTTAAAACACTAGGTGAAGGTCAACAAGTAGAATTCACTATTCAAGATAGCCCACGCGGTCCTGCTGCTGCAGACGTTACTGTGATCTAATCTTCATCTGCTTATCTTATCAGTAAATTATTACTGGTAAGATAGATATCACCCATCAACGTTATATTCCAAATCTTACCTTGTTTTCCGCTAGAAATCATAAAGTATCATTTTCAACAAAAATTTTAATAACTATTAGAAGATCACAAAGGTAAACAATGAAAAAGTTAATATTAACTGTGGTAATGTTGGGTTTCTGTTCTGTTGCAACAGCAGATATACCAGAATCATGTAAAGTATATTTTGATAAAGTAGAAAATATTTATAAAAATATGCCTGAAAATACCTTTAATCAAGAAATACTCGACATAATAAAACAAAACCTTGAACAAGCAAAACAAGAAATTATTGCTTTGCCGGAAGATAAACAAGTTGCTGCTTGTGCTCAAGGTTTAGAGTTACTTAAACAAATCGATAAATAGAATACCGATAGAAAAAGTTAACGTTTATTATTGCGTCGAAAATCCCAAGGGGCTATAGGTTTTTTATCTTTCCATAGTCCTTTTTTGCTTTGCTTAGCCTTTGCTTCAATTTTAACCATCAATTTATTATTAGCCACGCCCTTATAACGATAAGCCCAAGCATAGCCACTTTCAACCATTTTGGCATTTATATTTACCTTATTTAAGAAAATAGTGCCTAATGTTCTTTTATAAATATCTTTCTTGCTCGACTTTACAAAAACTTTTTTACCTGCGATAAGTGAGGCTAAATATTGCTTCGACTTATTGCCATAAGCTTGATTGCTTTCTGGTGCATCGATATCAAGTAGACGAACACGAATTTTTTGCTTCTTGATGGTTAGTATATCAACTGTATCGCCATCGATAACTTTCACTACTTTGCCACTGAAATCAGCGTAAACGAAACTATTTAAAAAAAAAGATAAAAGAATAAAAATAAAAAAACGTTTTAAGAAAATCATAAATTATACTAAATTAAAAATGTTAATTATTAAGAATAGACGGGTAGAGTGATGAGTTAGCGATATGATTTATTGAAAACTGCAAGGCGTTTTGCATTATTGTGAATCTATCTTTAAATTTTTTTTTATAAAAAAACACTAACATAATAAAAAATATTATTAAATTACATAAGTAAAGCATAACCAGTATGACAATCGCTTATAAAGCTAACTGAATAAATTCGGTATTCTATTCTTATATTTTAAGCAAATATAAGAATAGAAAGTCAAAAAAATTTAAAATTCACTTGTATCTTTAAAAAGACCCACTTTTAAATCAGTTGCTTCGTAAATTAATTTACCATCGACAAAAACTTCACCATCACCAATACCCATAATTAATTTACGGTTAATAACACGTTTGAAATGAATTTTGTAAGTAACTTTTTTATTGATTGGAAGTATTTGACCTTTAAATTTAACTTCGCCTACACCTAAAGCGCGACCTTTACCTTTACCGCCAATCCAGCCTAAATAAAACCCAACTAATTGCCACATAGCGTCAAGTCCAAGACAACCAGGCATTACCGGATCATTTTTGAAATGACATTTAAAAAACCATAAATCGGGATTAATATCAAGTTCTGCCTCAACATAACCTTTACCAAAATTACCACCATCCTCATTCATTTCGATAACGCGATCCATCATCAACATTAAATCAGACGGTAATGGAGGACCATCATGACCAAATAGTTCACTATTGCCTGATTTAATCAGATCTGCTTTATCATACGAAGATTTACGTTCAAATGTCATAGGAAAACCTTTTATCTAATGTAATTACATGCATGGCAAATATAATTAAATTATTAAGAACCATGCTTTAAAACCCTAAAAGCGAGTAATGCACTTCATTTTAATTTATTAATCAATCAAATGCTAAGATAAAGTTTATTGGGTATTACTGTTTTTTGCAATATTTTTGCCATTTACTAAGCCAGCTATCACGCTTTTTGTCTTGTA
This sequence comes from Gilliamella sp. W8136, assembly GCF_016101285.1. Taxonomy (NCBI): domain Bacteria; kingdom Pseudomonadati; phylum Pseudomonadota; class Gammaproteobacteria; order Orbales; family Orbaceae; genus Gilliamella; species Gilliamella sp. W8136. The sequence goes on from NZ_JACFQU010000020.1 coordinate 42,142, forward strand.
TTAGTACTGATTGCATACGAGCATGAATCAGTTTATACAAATTGATGCTACTGCTATCTTTATAAGGCACACCTGTAAGCAGATAGAGTGCATCAGCGATATGCTCAACTGTCCAAATTGAAAACTGCTCTTTTTCAATTGCTTCAATAATTTCATCATTTAAACTTAAATGACGTTGATTGGTCGCAGGGATAATCACACCTTGTTGCCCAGTTAAGCCTTGATGTTTGCAAACAGCAAAAAACCCTTCAATTTTTTCATTTACACCGCCAATAGATTGTACATGGCCAAACTGATCAACTGACCCAGTGACTGCCAATTGCTGATCGATGGCTTGCTCTGATAATGCGCTTATTATTGCGCAAAGTCCAGCAAGAGATGCACTATCGCCATCAATTTCATTATAAGACTGCTCAAACACTAATGATGTGGAAAAAGGGATCTGGTGATTAATAGCAAATTCAGACATTATAAAAGCCTGCATAATCATCATGCCTTTAGAATGGATACTGCCCGCTAAATCAGTTTTCCGCTCAATATCAATAAATTCTCCATCCCCAAAATGAATAAGGCAGCTTAAGCGTGTTGGCTCGCCAATTGCTTTTGGGTATCCAGGATATTCAATTACCGATAATCCATTAACTTGACCCACAACTTGATCTTTTGTGTTAATCATAATTTGATTAGTAAAGATTTCATCATGTAATCTTTCTTGCAAATAAGCTTCATGCCAAGATTTTTGTTTTATTGCTTGGGCAACAGCAAATTCATTTATAGCATTATTTTGTGAAAAATGTGTAGAATTCACCAAAACAGAATTAATCCAATCTACTGAAAGGGGTAAATAATATTGATCGCCTGTATAGCGGGTCGCTTCTTTATAAAGTTTACCAATCGCTGAACTATCAATATTAGGCAACTGTTGCTTATCAGCAATAAATTTTAAGTAATCAACCCATTGTTCAATATCTTCTATTGATTTTACTGGTAATTCATTTTCAAACTCAGTATAGATTGAGGTTGCATAAAACTCTGGTTCAAAATCTTGCAACTCAGCTAAACTTAATCTATCACCAACAAAAATAACACGCAAATCTAGAGGCATAGGAGGAATAGACAATGGTAACGGGTGTGATTCATCAGACGAAAACCATTCAAATTCTTGTTTAATGACCATCTGTTTTAACTTTATCCAAAGCTCTGGTTGGCTTAGTAATGAGCGTAGCCCTAAAATTAAAATGCCACCATTAATTTGATGAACTAAACCTGCTTGTAGCTTAATCTGACCATTTTCAGGTTGTCTGACGCAACCAAAAAGCTTTTCAGAATCGACAGCGGAAACAGCTAAACAACTATCTTGAACGGCAAAATTATCTTGCTTACTTTTTGCTTTGTTCAGTGTGATTTTATTTTCATTGAAAAAATAGCTGTAGCCTAATTCTGATGATGACAAATCAGATTTAACTGCTTGCTCAAGTAAAGAAAATAAAAGTTCACTTTCAGGCGCTTTTAGTAGCATAAATCGTGGACTATAATTTGTTCTTGTATGCGGGCATAACAAAGATAAAGCCGAAGCAATGCGAGGTTGCCATTTAAGTAAATGGGCTGATTTATCTGACACCAATCTGGTTGTATCTACTTGGGTACTCAATGCAGAAATTTTTGTTAAATCAGGTTGGATGTGTTGTGATTTAAGTTGTGTAATTGCCAAAGTTATAGTCTTTATTGTTAGCTAAATAGATCCGAGAATTATAACAAGTATCGATTATAACGCCAACAAGTTACCTAAATCTTTATGCTAACGAATAAAAAAATTACAGAAAGATTTTTTAAAATCAGGTAAACTATGCCACAAATTAATATGTACTTACCATCTCATCATTACCAACGATTAAATATGCTCAAACTTAAAAGTAACCACTTCAAAGATGAACAGACCACACAAATTGTCAGTTGGGGTCATTGGTTTACATTGTTTAATGTATTTGTCGTAATTGCTTTGGGAAGTCAATATTTATTTATTGCTGATTGGCCTCGTACTTTTATGGGACGATTTTATGCAATTATTAGCGCAATTGGTCACTTCAGTTTTTTAACATTTATTGTTTATCTGATCTTACTTTTTCCGTTAAGCTTTTTTATTCGTTCGGCTTGTTGGCAACGAATGATTGCCATAATCATTGCAACATTGGGTATTGCACTCCTTCTAATTGATATTGAAGTGTTTACGCAATTTAGGATGCATCTTAATTTATCGATTTGGCAATTGTTAACAACGCAAAAAGCCTCATTTTTAAGTACTAACCTGATTATTATTCCATTCATTCTACTTTTAGAAATATTGTTTGCAACATGGAGTTGGAAAAAATTACGCAGTTTAAGTAAGCGAAAATGTTTTGCTAGACCTATAGTCATTCTTTTTATGCTAAGTTTTGTCTCTTCCCACTTAATTCATATTTGGGCTGATGCCAACTTTTATAGGCCAATAACCATGCAACGGTCAAGTTTGCCTCTTTCTTACCCGTTGACGGCTCGGCATTTTCTTGAACGTTACGGTTTTATAGAAGAAAATGACTATCGCAATCGTATTACTCAAGAAGGCAATCCGTTTGCACTTGCAATTGAATATCCATTAGATCGCATTACTTTTGACGATACACAAGTATCGAAAAAAAATGTGCTTATGATAGTTATTGATGGTTGGAACTATAGTTTACTGACGGAAAATATGCCGTGGTTAAATGACTTTGCAAAAAGTAATATTTACTTTGGTAATAATTATGCTTCAAGCAATCAAGCTTATTTAAACGATTTTTCACTATTTTATGGTTTAGATCCAAATTATTACAACAGTATTTTAACCAGTCATAAAACATCTATTTTATTTGAAGTAGTCAACCAGCAGCACTATAACTTAGGCTTATTTTCAACAGAAGGATTTTCGGAACCTCTTTATCGTTATGCATTATTGTCTAATTTTACCTTGCCTGATCCTATAAAAAAGAATAACAAACAGACAACAGATAATTGGATCACATGGTATGCTAAACAAAATGAGTTAAATAACCATGCGCCATTGTTTTCTGTTATCCAATACTCTCTGGGTAACAAAAATAAAAAAATGCCAATAGCTGAATTAGAATCCAATGCGATGAAGCTCGATCAATATTTAAAATCGATAATTGATCATTTAAAACAGTCAAACCTATTTGATAATACTATTATTATTATTGCAGGAACTAACGACATAAAAGTTGATAAAGTTAAAAAAACAGCTTTACGTAATGATGTTAATAACTTTAATCGAGAATATCTAAAAGTACCATTAATTATTTCTTGGCCAGGTAAAGAAAGTCTTAAAGTTAATCATATTACCTCACAAATAGATATATTGCCGACATTGATGCAAGATGCATTTAATGTAACAACATCTCCACAAAAATATAGTCAGGGTAATAATTTATTTAGTCAAATCTCGAAACAATGGATTATTGCAGGTAATGAAAATAAAATTGCCGCACTTTATAAAGATAAAACTATTGTTATCGATGAATATGGTCGTTCTAAAGTTTATGATTTAACGGGTAAACAATTGAAAAATGAAAAAATCAGCTTACCTATCTTTTTACAAATTGTTACCGAGAATCGACGTTTTATGGTAGTGGACAATTAACAGTTTAGATTAAAGAGAACGGATTTATTTAAGTAAAAAAATAATTAATCACTTCTTTATTAAAAAAATTGTTCCTCAAATTTCAGATTTAATTTTGTCAAAAACGAGATCACAAATAAAATATTTAATATCCATCCATATAAATCATTAACAAAGAACCGTTTAATTATGGTTCTTTTTCACAAATAAACAATAAGCCAATCAAAAATTCTGAATAAGAATTTCATTCAAAAACCGATAAAATTGACAATTAAAGACTCAATAATGCGCATTGATAGATAGAAAAATTATTTATTAAAGCAAATTGTTGAATTTTTAATTGATAAAATTAATGAATCAGATATAAGTGGCTGAAATTAGAGCTTTTGATGTTCATGAGAACTTTAACTTTATTAATTTTATAAATTAAAAGCTCAATTCATTTACTCAAATAACGTCATGATCACAAGAATTATTTTTAATATTAGCTATCAAATTATTAACAAAATGTAAAAAAAATTTACAAAATCATTGACCGTCCAATTTGAGGTTGTGTATTATTTATATCATCTGTTTGTTTTTTGATTAAATAATATTTAATTGGACTATATCAACCGTTTTTTGAATTAACCAAGGATCCCAACATGGATATAAAGGAGATAAAAGGAGTAGTTGCCGATAGCTTTTCTTCTTTAGTTAGTAATTTTTCACATAATAACTATTCTCTATCAATTGAAAATATTGAAACTTCTCAAATTTCAATATTATCGATAGAAGGTCATGAACATCTAAATCAACCTTGGCAGTATACCATACATTTTACTAGCCAAAATAAACAAATCGCTATTGCATCTGTGCTTAGTCAATTTGCCTCATTGACTTTTCACCCTGCCAATTTACCTAATGAATTGATTAACATCGGTTCATCAATAGCAAGTGACAAACCCAAAACCATCTATGGTGTTATCACTGAGTTTAGTTTAATTTCAATTAGCAATGACGAAGCACATTATCAAGTTATACTTGAACCACGAATAGCATTACTGGCTAACAACCATCAAAGCGCAATATTCCAAAATAAAAGTGTGATCGATGTTGTGGAAGAGGTTTTGCGTAATCATAATTTTACAGGTGTTGATTTTCGCTTCGAATTAAACCAAACCTATCCTATTCGAGAATTTATTACTCAGTGGCAAGAAAGTGATTTAGCTTTCATTCAACGACTACTGGCAGACATAGGTGCTTATTTTTATATTAGTACTCATTTAGAACATAATTGCGATACTATCGTCATCAGTGATTATGAACAAGGATACCAAGATGCTGGAAGTACTATTATTAAGCAACCAAATGGTTTAAATGACAGTCAGCGATATAGTGTATGGGATTTACAATTCAGTAGTAAAACAAAACCTAACCAAGTTAGTGTTAATGATTACAATTATCGTATGGCTGACAGTTCACTTTATGGCAGTGATAACAGTCAACCAAATGATACTACTACCCGTGGTCAAGATTATCGTTACGAAGAGCATCATAAATCGCTCGGTGATGCACAGACAGTTGAAAGTGGTAGTTGGTATGCACACATAAGACATCAACATTACATGAGCGAACAACTCATTATTTCAGGAAAATGTAATGACTATAAACTCATTCCTGGTCAACATATCACAATTGAAGATTGTCCAATTGCAGATATAAAAGACGGTATTATTATTGTTTCGACTAATTGTACGGGTAATCGAACTGATTCTTATCAAACACAATTCACGGCTATACCTTATGATGGCCTTAAACCGTATCGTCCTGCACCATTGCCATGGCCACAAGTAAGTGGCACCTTACCTGCAAGGGTAACAAGTCCTAATGATGATACTTATGGTTATATTGATACCCAAGGCCGCTATCGTATTAAATTCAATTTTGATTTAAAAAATTGGAAAAAAGGTGAGGAAAGTTTATGGGTCAGATTGGCAAAACCGTATGCTGGTGATACATATGGCTTTCATTTTCCCCTTATCGATTCCACTGAAGTCGCCGTAGCGTTCACTAATGGTAATCCAGATCGTCCTTATATTGCTCATGCTATGCATGACAGTAGCCATCCAGACCATGTTACCACTATCAACAAACATCGCAATGTGATACGCACTCCAGCTAATAATAAACTGCGAATGGATGACAAACGCGGGCAAGAGCATATAAAACTGGCAACAGAATTCGGCAAAACTCAACTTAACCTTGGTCATCTGGTTAATGAAAAAAAAGAACAGCGAGGTAGTGGGTTAGAGCTACGTACCGATGAATGGGGGGCGATAAGAGCAGGTAAAGGGTTATACATAACCAGTGAAGAACAAGTAAAAGCGGGTAATAAACAGTTACAAATGGATAGTGCCATTAGTGAGCTTGCACAAGCCAGTGAAATGGTGAAAAGGCTTAATGAATTGGCACAAGCGGCTCAAGCCGAACTTTCTGATTTACAAACACAAAAACAGCTATTTGAACAAAGCTTACAAGAATTAAAACAACCAGGAATATTAACTTACTCACCTTCTGGGATAGCTGATGTGACTCCAAGTTCAATCCAGCAAACTGCGGGTGAAAACATTATTCAAACAGCGCAAAGCAGTATTGATGTCAACGCCTTTAAACGTTTTATGGTAACCGCTGGCAATATGATTAGCCTTTTTGCCAATGCTATGGGTATAAAAATATTTGCATCAAAAGGTAATGTAGATATCCAAGCACAAAATGAAGAAATGCTGTTAACTTCTAAACAAGATATGAAAATTACAAGTACTGACAGTGAAGTCATTATCTCAGCAAAGAAAAAACTTACTCTTGCGTGTGACGGTGTTGGTATTGTATTGGAAAACGGCACTATAAAATTTATGGCTCCTGGTGATATTGAAGCGCATGTTGCTAGCTTTGGTGTGATAAGTCCATTAAGTTACAATGGCAGTTTACCTGAATTACCAGCAGGTAGTACATGTAAGGAGAAAGGGTAATGAAGCAACAATTAATTGCTCTGCTAGATAATGAAAATAACCAAAAATATTATCGTTACTTATTGCTTGATCCACTCACATCGGTAAGTGAACTTGATTTTGTTGGGTTAAATAATATAAAAGATTTATATGGCGAACAAGCCGTTACACCAGTTGTCAGAAAAGATTTAGCTTATGACTTAGACGCTTGCCCGCAATTAATAACGCTTGGTAAACCAAACCAAGAGCTTGAAAACCGATTACTACATTTTAGTTTGATTGAGGCAAAAGGTGAGATATTGCAAAGCAAACGTTATGTATGTTGCTGGCTAGTGAGTCAATATGAGCCTAAAATTGTGGCTAAAATTTTATCTGAAATTGGTATGCATTTAACCCAGTTTTTAGGATCAATATTTGTCCCTTTTTATGAGCCGTTTCGGATGCAATTGTTGCATCAAGGTAATCTAATCTGCCCAGAATTTTTGGCTGATTTATTGAGCAGTTTTGTAAGTTACAGTTATTTAACGGTTAATAAAACTATCGAAACTATTAATAATTTAGGTTACAAACCGAATCCATCAACTATCTTTTTGAGTGAAGATGCAAAATTTTATAATCAACATATCAAAAAGATTTTTGATATCTATTTATCACAAGCAAATATTTATATAAAGCTTGATAAAGAAACTACCCAAATTAATTTACTCGATTTGGCCAGAGCCTATCACAGAGTTTGCTCTTACGGTTTAACCAATTTAAATGATCAACGAACTTTCACAATAATGACACTTCGTTATGGTAATCTACTTAGTAATAGCACATTAAAAATGGCTATAGATCAAGCTAAGTTAAATGAAGGAAGCTTAGCAGAAAGATTTCAAGCGATAGATAGACAAGAGTTTTTATCGATAAAAAACTAAAATAAATAAGAATGAATAATGGAAGAAACAATGACCGGTAATTTAGAAAATACAGAACAAACAGAAACAATAAGTAAAGAAAAACAAAAAAAAGCGGAAGATTTAGAAGATAGAATAATTTATGGTGAACTGGATAAAGGAAAGGATTCTCATTCACCTTTAGCCAATGGCAACTGTGGTG
>NZ_JACFQU010000021.1:0-47650 GCF_016101285.1 Gilliamella sp. W8136
ATTTTTTGACCATGATATTTGTCTCCTATGATTTTTGTTTATATCATAGAGGCGACTTTTGTCCACTTTTTTGGCGAGGATCACTTTTGCCTATGCAAGGCCAACTTCTGAATACACCTCCAACGAAATACGTTGCCATTTACCTTGTAACGTAAAACGAAAATGACACGTTTTACCGCCCGAAGGCGACACAAACAACGCCAAACCCTCATTATCATTCAGAGTATAAGCTTTCGATTTAGGTTTATCATGTTTCATTAAGGCATCAGATAAAGCCATGGACAATCTCCCCAAACAACAAAACAGAAAAAAGGAGATTTTAATTATAAGGAGATAGAACTAAAAAACAGTAAAAAATGCAATGTACCATTTACGAGTGAATTATAATACAACTCAGTACTCTTTAATGGAGTACAAAACAAAGCTTACTGACTGATTTTAAAATAGAAAAAGCCAATAAATATTTGATTATAAAAGACTATAAATTGTGAATTGGAGCGGGAAACGAGGTTCGAACTCGCGACCTCAACCTTGGCAAGGTTGCGCTCTACCAACTGAGCTATTCCCGCAAAAGAAGTGTTTTAAATGGTGCCCGGGGCGAGACTTGAACTCGCACGGCCAAAAAGGCCGAGGGATTTTAAATCCCTTGTGTCTACCGATTTCACCACCCGGGCTCAAAACTAATTATCAAAAAGTAATTCGCTTTGGATGCTGTGCATTTTACCTATCTTAGTTTTTCAGTCAATAGAAATTTTAAATAAATCGATTGATTGCTTAATGTTTAACTTGATAATGGCTTAAAGATATTCTTTTGCTGATTTAAAGTAGATTTGTGTAATTTTATTGAGTCAAAGTTAAACAATAAAATTACACTTTTAAAATTAGAAGAAGAGGTATTATTCTTCCTCTAAAAGATCAGTATGTGCTATCCATAAATACTGGATCATGGAAAATATGGTTAAAATTGTAGCAAGTAATAAAGTGACTAAGCCTGCATAAATAACAATGTCACAAGGACGCCAAAGTAACCAAGTTAATGCAGTCATTTGGGCAATGGTTTTGATTTTGCCAATGGACGACACGGCAACATTACTACGTTTGCCAATTTCAGCCATCCATTCACGTAAAGCGGAGATTATAATTTCACGTGAGACAATTATTATTGCTGGAACAGAGATCCACCATGCTTGGTAATATTGAGTAATTAATACTAGTGCAATTGTTACCATAATTTTATCAGCAACGGGATCCAAAAAAGCACCAAACTTGGTAGTTTGTCCTAAACGTCGAGCAAGATAGCCATCAAAAATATCCGTTATTGCTGCGATTAAAAAAATTAACGCTGAAAAAAAACCAGACCATTCGTGGGGTAGAAGATAAAATGCTAACACCAAAAAAGGAATTAGAATAACTCGAAATAGGGTTAAAAATGTTGGTAGGTTGATTTTCATGTAAAATAAGCTCTTTTTTTTATCTTATTAATCAAAGTATTAGTGATAATAAAAAAATAGTGTTCTTTTAACACTTATGTTGCCTGAAATGTGTTATTTTTTCAATGCGTTATTGTTGTAAATTTAGATAAATTTTTTCAGCTAACGGTTTAGAAATACCTTGTACTTGGGCTATTTCATCAATACTGGCATTTTTTAACTCTCTTAATCCACCAAAATGATTTAAAAGTGCTTTTCGTCTTTTTGCGCCCACGCCATCAATATGTTCTAATGCACTATCCGTAAGTTGTTTTGTCCCTTTTTTACGTTGCCCTACAATAGCATGATCATGAGACGCATTACGTATTTGTTGAATAAGCAATAGAGCAGGGGAGCGATCATCAAGATAATGACCTGTCCCATGTGCTTCAAAAAATAATGTTTCTAGACCTTCTTTTCTTTCTGCACCTTTTGCCACACCGATTAAAATTGGATGATTTTTATTCCAATTTACATCTAATTGTTCAAATACTTGTAATGCTTGGTTAAGTTGCCCTTTACCACCATCAATGAAGATAATATCAGGAACTTTTTCATCAGGTAGATCTTTTTTATTGTAACGACGTCTTAATACTTGATCCATCGCAGCATAATCATCACCTGGAGTTATGTCCGTTATATTATAGCGACGAAATTCAGATTTGACAGGACCATTTTCATCAAATACCACACAAGACGCTATTGTATTTTTACCCATAAAATGACTGATATCAAAGCATTCCATACGATTGATTTTATCAATCCCTAAAAATGCCTTAAGCGCATCATAGCGTTGTTTTATGGTTGAATTTTCTAATAACTTATTTTTGACTGCTGTTTGTGCATTAACAGTAGCAATATTAAGTAATTTTAGATTATCGCCTTTAGGTTCATCAACTAATTTAACTTGATGTTCTGCAATGATAGATAAAGTTTCTTCCATTGCTTGTTTATCTGATAATGAAAAATTTAATAAAATCTTTTGAGGAATATTTCTATTTTGATTACCTTGCAGATAAAATTGACCTAAAAAGGTTTCAATAACTTCTTCGAGCTCAGTGTTTGATGGCACTTTAGGAAAGTAGGAGCGGTGACCAAAAGTTTGCCCATTGCGGATAAACAAAACATAAATACAAGCTAAGCCCGACTCATAATGGAATCCAATGACATCAAGATTATCATTATTATTATATATAGCTTGTTTTTCATTAATATGTTTTATGGCTTGTAACTGATCACGTAATGCTGCGGCTTTTTCAAAGTTAAGCTCGCTACTTGCTTTATGCATATCTTCAGTTATTTTTTGGATAATCTGTTCTGATCGTCCAGATAAAAATAATCTAACATAATTAACTTGCTCATTATAATCTTCATCGCTAACTAATCCAGGTACGCATGGACCTAAACAACGTTTAATTTGGTATTGCAAACATGGACGAGTACGATTGCGATAAGTACTATCCAAACATTGTCTAATCGGAAAGGTTTTTTGTAGTAGGGCTAAAATCTGTTTAACTGCATATCCACTTGGATAAGGACCAAAAAACTCATCTTTTTTTCGATTAATTGCGCCACGATAAAGTGATAATTGTGGATGACGTTCTTTACTAAGCTTTATAAATGGATAGCTCTTATCATCTTTTAATAATACATTATAACGAGGCTGATATTTTTTGATGTAAGTCTGTTCAAGTAGTAAAGCTTCGGTTTCGGTATTGGTAATCGTAAATTCAATATGATGAATATGGCTGACTAGCCTATCTGTTTTAAGTGTTTTTTTACTACTGTTAAAATAGCTTTTTAATCGGTTATTGAGATCTTTGGCTTTTCCCACATAAATAATGGTCTGTTTATCATTGAACATTTGATAAATACCTGGTTTATGTGGGACTGTTTTTAAAAATGATGCTGAATCGAATTGGCTCATATTAGTTTTCAAAAGTGAGGGCTTTTTTCTCTATTAACCTCATAATGGTGCTTAAAAGCCCATTTATCAAGAGGTAGACTAGCCCAGCAACCACAAAAATTGAAAAATCGTAATAATCTCCATTTAATTGATTACTATATCCCATAATATCCATAACAGGAATCATTGAAGCTAAAGCGGTACCTTTTACTACAAACACCACTTCATTAGAATAAGTCGAAAGTGCTCGTTTTATTGCATATGGCATGACAATTTTTAATGTTTGTCTTTTATTCATACCTAAAGCCTCACACGCTTGCCATTGACCTTGTGGTACGGATTTTAAAGCGCCATAAAATATTTGCGTAGTATAGGCTGCACTATTAAGTGTTAATGCAAGATAAGCACAGAACCAAGGTGAAGAGATAATCTCATAAAATGTCGGTACTTTATTTAAAACATCGCCAAATTGTGATGGCCCATAGTAGATTAAAAATAGCTGAACTAATAGCGGTGAACCGGTAAATATAATAATATAAGTGCGTATAATTTTAGTTATCAAACAAGAATTTAGCGATAATAAGCAAGATAAAACAACAGCCAATAGGCCTGCTGAAATAATGCCTAAAATGCCTAAACTTAAGGTATCAGGAAGTCCTTGTAAAATGACTTTAAGATAGTAAATAAAATTATCAAACATAACGTGACCTTACAAACTATTGGCTGATTTTGGTTGTTCAAAATAGGTTGAACGCTTTTCGATTCGTGTAATCACCTTTTGACTTAAAATAGAGATAATTAAATAAATAAGCATCGCAATGAAATACCATAGAAAAGGTTGATTAGTTCGAGCAATTATGGTTTTTGTTTGCATCATCAAATCATCAATAGCGATTGCCGAAACTAACGCGGTATCTTTTAATAGTATTAGCCATTGATTACTCAATCCAGGTAAGGCATGACGCCACATTTGTGGCATGATAATTCGAAAAAACGTTCGTGATTTGCTTAATCCAAGTACTTGTGCAGCTTGCTTTTGACCGTTTGAAATTGCTTTAAAAGCACCACGTAATGTTTGAGATGCATAAACCGCATAAAGTAATGAAAGGGCAGTTACACCACATAAAAATGGATCGGGTTTTGTGTTTGCTATGTCGATTTGCAATGTAAATGAGGTAAATCCAAGCGAAATTGCTATTCCATCATCTAATGACATCAATAACAAAGGTAGTCCAGTATAAATTGCTACCACAATTAATAATTCGGGTAGGGCGCGGATAGTCAAATTAAATAAGGACATTAACCATGCAACGGGTTTGAAAGGTGCAGATTCTAACAGTGTAAAAATAAAAGCAAATATCATGCCTACAATTAATGATACAAAAGCTAATGATAATGTGATTGACGTTGCTTGCGCTAATGGCAAGATATATCCGTCCATCGAAGATAGAATCCAGTTTGTTCCGTTGGATAGAAAGTCTGACATAAAAAAACCGTATTTAAATTAAAAAAATAAACTCGCCGCAATGTATGCGGCGAGATCATAAATCAAGTTAGGAATTAAATTTTAACGACTAGTTATTAAACCATTTTTTATAAATAGCGTCTAATTCTCCATTTGCTTTTAGCTTATCGATTGCTTGGTTAAATTTTTCACGAAGCTCATCATTACCTTTACGTAAAGCAATACCTAGACCTTCACCAAAAAATTCATGATCAGTGATTTTATCACCTAATGGTACGATTTCGGCATCTTTACCTAACCAGTCACCAGCTACGAATGAACTCGAAACAATAGCATCAATACGTTTAGCTTTTAAATCAAGAAATGCAAATTGATAGCTATCGTAACTAACCGGTTTCACATCCGGGAATTTTTCATTCAAATATTTTAAATAAGTCGTACCTTTTTGAATACCGACACGTTTTCCTTTAAGTTGATCTAAACTTGTTAGGGAGTCTTTTAATGTGATGAATTGAATTGAACTATCATCATAATAAATTTTTGTAAAATCAACTTGTTTTTGTCTTTCAGCTGTTACATCTATACCTGCAATTGCAGCATCAATTCGACGAGTTTTTAAGCTGGGAATTAAACCATCAAATGATTGATTAACAATTTTGCAAGAAACTTTCATTTCGTCACAAATTTTATTAATCATATCAATATCAAAACCGACAATTTCATTTTTATCATTAGTAAATTCAAAAGGCGCATAAGTTGCTTCTGTACCGATGATAAGGTTTTCTGCTGCTTGCGCAATAAATGCTGTTCCCGCTAATAAAACAGCTAATAATGTTTTCTTCATATTTTCACCCAATTATATTATTTAATGTGATAAATAAGCTTTAAATTCTTTGGTTTTAGGATGAGCAAAGCATTCTAATTGCCCTTGTTCAATAATTTTACCGTGTTCCATATAAATCACTTGCGAAGCAACTTTACGAGCAAAATCAACTTCATGTGTGACAATAATTTGTGTAATCCCTGTTTGTGATAATTCATTAATGATCTCTGCTATTTGCGATGTTATAGCTGGATCTAAAGCCGCTGTTGGCTCATCAAATAATAAAATTTGAGGTTCCATCATTAATGCTCTTGCTATAGCCACACGTTGTTGTTGTCCTCCTGAAAGGTGAAGAGGGTAACGGTGTGCCATATCGTCTATCCGCAAACGTTTTAAGATGGACATTGCTTTGTCACTGGCTTCTTTTTTAGACATTTTTAATACTTGACAAGGTGCTTCAATTAGATTTTCAAGTACAGTTAAATGTGGCCATAAATTATAATTTTGAAAAACCATACCAACATTTTTTCGAAGCAGTCGAATTGTTGATTCACTGATTTTTTTTGAAAAATCAAAATGTGAGTCAGCAATCGTCATTTCCCCAGACGTTGGAATTTCAAGTAAATTAAATACTTTTAATAAAGAGCTCTTTCCTGCACCACTTTGACCAAGTAAAACAATCGTTTCACCAAGTGGATAGCATAATGAAACATCATTTAATGCCTGATGAGAACCATAAAAGCAATTAATATGGTTTAGTTCAATATTCATTCTTCGTTTTCTTAAATTTAAATTGACTAAATATTACTTTTTTTTGCATAAAAATGCAATCTAATTTATTAGACAATAGCTTTCTGCCTATTTTTTTACTGAAACGTACCCATAACCTGAAACTTTTTTACAAAAAATCACTCATTATTAGATATGATTGGAATGACAGGACCAAGATATTTTGGTTCTTTAGTAAGGATATAAAGGTCAATAAAGGCACTAACACGCGCGAACATTTCACGGATACGCACTAATTTCATACTTTTAGGCGATGGCACAGCAAAGCATTGTGCTTGGATTCCTTGTGCAATAGCTATAAAAATTGCACGTTCGCAATGAAACTCTTGAGTGATAATTGTGAAATCATTCGCATCAAAAACTTTATTAGCGCGAACAATTGAATCTAACGTTCTGAAACCTGCGTAGTCAAGAACTATCGCTTTTCTAGGAATGCCAGCCTTGATTAAATCTTTTTGCATAGTGATTGGTTCATTATAGCTTAATAGAGCATTATCTCCGCTCAGTAAAAGATAATCGACTTTACCTCGCCAATAAAGATCGATTGCTCCATCAATACGGTTTCGATAAAAACCATTTAATCCGCCACCTCGAACATATTTGGATGTGCCAAGTACTACACCAACTGCACGATATGGAAGATTGTTCTCATCGTGATAGATATAAGGTGCTGTTTTATAGCTGATCCAATAGTCAAGAATAAGAATCGCCGATATTGTAATCAAGCACAAACCAATGAAACAAGCTATAAGCTTTTTTAAATTCATGCTAAAACCAATCAAAAATAAATACCATTATTGGAAATAAAAAAGGTGCTGTCAATGATGTCATAATACCACATAAAACAAGCGACAAGGAACTGTAAGCTCCTTCGTTATAATCAACCTCAATGCAACGGGCAGTTCCAACCGCATGTGAAACAGCTCCAATAGAAAGTCCTCTAGCCGAAGCCGATTTTATTTTAACAAGATTTAATATTTGATGCCCAAAAATTCCACCTAATGTGCCGACTAATATTACACATAATGCAGCTATAGAAGGCACACCACCTTGATCGGCAGCAATGGTTACCGCAATAGCGGTAGTAACTGATTTAGGTAAAACAGATGCTGCAATGGCATTATTGCCACCCAACCAAAAAGCTATGCAAACGCCAGTTATCATTGATGCAATCGAAGCAGTAAAGGTAATAAATATGATTGATTTCCAACGTGCTTTAATTTGAGGAATAAGTTCGTATAAAGGATAGGCAAGGGCTACAACCGAATAAGGCAATAAATCATTAATAATTTGTACATTTGCTACATATTGTGCATAACTGGTTTTAGTTATTAATAAAATTGGAATTAAAACAATAACCGATATGACTAATGGATTAAATAAAGGACTATTTAATTTAAATGAAATTTTACGAATAATGAGAAACACACAAAGTGTGAGTGGTAGCATCCATATCATGGCTGCTTCTCCTGATTTTTTGATAAAATTGTTCTTTTTTGGAGCATTGTTTTTTGGAAATTTTCGGTTAGATAAGCGGTAAAAATTAACACAATGAGCGATCCACCTACACTACTAAAGATAATAGGGATCCAATTTTCTAATAAAAGTGAATAGTTATCCATTATGCCCATAGCCGCAGGAATAAAAAGAACCGTCATATAACGCATGAATAGATTACAGCTATTTTTGATCCAACAAGTTGGGATAAGCTGGAAAGCAAGTAAGAAAAATAGAAGTAACAAACCAATAATACTGCCAGGAATCATTATCGGTATTATTTTTGAGATTATATTTCCCACCCATAAACAGAGAGTTAAAATAATCAATCCTCGACCATAGCTGAACAGCGTATAATATAAAGAATAGAGTCGATGTTTTATCGTTGCATGTTTGGCTAAAAAATGTTTCATAATACTATATTATTAAATATATTAAACTTTATGATGATTATTTATATCTGCGGCTTCAATGATATAAATAAATTTGATCCTATCATACGCCCGTCAAATTCAATTATCCAACTAAATAATGACAATAGTTATAAAGTTGTTTAATTATTGTTAATTTTTCAGGTTGTTGAATATACGTTTCAGCTAATAGTTCTAGATTCAATAAATAATCTTGTATTTTGGGTATATTAAGTTTATCTCGACAATGATTGAACCAAACAGCCTGCTCTCGTTCCGTTAATGCTTGAGGATAGTTTCGAGCTTTATATCTAAAAAATAGGGTAGCTAAACGAGGATCATCAAATGTTAAAGATAGGCTATCTAATAGTTGAGTGGGTGTTGTTCGAATCGTTTCACAGCGCAATTTATCTTGATTATTCAAAAAACCTTGGTAAATTTGAGCATCAACATCTGAATTAATTGGATAATTATTATCAATATTAAACAATTCTTGCATCTTATTTTGCAGCAAATTTTGATTTTCTTGTAGTTTTTGTAGTTTAATTAAACATTGCTCTATATCAAGCTCAAATCGTTTTGCATTTTCAGGTAACAAGGTTTTTAATGGAGCAACTATAGGGCATTTATTGGTATGAATTAATTTTAAAGGAATTCGCGATTCTCCTAACTCTAGATCTTCTGTTTTTGTATACAGTTTCTCTTTGATTTGTTCAACGGACAAATCAATAAGGAGGTCAATATCACCCGCTAAATCACATATAACAGCTGCATTATTTTGTATTGGATGCCAAATTATTGGAGCAACCACTGATAGATTACCTCGATGACTACCTAGCATGCCCGATACATGAACGATAGGTGTCATATTGACAACATCAATAAGTTCAGCAACTTTGTTTTTATTACGTAATAAGAAAAAATAATTAAATAATTTGGGTTGTTTTTCTTTTATTAGTTTAGCCATAGCAATAGTTGCATAAACATCGGACATAGCATCGTGAGCATGTTCATGCTTAATATTATTTGCTTGAGTCAGATGCTCCAAACGAAAACTAGGAAGACCATTATCATTGATGGGCCAATTGATACCATCTGGTCTTAATGCATAACAAGCTCTAACAACATCAAGAAGATCCCATCTAGAATTACCGTTCTGCCAACTATAGGAATAGGGATC
Organism: Gilliamella sp. W8136; assembly: GCF_016101285.1. Classification (NCBI taxonomy): domain Bacteria; kingdom Pseudomonadati; phylum Pseudomonadota; class Gammaproteobacteria; order Orbales; family Orbaceae; genus Gilliamella; species Gilliamella sp. W8136. Next base: position 9,540 of record NZ_JACFQU010000021.1, read on the forward strand.
ATAAAAGTTACGATATAAAATATTACGAGTGACTTCATCATCAAATCGGATATTGTTATATCCTAAAATACATGTGTTAGGTTCACTAAAAGCTTGATAGATTTGTTTAGTAAATTCAGCTTCACAAATGCCGTTTTGGTTGGCTTTCTGAGGAGTAATGCCAGTAATAAGTACAGCCTCAGGATTTGGTAAATAATCTTGAGCAATTTGACAATAAATAACTAAAGGATCTTCAATGATGTTAAAATCACCGTCAGTTCGAACGCCTGCAAACTGTGCTGGGCGATCTAAAGCTGGGTTTATACCAAAAGTTTCATAATCATGAAAGTAAAAAGTTGGCTGATTTAAGTCGTTTTTCATTATTCTTTTGGGCTCTTAATTATTATTTTATCTCTTGATTTTTAACTGTTTTATTGTTCATTTATTTATTTGCGATTATGAACATACAAAATATATAGCTATGCTTTTAATTGTGTACAAATGTAGAAAATTAAAATGATGCCTAACGATTCAAAACAAATAGTACTACTAAACTAAATCTTAACCTAGTTTTCCAGAAATTACTACGTGATGGTTTAAGTGTAAGGATATCATAAAAAGGGAGTATTGCCTTTTAATTTCGGTATAGATGAAATGCTTGATATTTAATTTTAATCCACGAATGATATTTATCATTAATTGTAATAACTAACGATGCAATATATTTAAAAATCATACAAATATCTGAGTTTAGTAAAGTTCTCAAAATGGTAACATCTGATTTTTAAACTTACTTTTTATATTGCGATAGACCTAGTTATGGTTGGGCTATTTCCATTTTTGTGATAGCAAAAAGCAATTATGATCTTTATGTCGAGTTTAAAGCCCAATACGTTATGATATCAAAAGGTCAACTTTATGATATTAGATATAATTAATAAGCAGGATATACATGTTGTTTGAGCAAATTTTATAATCTTAACATGAGATTTATTTTAACTTTTAAATGCACTACTAATTAACTAAATCTTTAAATCATGGTTTTCTAGTTCATATACATTAAATGATATAACTTTTATTTAAATTAGTCATTTGGCATTAATCAAATAAAGATTTTTTGTGACGTTGTAACTTTAAATTAAAAGTATAATACTGTTATAAATAATATTATCTATAATAGTGATCAATTATAAATCATTCACTTTTATTTAAAAATTAGACTATTTGTTGTCCTCTATCTCTTTTAAAAACGAAGTTAAATGATGTTTCCATAAATTGGCGGTCATTGTGGTACTATGCCCACTGGTTTTGATACTTGCTGGTATTAATACATATTTAACATGAGGAATGTTTTTTATCGCTTTTTCCATCAAACCAGTAGTAGGTGGGTTTCTTTCATCATCTTCTGAATTTATTGCTAAAATATGAGCTTTTATTTTAATCAAGTCTTTAGTTGGATCAAAGTTTCTTGCGGCATCCCATTGAAATAAAAAATCATTAGTATCCATTGTAATGCGCTCTTTTAATGTGCTAGCTAATAATTCTTCTGTTTTTGCAGTACTATACGCTTTGTTTTGCCAAGCAATATCACCTCCATTGGTTGCTATATTATAATAATTATAAACGGTTTGGAATTTTTCTGGTTGTTTGTCATAGAATCCATTTTTCCAATCAGGATCGTCTTTAATAGCATTAATAACCATTTTTCTCATTATCCAATTTCGGCTTGACATAGGGGCAGGGGTCGCAGCCATTGGTACTGCAGCAGTCATAAAATCTGGATACATTGTAACCCAATTCCAAGTATTCATCCCTCCCATGGAATTACCTATAATTAACTCTAAATGATCGATGCCTAATCCATTTTTCACTAATTGGTATTGAGCATTAACCATATCGGTATAATCATAATGTGGAAAGTCACTTTTCATACCATCTGACGGTTTTGAAGATTGACCTGTACCAATAGCATCAGGAAGGATAATAAAGTATTTTTCTGCATCTAGTGGCATTCCTTTGTCAAACAAAGCATGGCCAAAACTACCATTTAACATTGACGCTCCATTACCAGTAGTTCCGTGTAATACTAATATGGGCTTATTTTTCGGGTTGCCAAGAGTAATATAGTGTATTGATAGATTTGACATTGTACTCCCATCATTAAATTTGAAGTTATTAATAATGTAATTTGCTTCATTTTTATTATTAAAATCGAGACAATACCCTAAAGAAGGAATTATTAATAAAATGACAATGCATAGTTTTTTCTTAAAGTTGACCATGACTTTTTTACCTATATTCACTATTTATCCCTCTAATTTAGCTTTACTAGGTTAAAATCGAAAATAAATACTTTGTTTATTGTGATTTATATCTCAATATTTCATTAAAATTAACATTAAGAATTAATTATCAAATTTTCTAAAAAAATTATTATCCAAAAGATCATTCTAATAATGAAATAGATAACAATATGTAAGTGATTATCAGGATGTGAATAAACAAATAGTAATATCTAATTTAAAAACGAATATTTAATTTAAGTAAAAATAAAAAAAGGGAATGAATTAATATCATTCCCTTATTATTTAATTATGAATAATAGACAATTTTTACTCTTTTGGGGCACTCTCAATTAAATCAGCCAACTTTTCAAGAGTTATTCTGAGAGGTTTAGGCATAGTTTCTAATTCAATTGAATCCATTAAGTTTTTAACATATAGACCGAGCTCAGTATCTCCTTCAACAATTAATCGTCGTTGAAAAAAGAGTGTATCAGGGTCTTGTCTTCTAGTTGCAATCATTATCAGATCATTAGCATTGCCAATGAAACTTACATCAGCAATTTCTTCACGACTGACAACTAATTTATTTTCTATTAGGCTAACAAACCATATTAATTGTAGATCTGTAACTTCAATTTTAAGCCAGCGATTTTCTAAAAAATCAAGATCACCATCTTCAAGTGAATGTTTAAATTGTAATTGTAACAATTGTTCAATAACTTGTTTTTTTAAATTAAAAGGAATACAGCGTAAAGTAATTCCCAATACTTGAGGCGCTTTATCAACAAATGTTGAATGTATTTTTCCTAATAAATTATGCTGGCTTTCTATCATTTACACATCTCCAGAGATCATTTTCTCATAAATATCTAAATCAGTGTTTAGATGTTCAAAAGTCTCTTCACTTACTTCATTACGAATTTTCATTTGTAATAGTGCGGTACGTTCTGCACCAATTGCAACTAAACGCATACGTCTTTCTAGGTTCTCAGCTTCAAGTGCTTTTTGTTCTAAATCTTTGAGACCTGTCCTACGTCTTAATGAACCGATAACACGCGAGCCAACTTCGTGAATTATTTCTTGATCCAAACCTGCTTCAGAAGTTTCTTGTAGTAAGTTGTTCTGCATTTTTTCTAGGCTAATAATAGCTTCTTCTGCCATTTGGCCTTTCACTGTTAAAATTTCATTGTCTTGTTTTGAATTATCTAAAATTACACTACCTCGTAATAAAATAGGTAATATAACTACTGCAACAATCAATGAAATTAAGATAATTCCTGTAGCAATAAAGACAAGTTGATACCGACCTGCAATAGTCATTGGAATAGATAATACACCCGCTAATGTTATTGCTCCACGGACACCTGCAAAAGTTGAAATTAATAAATCACGATTTGTATATGCCCTAAATGCTAGAGGTCGTTTTGTTCCAAAAGGCATGGTTGGCATGTGTTTCATAGCCCATAGCCAAGCAAATCTTGTTCCCATTAATACGATAAAAACAAATAAAACAATCAAGCATAATTGCCATAGCTCAATTGATGCATCTGTTTGATTTTCAGCGAAAGTATTATTTAAAATACTAGGTAACTGAATACCCAAAAGAACAAAAACAAATCCGTTGAAGACAAAAGTTAACATTGACCATGCACTATCTGATTGTAAACGTGTTGTCAAAGGTGCATTACGCATCATACCTGAATGATTGACGGTCATACCTGCACTTACAGCCGCTAAAATACCAGAACAATGGCATTCTTCAGCAATAATATAAGCGGCAAATGGAAGTAAGAATAATAATACGATTTGAATTGCTGGGTCATTATTAGTAAGTTGGTTTATTTTACGTAAAACCTTAGCATATAACCAAGTAAATAAAACCCCAACAGCTAAACCACCGACAGCAACGACAAAGAAAGATATACTAATTTGCAACAAATCAAATTCAAGCAGTCCTGTCGCAATTGCGATTGCAAACTTTAACGAAACTAGACCAGAAGCATCATTCATCAATGCTTCACCTTCAATAATTTCCATCTTTTCTTTTTCTATACGACCTTTACCAACGATTCCACTCAAGGCAACGGCATCGGTAGGTGATAAAACGGCTGCAAGAGCTAAAGCTGCTGCCAATTGGACATTTGGTAACATCCAGTGAAGAATGTAACCTAAAGCGATAATTGAAATAACCACCAATACAAGCGCTAATCCAACAATTTCTCTGAAATTATATACGAAGTCTTTTACTGATGTTTTTCGTCCATCAGCAAATAGTAAAGGTGGAATAAATAAAACAAGAAATAATTCTGGATCGAATTTTACATAAACACCAAATGCAGCCAGAATGCAACCTAATAATATTTGCATTAACGGTAATGGTATTTGAATTGGTAACATTTTAACAACGACACCAGAAAGTGATACAATTAATACGAGAAGTAAAATTATTGAAAAAAGTTCCATAGCTTGTCTTTTATTTATCCTATAATCCTATTGTATTATTTGATTATATCGGATTTTTAACTTAATTTCAGGTTAAATTTCAAAAAATTACTTAAATTTTGTTCACACACTATTATTAAACAAAAAAACAACAATCTAATTAAAGGTTTTGCATGGAAAATTGGCAAAGAGCATTTGTTTTGCACACACGTACTCAAACTGAAAGCAGCTTATTAGTTGATCTATTCATTGAAAATGGTGGCAAAATAACCGTTTTAGCTAAGGGAGCTCGACGAAAAAATTCTTCTTTGAAAGGGCTATTGCAACCTTTTACCCCCTTAATAGTACAATATTCTGGTAAAAGCAATATAAAAATATTACGTCAAGTTGAAGCAATGTCACTCACTTTACCATTAGTTTCGGTTTCACTATATAGTGCTTTTTATTTAAATGAGTTATTACATCGGGTATTAATTGCAGATACTGAGATGCCAACACTTTTTGATGATTATTTAAAAAGTTTACAACAACTGGCACAACAAGCTCCGGCTGAGAATGTTCTGCGTACTTTTGAACTGTCATTATTAGAAAATATGGGGTATTACGTTGATTTTTTTCATTGTAGCGCGACAGGTGATGATATTGTTGAATCAATGTATTATCAATATCAATCTGAAAAGGGATTTATCAGTAGTTTATTAAGAAATAGTACCAGTTTCACAGGTGAACAAGTATTGGCTTTGGGAAATCGTGATTTTAGCACTCCTGATACACTAAAAGCAGCTAAACGCTTTACTCGAATGGCTTTAAAACCTTATGTTGGTTCAAAACCTTTTAAAAGTAGGGAATTATTTTTGAAAATTTAAAATTTAAACATTTTAATTAAATTTCTTATTAAACACAGGTTATTATCTCGCTCAATTTAGTGACAACGTCACATTTAACTAAATGTAATTATTATTATATTTCATTTGTATCTCTGTTTAATATTAGCAAAAACCAAATCAAGTCCCACTTGACGCTCGAATGACTAACTCTCCATTAACATAAATAGTTCGAATTGGTAATGTTGGGTTACAAACTCGTTGAATTAAAGTTTCAACCGCAGTTAGGGCAATACTAGCCAAAGGTTGCTTATATGTCGAAAGGGGTGTTGAAAGGTGACATGCATAATCGGCATCATCAAAGCTAATCGTAAATAATTTTTGTTTAGGATTGATTCTCTGATTTAACGAAATTAATTGCATTGCTGTAAAGTCGTTTCCACAAACAACGTGTTTAATATTTAATTTTGACAAATGATTTATGACTTTTTCATCTACTTGTGGAATCTGAATTATCCAATTATTGGTAATTCCTGCATCAAATAGCGCTTGTTTATAACCAATAATTCTCAATGCTATTGTATTAGCTGAATCACTCTTTGAAACGAAAGCAATCCGTTTATTATTTTGTTTGAGAAAATGTTGAGTTACAATATAACCAGCCGCAATATTATCAATACTGACTAAATCAGCCATGCCTCGAGTAGGAAATAAACAATAATCACGTTCTAACAATATGCAAGGAATTTTATATTGATTTAAGCAATCCATTATTTTGTGGTTAATAATGTTGGCATATGGGTGAAATTCTAAAGGTGTAAAAAAGATACCGTTGATGTTATTTTTTGTATAATTAATAATAACTTTTTCTACATCATCCAAGATAGATTGTATATCCTGACTTTTAGTTAGCATACCAGCCCATAATAATGAAAATTGATAATGATTTGCTAAACTAGCTATTTCAGAATATAAACTATCAAGAATCATTCTGCTTTCGTCTTGCTCAAGTCGTGGAGCTAAAATGCCAAAAATATATTTTGTCACTTGTTCATTTTTAGGTTGTCTGACATAAAACTTTCCTCCTTGTTTACCCTCAATATAACCTTCATTTTTTAGTTTCGAAAATACTTTACTTATTGTTGGTCGAGAGGTTTTATATGCCTGACTTAAATCGGATGAAGAGGGTAAAGCACTATTGGAATCTAAAACTCCACTTTTGATTTGTAATAATATTTCTTTATATATCTGGTCACTTTTATTTACCATGGTTTTACCTGCTAAAATTTCAATAATGTATGCAGTATGACATATCCGTTAAACTTGATAAATTAAATTTTACAAGTTTATAAAAAAAGTGACCTTGATATCATAAATCATAAAAAATATAGATTAATATTGTTTAGATTACCTCAGATAATTAGACTAAATTTGCTCAAAATACTTAATCATAATTTTGATGTTTTAATTTAATTATTAAATTATTTCTATAAAACAATTGACTACCTGAGGTGGCTTTATGAAAAAACTCATAACAATATGCTTAACAATTACAGCTATATTTTTTACAAGTTGTTTTCAACTTGTAAATGCTGATGATAAGAAACCTATCAAGTTTGCTTTTATCACTTCAACATTAAACAATTCATTTTTTACCGCCATCTCAGATACATTTTCTGAAATAGCTAAACAGAATGGGGATCAATATATTCTTATTGATCCTCAATATGACCAAGCTAAGCAAATATCTATGATGGAAGATGCGATTAATCAAAATGTAGACATCATTTATTTAATTGCTGTCGATTCTGAAGGTATTAGGCAAGGTTTGCTTGCAGCTAAACAAAAACAAATTCCTGTTGTAGTTATTGATAATCCAATTAGTGATGATGATTTAATTGTAAGTACTGTCGCATCAGATAATTTTCTAGCAGGTAAAATCAATGGTGAACAAATGGCTAAAGATTTTCCTAATGGTGCAAAAATAGCAGTCATTGATTGCCCATTCAATCGAGCCAGCGTGTTAAGAGCAGATGGTTTTTATGCTGGGTTAGGTGAAAATAAAAGTAAATTTAATGTGGTATCTCAACAAAACGGAAAATGTGCTTTAGAAGTGACTATGCCAATTGCTGAAGATATTATTCAAGCTCATCCAGATCTACAGGCTTTTTTTGCTGTAAATGATCCTTCTGCTTTAGGTGTGGTGGTTGCATTAAAAGCTTCAAATAAACTAAAAAATATCAAAATTTATACAGTTGATGGTTCACCTGATGGCAAAAAGGCTTTTAGTGATGGTGATTTAACTTTAACTGTAGCCCAAGCACCAATTCAATTAGCTAAAGAAACCTATAAAGTCGGTAAAAAAGTTTTAGCAGGAGAACCTGTTTCTAAAGAAATCTTAGTACCAACTTTTCCTATTACCAAAGAAATGATTGAAAAAAATGGCGTAAAAGTCTGGCAGTAATAATCGACTTAAATCCTGTTATAGCTTTTACAATCAATAAGGTGATAAATCTATGGAACAAGTTGTCTTACAACTATCTCATATAGAAAAGAAATTTGCTGGGGTTCATGCTTTAAAAGACATGCATTTTAACTTAAAACAATGTGAAGTACATGGATTATTAGGTGAGAATGGTGCTGGCAAATCAACATTAATTAAAATTATCGGCGGCATCTATAAACCGGATGCCGGTGAAATTAGAATTAATGATAAAACTGAGATAATCGATGGTATTAAAGATGCACAATCACGAGGAATTAATGTTATTCACCAAGAAATTGTCTTAGTTCCTTATATTAGTGTGTATGAAAATATCTTTTTAGGGCGTGAACCAAGAACTAGATTAGGTTTTAAAGATCATCGACAAATGATCGCCAAAGCTAAAACTATGATAGAAAATATGGGATTAACTATTGATGTTCTACGCCCAGTAAATGAGTTAACCATAGCTCAACAGCAACTCATCGAAATCGTTAAAGCGATTTCATTCAATGTACGCATTCTAATCATGGATGAGCCGACCTCTTCTTTAACTGATAAAGAAGTAGAACAACTTTTTTTAATGATAAAAAAACTAACGGAACATAACGTTAGCATCATATATATTTCACATCGTATGGATGAGTTATTTACCATCACTGACAGAATTACTGTTATACGTGATGGAAGTTATGTAGATACAGTTAATACAAAAGAAACAAATATTGATCAATTGGTCAAAATGATGGTGGGTCGTAATTTAAGTAATTATTATCAACGTCATTATCAGCCAGAGGGTGAATGCTTATTAGAAGTTAAGAATCTTTCAAAGAAAGGCGTTTTTAATAATGTCAATTTCAAATTGAAGAAAGGAGAAATTTTAGGTTTTTCTGGTCTGATGGGAGCAGGAAGAAGTGAAATCATGCAGGTTATTTTTGGCGCAGATCAATATGATAGTGGCGAAATTTATTTTGATAATAAGTTAGTCCAGATCAAATCTCCTCAAGATGCGATTGATATCGGTATTGCATTAATACCTGAAGATAGGAAAAAACAGGGGCTGATATTAAGTAATAGTATCGCATTTAATCTTACACTAACCGTATTGAAACAATTTATGCACGGTTGCTTAGTTGATCAACAGAAACAGAAAGAAATCATTCAATTCTATATCAATAAACTAAATATCAAAACTCCAAATGCCGACAAAATTGTTGGTCAATTAAGTGGTGGAAATCAGCAAAAAGTTGTTATAGCTAAATGGTTAGCAATTAAACCTAAAGTTATTATTTTAGATGAACCAACTCGAGGAATTGATATTGGCGCTAAAGCTGAAATCTATCAAATTATTGATGAGCTTTGTGCAAATGGCATCGCTATTATTATGATTTCATCAGAATTACCCGAAATTATTAATATGTGTGACAGAGTTTGTGTGGTCGCTAATGGTCAAATCCAAGGAGAACTATTTCATCATGAACTTACACAGGAAAAGATTATGAAATTAGCAACAGGGAGAGCTTAAAAAATGATTAACCAATCTATTAAACAATCAAATGATAAAATCTATCATCCCTCGTCAATAACCAATAACATCATTATCAGAAGTTTCAAAAATTTTATTACTCATAATATAGGTATATTAATTGCTCTTTTATTGATTAGTACAATTTTAACTTTTGCAAGTCCAGTATTTCTTTCACAAGAAAATATGTTATCGGTGTTAAGACAAATATCTACCAATATGTGTTTAGCATTAGGAATGACGTTGATTATCATATTAGGTGGCATAGATTTATCTGTAGGTTCTATTGTTGCAATGGCTGGTACGCTTACTGTTGGATTTATATCAATAGGTGAAATGGGCATAATTACAGCAATTTTTCTAGGCTTGCTAATGGGTACTCTTTGTGGCCTATCAAACGGCGTAGCTATTGCTTATACAGGTATTCCACCATTTATTGTCACTTTAGCTATGATGATGATCGCTCGTGGTGTAGGTTTTATCTATAGTGGTGGCCAATCAATTCGTATTTTTGATGAAAGTTTTACTCGTATTGGTACGGGTTATTTGGGAATGATTCCATACCCGGTGATTTATATGTTGGTATTTATCATCATTATGTTAGTTCTTGTTAATCGAACTCGTTTAGGCACTTATATTTATGCTCTGGGTGGTAATCGTGAAGCAGCAAGACTATCAGGTATAGCAATTAAGCGTGTTGAAATCATTGTTTATACAATTGCTGGCTTCTTAGCAGCTTTCGCCGGAATCGTTCTTGCCGCAAGAATGTATTCAGGACAACCATCTGTGGCACAGGGATATGAAATGGATGCGATAGCTGCTTGTGTGTTAGGTGGTATATCAATGTCTGGTGGAATAGGTCGTATTAGTGGCACCATTTTAGGCGTTATTGTTATCGGCGTTATTAATAATGGTTTGAACTTATTGGGTGTAAATTCATTTTGGCAATTGGTTGCAAAAGGTGTGATTATCTTTTTAGCCGTTTATGTCGATATGTTGAAACGAAAAAGAGCAAAATAAATTGTTTAATAACATGAATAATAAAAATTTAATTAATAGGACAATAAAATGAAAAAATGTACTTTGATGTTGAATAATCCAGATGGTATAAATCGACAAAATGAACCTGTAATTACGCGCCTTTTTTTTAAAGAACAGCCAATTGATCCTACCCAAGTAAAACTTGTCGATGAGAAAGGGAATATTGTACCGCATCAATTATTTGATTTAGTTTATGATGGAGCAAATAAGTTGATCTCTGCTTGTTCAATAGCTTTCATAGTAACTAATTTAAATCAATTAGTTGAAAATTATACTTTGTATTTAGATTCGAAAGCGCAATCAAGTAATTTAGAGGGAATAAAGCAATTAGATCCCATTTTAAAAGATGGAATTAAAAGACTTGATACCGGGCATTATATTTTAGAATTATGTCGTGGGACTGCTGATGGTACATCATATGGAAAATGGGGTATTCGTTATTTTGCAGCTAAAGCTGAAAATCGTAACTTGATTAAAGATTGCTCAAATGCTATCGGTGGATTTTATGGACCATTTTTTACACCAGCAAATGGCTTAATTAATCCACCAGAACATACTATAGTTCAATGTAAAACTGAGGTTGAAGGTCCTATTTATTGTCGTTATCGATTTGATGGTCAAATACCGAATGGATTAGATCCTGCATTGCACAATAAATCATTCTCAATCGTTTGGGAATTTTTTTATAAATCACCTTGGTTTAAACGTACTTATTATGTGGATGATTTTGAAACCTCAGTGGATGGAATGCCAGTGATAAATAAGATCACCGTTGGTGATGAGTATGAAAGTGGACAAAATAATGTGGTGTTTTCACGTTTTGCTAGTTACGGTGGTACTTATTATAGGCAGGGAGATCTGTATGCCAACATACTAGCGGATGAAGTTAATCGAATTTTATCCCAACCACTTGATAAACTCCCTCCAAATGCGAAGCGCTATCGAGAGTCAATTGGTGATAATATCAATGCGGTATCTTGGGATTTCTTCTGGCGGCTATTTTGTGTTAAAGAAAGTATTTTAAGTGATGAAGAAATAAAAGCACATGTTAAAACCATTTTACGTAAAGCGCATCATGTTGTTCATAACAGTGAACGAAATAAAGAAGTATTATTCGCGAAAGAAGTTGATGTTAACAGTGTGCCTGAACAAACTATTTTTCCACTTGCTGCAAATAAAACGGCTGAAATTAATCCAGAATCAGGATATTCTATGGTTTGGTATACGAGTAATATTGTTGGACGTTATCAAATTGTTCAACGTAAAGATTCAGGTTGGGTGAATTGGGGAACCAATGGTGAAAATGAATACCCTGAATTACCAACAGGATCGACTATATATACAGCATATGGTCAATTTGATGATTGGCAAAAGCAAGCCGACAGTATGGAAAAAAACATTGATGTCAAACAAGGAATAATTGAAAATGAATGACATAAAAGTGGTCGCAATAGGCGAGTTTTTATGGGATTGTTTACCTAATGGGAAAAAAATTGGTGGGGCTGCCGCCAATTTTTGTTATCATGCTAAATCTGCGGGGGCAAACGCTATATTAGTTTCTGCCATTGGTGATGATGAAAATGGTAAAGATTTAAGTAATCTGATTGAAAAACTGCAAATTCCACAACATCTTCAAATATCAAAGAATTATCCAACAGGTACTGTATTAGTCAAATTAGATTCAGACGGAAAACCGACTTATGATATAGTTAATCCTGTTGCTTGGGATGATATTCAGCTAACAGAGCAGCTATTAGATCTTATCAAGCAAGATAATTTAGATGCAATTTATTTTGGTAGTTTAATTCAACGCAATCAACAGAATCATGACTTACTAAAAAAAATTATTACTCATTGTTCACCACGAACCAAAATTATTGTTGATATTAATTTGCGTCAAAATCATTATAACCATTCAACTCTACTTTTTTGTATTGAACATGCCAATATCTTAAAGTTAAATGATGAAGAACTACCAATTATTGCAGACTTATTAAAAATCAAATCTGATCCAAAAGAACTTTTCGATTATCTTAACCAACATCATCAACTAGAGTTATTAATTTATACTTGTGGTAGTGATGGCAGTCATCTATTTACCAAAAGTGAGCAAGATTATTGTCCAGCAGAAAAAATCACAGCGATTGATACTGTTGGTGCTGGTGATTCATTTATGGCAATTAGTAGTGTGTTATATTTGAAAGGTAAAGCATTACAGGATATTAATATTAAAGCAAATCGTATCGCTTCTTACGTCTGTACCCAAAATGGTTCAATGCCAGTTATACCTGAAATATATTTAGCTGAATTATAATTTTTTTTAAACCTAGCTGATTAGTTAAAAAACTAAAGCTAGGTTATTTAACTTATAATATTATAGTGTTACATAATTCTTATCTAATATTCATAAATACCATTAATAAATTGATTTTGAGCTTTTTAAGTTCATGAAATCATCATAGATGATTAATTCGATAAAAATCTAATTTTAAATCAAGTTTAATCCTATTTAAAAACCTTATAATAAGTGATAGTATACTCTGCTTATTTATGTACGCATGTGCGCTTTCGTGTGGCGCACCACTGTTATAAGGATTTATTATGCCAATTATTACTCTTCCTGACGGAAGTCAACGTCAATTTGATAAACCAGTTACTGTTTTAGAAGTTGCTCAAAGTATTGGAGCAGGGCTTGCTAAGGCTTGTATTGCTGGGCGTGTAAATGGTCAACGTAAAGATGCTTGTGATGTAATTGAAGAGGATGCAACATTAGCTATCATTACTGCCAAAGATGAAGATGGTTTAGAAATTATTCGCCATTCTTGTGCTCATTTATTAGGTCATGCTATTAAACAATTATGGCCTGATACGCAAATGGCAATTGGTCCAACTATTGACAATGGTTTCTACTATGATATCGATTTAGATCATTCTTTAACTCAGGAAGATCTTGATGCTTTAGAAAAACGCATGCACGAATTAGCAAAAAAAGATTATGAAGTAAAAAAAGAAGTTGTTAGCTGGGAACGTGCAAGAGAAGTATTTTGGGAACGTCGTGAACCGTATAAAATTGCTATTTTAGACGAAAATATTCCTAAAGATTCAACACCGGCACTCTATCATCATGAAGAATATATTGATATGTGCCGAGGACCACATGTCCCTAATATGCGTTTTTGTCATCATTTCAAATTACAAAAAATTGCTGGTGCTTATTGGCGTGGTAATAGTGATAATAAAATGTTACAACGTATTTATGGCACAGCTTGGGCGGATAAAAAACAACTTGATAGTTATTTACAATTTTTAGAAGAAGCCGCTAAACGTGATCACCGTAAAATTGGTAAACAACTTGATCTTTATCATATGCAAGAAGAAGCACCCGGTATGGTATTTTGGCATAATGATGGTTGGATTATATTTCGTGAACTAGAAGTTTTTGTTCGTACTAAATTAAAAGAATACAATTATCAAGAAGTAAAAGGTCCATTTATGATGGATCGCGTATTATGGGAAAAAACAGGTCATTGGGGTAACTATAAAGAGTTAATGTTTGTTACTTCGTCTGAAAATCGTGAATATTGTATTAAACCAATGAACTGCCCAGGTCATGTACAAATTTTTAATCAAGGTCTAAAATCTTATCGTGATTTACCTTTACGTATGGCTGAGTTTGGTAGTTGTCATCGTAACGAACCATCAGGTTCATTACATGGTTTAATGCGTGTTCGAGGCTTTACCCAAGATGATGCGCATATATTCTGCACTGAAGAGCAAATTCGGGGTGAAGTAAATAGCTGTATTAAAATGGTTTATGATACTTACAGCACATTTGGTTTTACAGATATTACCGTTAAATTATCAACTCGCCCAGAAAAACGTATTGGTAAAGATGAAACATGGGATTTAGCTGAAAAAGATTTAGCTGAATGTTTAACTGAAAATGGTATTGAATTCGAATATTTACCAGGCGAAGGCGCATTTTATGGGCCAAAAATTGAATTTACTTTACATGATTGTTTAGGACGAGCATGGCAATGTGGTACAGTACAACTTGATTTCATGTTGCCTGAACGTTTAGATGCGACTTATGTAGGTGAAGATAACGAACGCCATACACCAGTTATGATCCATAGAGCAATTTTAGGTTCAATGGAACGCTTTATGGGAATTTTAACCGAAGATTGTGCTGGATTCTTCCCTACGTGGCTTGCTCCTTTGCAAGTTGCAGTAATAAATATTACCGATAATCAAGCTGAATATGCCAAACAATTAACCGAGCAATTGCAAAAAGTTGGAATTAGAGCAAAAGCAGACTTGAGAAATGAGAAAATTGGGTTTAAAATTCGAGAGCATACTCTAAAACGTGTTCCGTATATGTTTGTTTGTGGAGACAAAGAAATGCAATCAGGAACAATTTCAGTTCGAACTCGTCAAGGTAAAGATCTTGGTAGCTTTGAAGTGAAACATGTTATAGAATTGTTGCTTAATGAAATTCATAGTCGTTCATTAGAACAAATGAATTAACGATAAATTAATTTGGAGGAATGAGATATTAAAGTCAGTAAACGTATTCAGTCAACACGCGCGCATAAGATCAATGATGAGATTACAGCTCGTGAGGTGAGGTTAACCGGCGTCGATGGTGAACAGCTCGGTATAGTAAGCTTAGAAGAAGCTTTAAAACAAGCGGAAGAAGCAACTTTAGATTTAGTCGAAATAAGCCCTAATGCAGAGCCACCTGTTTGTCGAATTATGGATTATGGCAAGTTCCTCTATGAAAAGAGTAAAGCAACAAAAGAACAGAAGAAGAAGCAAAAGGTTGTTCAGGTTAAGGAAATTAAATTCCGACCTGGTACAGATGAAGGCGACTATCAGGTAAAACTCCGCAGCCTGATTCGCTTTCTAGAAGATGGCGATAAAGCTAAAGTCACGTTGCGTTTTCGTGGACGTGAAATGGCTCACCAACAGTTAGGTACTGAGATGCTTGATCGCATTAAAGAAGACTTAGCTGATTTGGCGGTTATTGAATCTTATCCAACTAAGATTGAAGGTCGTCAAATGATAATGGTGCTAGCGCCGAAGAAGAAATAATGGTTTTGCAAGTTAATCTTTAGTTTTCTAAAAATTACACCATTATTTTATTTTTATTAACAATGCGAAGTGGAAATTAATAAAATGCCTAAAATTAAAACTGTAAGAGGCGCAGCAAAGCGCTTTAAAAAAACAGCTTCTGGTGGCTTTAAGCATAAACAAGCTAACAAGAGTCATATCCTAACCAAAAAATCAACTAAGCGTAAACGTCATTTACGTGGTTTGACTACTGTGTCAAAAGGCGATTTAGGTTTAGTTACTGCGTGTGTTCCATACGCTTAATTTATTGGTTAATTAATTAGAGGATATAGTTTATGGCTCGTGTTAAACGTGGTGTTATTGCTCGTGCACGTCACAAGAAAATTTTAAAACAAGCAAAAGGTTATTATGGAGCTCGTTCACGTGTTTATCGTGTTGCTTTCCAAGCAGTAATCAAAGCTGGACAATATGCTTACCGTGACCGTCGTCAGCGTAAACGTCAATTCCGTCAATTATGGATTGTCCGTATTAATGCTGCTGCTCGTCAATGTGGTCTTTCTTATAGTCGTTTTATCAATGGATTAAAGAAAGCTTCAATTGAAATCGATCGTAAGATCCTTGCTGATATTGCTGTATTTGACAAAAATGCATTTGCTGCATTAGTTGAAAAGGCAAAAGCTGCATTATAATAGCTTTATAAGAGCCGAGTTATCTCGGCTTTTATCATTTTATTGAAAATATTATTTAAGAGTAAAGTAATTATGAAATTAGTTGTTTTTCGTTTCTTTTTTAGCTTCATTAAAAATTTTCATTCGTGAGGCAATGGAAAAACGAAAAATAATTATAAAAGCCTCAGGAGAGGCTTTTTTTATGTAATGAACAATAAGCAGGAGAATTTTATGTCTCAATTAGTTGAACTGGTAAGTAATGCCAAATCCGCTATTGAAAATGCTAACGACATTAATACGATCGAACAGATCAGAGTGGAATATTTTGGTAAGAAAGGCTACTTTACATTGCAGATGGCTTCTTTACGTGATGTTCCTGCCGAAGAACGCCCAGCAGTCGGTCAAAAAATCAATGATGCAAAACAAGAAGTTGTTGAAATATTAAATCAAAAACGCAATCTTTTAGAGCGTCAAGTCCTAGATGCAAAACTAGCAAATGAGACGATTGATATTACCTTACCAGGTAAATCTCTTGAGTTAGGTGGGTTACATCCAGTGACAAAAACAATCAATCGCTTAGTTGATTTTTTTGGAGAACTAGGCTTTTCGGTTGAAACTGGACCAGAAATAGAAGATGATTATCATAACTTTGATGCACTGAATATTCCTGCTCACCATCCTGCTCGTGCGGATCATGATACATTCTGGTTTGATGCGAAACGTTTATTACGTACCCAAACTTCAACTGTTCAAATTCGAACTATGGAAAATCAAAAACCGCCAATCAGAATCATCGCTCCTGGAAGAACTTACCGTAATGACTATGATCAGACTCATACTCCGATGTTCCATCAAATGGAAGGATTATTAGTTGATAAAGACATTAGCTTCAGCCATTTGAAAGGTTTATTACATGATTTTCTTCATTGCTTTTTTGAAGATAATATGGAAATAAGATTTAGGCCTGGCTACTTTCCATTTACCGAACCTTCAGCAGAAGTTGACATTAAAGCTAAAAATGGTAAATGGCTAGAAGTATTGGGATGTGGAATGGTTCACCCTAATGTATTACGTAATGTTGGTATTGATCCTGAAATTTATAGCGGTTTTGCCTTTGGTATGGGAATAGAAAGATTGACAATGTTACGTTACGGTGTCACTGATTTGCGTTCTTTCTTTGAAAACGACTTACGTTTTTTAAAGCAATTTAATTAATTCTGGAGATCAAAACATGAAATTTAGTGAAAGTTGGCTACGTGAATGGATCAATCCAGAAATTAGTAGCGAAATGCTAGCCGACCAATTAACAATGGCTGGTTTAGAAGTTGATAATATGGAAAAGGTTGCAGGAGATTTTACTGGTGTTGTGATAGGAAAAGTTGTTGAGTGTAAACAACATCCTAATGCAGACAAACTTCGTGTAACTAAAGTGGACATAGGTAAAGATGAATTACTTGATATTGTGTGTGGTGCACCAAATTGCCGACAAGGTTTAATGGTTGCTTGCGCTACTGTTGGGGCAGTTTTACCAGGTGATTTTAAAATTAAATCAGCAAAACTTCGCGGTGAGCCTTCAGAAGGGATGCTATGCTCTTATTCAGAATTAGGTATTACTGATGATCATAATGGAATTATTGAATTACCTGATAATGCACCTTTGGGAAAAGACATTCGAGAATATTTAAATCTTAACGATGTTATGATTGATATAAGTGTTACACCTAATCGTGCTGATTGTTTTGGTATTGTTGGTGTTGCTAGAGATATCTCAGCCGTTAATAATATTCCAATGAAAGAAATTAAAATAGCAAATGTACCAGCAACAATTTCTGACACCTTATCAATCCAAATAGATGCTCCAAAAGCAGCTCCTCGCTACTTAGGAAGAGTGATTAAAAATATCAATATCAATGCGACGACACCATTATGGATGAAAGAAAAGTTGCGTCGTGGAGGCATTCGTTCTGTTGATGCAGTCGTTGATATTACTAATTATGTATTACTCGAACTTGGTCATCCAATGCATGCGTTCGATTTAAAGCAAATTGAAAAAGGCATTATCGTTCGTTATGCTCACCAAGACGAAGAAATGACATTACTTAATGGTAATGAAGTTAAATTGAATGATAAAACATTAGTTATTGCTGATCATAATAAAGTTTTAGCAATTGCAGGTATTATGGGCGGTGAAAAATCAAGTGTAACACAAGCAACTAAAGATATTTTTCTTGAGTCAGCTTTTTTTGCTCCATTAGCAATTACAGGTAAAGCTCGAGAATATGGTCTACATACTGAGGCTTCTCACCGCTATGAACGTGGTGTCGATCCTGCATTACAGTTTGTGGCAATGGAAAGAGCGACACAATTATTAGTTGATATTTGTGGCGGGGAGGTTGGGCCTGTTATTGAAGTTACAAATCAAAGTGAATTACCCTCACAAGCAACAATAAAGTTACACCGTAACAAAATTGATCGAATTATAGGTTATACCATTGAAGCGCAAAAAATTACAGATATATTAGTTCGACTTGGTTGTGAAGTAGAATATAAAGACGACATTTGGATCGTTAAATCACCTAGCTGGCGTTTTGACTTACAAATTGAAGAAGATTTGGTTGAAGAAGTTGCCCGTATTTATGGATATAACAATATTCCGAATGCAAATATGAAAATTGAATCGGTAATGCAACCAAAACCAGAAAGTATTATATCATTACGCCGAATAAAAGACTTATTGGTTGATCGTGGTTATCAAGAAGCCGTGACATATAGTTTTGTTGATCCTAAAATTCAGCATATTCTTCATCCGAATGAACCTGCAATCACTTTACCAAATCCAATTTCCAGTGAAATGTCTGTAATGCGCTTATCATTGTGGTCAGGATTATTAGATGCGGTGCTCTATAATCAAAATCGACAACAATCTCGTTTACGATTATTTGAAACGGGTTTACGTTTTATACCAGATGAAAAATGTGAGTTTGGTGTGCGTCAAGAGTTCATGCTTTCTGGGGTTATTACGGGTAATTTATATGAAGATCATTGGCAATTACCTAAAAAGAGCGTTGATTTTTATGATCTAAAAGGGGATCTTGAAGCCATTTTCTCATTATTAGGTTGTGATGGACAAGTCCAGTTTAATAGAGCAGAATTATCAGCTTTACATCCAGGACAAAGTGCTATAATCAATTTAAATGATGAGGTTATCGGTTATTTTGGTGTTTTACATCCAGAAATCGAAAAAAAATTATCTTTAAATAGTAAAACGCTTGTTTTTGAAATAAATTTAGCTAAAATTAACTTTAAAAAGGTGCCTGTTGCTCAAGACCTTTCAAAATATCCGTCAAACAAACGAGATATAGCGATTATTGTTTCAAATACAATTCCAGCAGCAGAAATTATTTCAGTGTGTAAGCAAGCTGGAGGAGAGCAACTTGTTAAAGTTAATCTTTTTGATGTCTATCAAGGAGATAACATTAAAGAAGATCAAAAAAGCCTTGCTATCAGTTTGATTTTACAAGACAAATCACGTACACTTGAAGAAGAAGATATAGCAAACATTGTAAGCAAGTGTGTCACTGCTTTACAAAATCATTTTAAAGCCCTATTAAGAGAATAATAACTATGACATTAACTAAAGCTGATATTGCAGATCGTCTTGCCGAAAAATTTAATATTGATCGTCAAGAAGCTAAAGTCCTTGTTGAACTTTTTTTTGAAGAGATTCGAGTGGCTTTAGAAAAAGGGGAACCGGTAAAATTATCTGGATTTGGTAATTTTGCTATACGTGATAAAAATTCACGCCCAGGCCGTAATCCTAAAACTGGTGAAAGTGTGGATATCTCCGCTCGTCGAGTTG
This sequence comes from Gilliamella sp. W8136, assembly GCF_016101285.1. Classification (NCBI taxonomy): domain Bacteria; kingdom Pseudomonadati; phylum Pseudomonadota; class Gammaproteobacteria; order Orbales; family Orbaceae; genus Gilliamella; species Gilliamella sp. W8136. The sequence goes on from NZ_JACFQU010000021.1 coordinate 29,718, forward strand.
TTACATTCAGACCAGGTATTAAATTCAGAGAACGAGTAGAAAAGAATTTAGCTCTATAATTTATGATGTAGAATTAAATTTTATACTATACTCTTATTACAATCGCCTTTCTTTAAAATTAAGATTAAAGAAAGGTCGATTGGATATTGTTGGATAAAATAATAATTGAAATAATTTTATAATTAAAGCATAATATAACCTTTCCTATGGAGGCACTATGGGTCCTCTTGCAACATTTTTTTGCTCATCAGGTCAGGTCCGGAAGGAAGCAGCCAAAGTAAAAAATATGTGTGTGAGATGTGGCTGATAGGGTCTCCACCACAAAACACTATTAGACTAAAATTTTCTGTTTTATAATAAATATAATAAATATAATAAAAGATAAGAAATGATGTATAAGGAAATTTATTTTGAAATTACCATCCCTTCTGCCAATTACACTAGCCATGATTTTAAGTGGTTGTTCGGTTTTGCCGCATTCTGGACCAAGTTTCTCTTCAATAAAAAATATAAATAAACCTGATTCCAACAGGGATGCAATTTATAGTAAAGTTAATTTAATCGATCTCAATAATTCAATCAATTTTACTAAAGAAGCTAACTCATCAAAAGACCCTTTAAAATTTATTAATGAAACAACGAATCAAATTCAAGAAGTTGATAGAATTGGGAAAGGGGATAGTCTAAAAATCTCAATTATTGAAACTCCTCCAGCAATATTATTTATAGGTTCAAATGATACTGGAGCTCCAAAAACTGGATTGACTGATCTGCCAGTGGTGACGGTTGATTCAAAAGGGTTTATTTCATTACCATTTGTTGGAAATCTAAAAGTCGATGATAAAACCACTGGGCAAGTACAAAGTGAAATAGTTGAAAAACTATCAGGTATAGCAAATAGACCCCAAATTATTGTTACGGTATTAGAAAAAAGATCATCGACAGTCACAATTATTGGAGATAAATTTAGTGGTAAAATGCCACTTACAGCTAAAGGAGAACGATTGTTAGATGCTGTTGCCGTGTTAGGTAATAGTATGTATGATATTAAAGATACATTAATTCAACTTACTAGAAATAAAAAAAATAACCAAATCCCATTAAGCTTGCTTCTATCAAATCCTAAATTTAATATTTATCTTCAACAAAATGATATAATTACTTTAATTAATAAACCAAGTTCTTTTATTTCAATGGGAGCAACAGGAGCAACCAAAGAAGTACGTTTTGAAGCTATAGGGATAAATTTATCTCAAGCACTAGGCCGTATTGGTGGTTTAATTGATAATAAAGCAAATGCAAAGGGTGTTTTTGTATTTAGATATCAAGATAAACTATTAGCCAATAATAAAAAAGAAACTATTCCAACTATTTATCAAATAGACTTAACTGATCCAAATTCTTTATTCATTATAAAAAATTTCCAAATCCAAAATAATGATATTGTTTATGTTGCTTCTGCACCAATTGTTGAGCTACAGAAATTCTTATACGCTGTATTTTCACCAAGTGTAGGAATGATTAATCAAGTTAATCAAATTACAGAATAATTTTTTAATTTACAAGATAGGCTTGATATAATTATGTTTTTATTCATTAATTTGAAAAAAAGATGGTTACTGCATTTACTCGTTACGCTACCAACTTTATTATCAATTATTTATTTTGGATTAATTGCAGAGAATATATATACATCAGAAGCTACATATATTATACGTTCCTCTGATACTCAATCATCATTGGGAGGATTAGGGTCTTTCTTTTCAAAAGTTGGTATTTCTCGTTCTAATGATGACTCATATGTTGTTCTTTCGTATATAAAATCTAGAGACGCATTGTCTTCTATTGAACAACTGCTACCCGTTAAACAATGGTATACTCAAAAAGGGGATATAATTGCTCGTTTTAATGGGTTTAATTTTAAATATATGGATAAAAAAGAATATTTTTATCGCTATATGAGTGATATGATAACTGTCAACTTCGATAGTTCTTCGGGTATTGCAACAATAAAAGTTAATGCATTTGATATGCAAGATGCTTTTAATATTAATGAAAATCTATTAAAACAAGCTGAAGGATTTGTAAATCAAATAAATTTACGCGCTAAACAAGATCTTATTACAGCATCGTTAGCTGAAATTAAAAATGCTGAATTACAGATGAAAAAAGAAGCTAATGCTCTATCCGAATTCCAAAAGAATAAAAATAAAGATGCTAATCTAGCTGAATATCAACAAATTCTTATAAATAATACAGTTGCAAAGCAGCAATTCGAAGCGGCTACATTGTCTTTACGTAATGCTCAAGTGGAGATAACTAAAAAACAACTTTATTTAGAACGAATAGAGCAACCTAGTATTTCAGATGTTTCATTCAAACCTGCACGTGCATACAATATGATCTCAACTTTCATAATAAGCCTAATTATATATGGTATATTTAATTTGATGATAGCTGGGATAAGGGAGCACAAGGATTGATGAGTGAAGTCATTTCTAAAACTCAGTTTTTTCGCTCCCTCATTATACAAATTAATGTGATAAAAGCTTTAATATTACGTGAGATCATCACTCGTTATGGTCGTAATAATATTGGTTTTTTATGGCTATTTGTTGAACCTATGTCATTGACTTTATTGATAAGCTTAATGTGGTATTTTTTTAAAGTTAATGCTGTTTCTAATCTTAATATTATAGCCTTTATATTAACAGGTTATCCTATGGTAATGATGTGGCGTAATAGTTCATCTCGTGCAAAAGGGGCTGTTAAAGCTAATCAAGCATTACTATATCATCATAATATACGTATTTTAGATGTTGTATATGCGCGCATTTTTCTTGAAATGATAGGTGCAAGTGCAGCACAAATATTCGTAATGATAATTTTTATATTTTTTGGATTAATTTCCATACCCAGTGACCCATTTTATATGCTGTGTGCTTGGGGATTGATGTGTTGGTTTTCCCTTGGATTAGGGCTTATTATTTTTGTTTTATCTGCTAGATTTGAAGCTTTTGACAAGATATGGGGAACTTTGAGTTTTATGTTATTACCCATTTCAGGTGCTTTTTTTTGGGTAGATACTTTTCCCGATGAAATTAGAAGCTGGTTACTTTTTCTTCCTCCTGTTCATGGAACTGAAATGTTCCGTTTTGGATATTTTGGTTCATCTGTTACCACTCATGAAAGTATTAGTTATCTAATTTTATGTAATATAGTTCTACTATTCATTGGTTTGGCAATGGTTAAAATTAATGAAAACTATATACTTGAGGAAGGGTGATGATCATAGTAGATAATGTATCTAAAAGATATATAACTCGTAAAGGTTACAAGACTGTATTAAATAATATTAGCTTTACACTCCAACGAGGAGAAAAACTCGGAATTCTGGGACGTAATGGGGCTGGTAAATCAACATTAATAAGACTTATCAGTGAAATTGAAAAACCAACATCAGGAACGATTAAACGTAGTATGACCATTTCATGGCCCTTAGCTTTTTCAGGAGCTTTTCAAGGTAGTTTGACTGGAATGGATAATTTACGATTTATCTGTAGAATCTATCAAAATGATATAAAAAAAGCTAAAGAATATGTTGAGAATTTTGCTGAATTAGGAGATTATTTATATGAACCTATTAAGAAATATTCTTCAGGGATGAGAGCTCGTTTAGCTTTTGCCTTATCTTTGTCAATAGAATTTGATTGTTATCTAATTGATGAGGTTATCGCTGTAGGTGATTCAAGATTCACACAAAAATGTAAAAAAGAACTATTTGAAAATAAAAAAGATCGTTCATTGATATTAGTGTCACACAATATAAATGCAATAAAAAGCTATTGTGATAAGGCAATGGTTTTAGATGAAGGTAATTTATACCAATTTGAAACTATCGATGAAGCTTATCAATATCATAATAAGCAACAAAAATTAACTTAAAAGCCATTCAATCGTTTATGAAAAAAGTTGCTGTTTTTTCGAAAAAAATCATCAAAATTAAAAACATTAATCATTTTTTTCCTGATTTAATTTTTACAGATAAGAAAATTAAAAAGCAAGCTAATGCAATTGCTGGATGGGGACTTCGTCCGACTACAAAGAAAGCAAGAAAATATGCAACAGAAAATAAACTGCCATTTATTTCACTTGAAGATGGATTTTTACGTTCTGTGGGGTTGGGATTAGAAGGTTATTCACCATTATCACTTATAGCAGATAGCGTAGGTATTTATTATGATGCTCGTTCACCCTCAGAATTAGAAAATTTGATAAAAAATAAAAATCAATTAGTTCTACACTTAAATGAGGCAACTGAAGCAATAAAATTAATTATTGATAATGAATTAACAAAATACAATCACGCACCAGACTTTACAGGTTTTAGTAATAAACACCATATTCAAAATCAAAATGAGAAAGTTTTAGTAATTGATCAAACTGTAGGTGATATGTCCGTCAAATATGGTGGTGCAGATCAACAAACTTTTCTTGAAATGCTAGATAAGGCTATAAAAGAAAATCCTACCGCAACAATTTATATTAAAACACATACTGACGTAATTAATGGTTACAAACAAGGTTTTATAACTAATAATTTAAATAATAACTCAGTAATTTTATTTAGTGATGACATCAATCCTATTTCACTTTTAAAGCATGTTAATAAAGTCTATGTAGTTACATCACACATGGGATTTGAAGCTCTTTTATTAGGAAAAGAGGTTATAACATTTGGTTTACCATGGTATGCAGGGTGGGGATTAACAGATGATCGACATAAAAATATAAAAAGTTTAAAGCATAATAATAGACGAACTGAAGCAAGCATTACCGAATTGTTTGCAGCAAGTTATATTTTATATTGTCAATATATAAATCCAAATACAGGTAAAAAAGGGACCATTTTCGACGTTATTAATTACCTAATTAAAATTAAAAAATTAAATAATAAATTACGAGGTTCAGTTAATTTAGTTGGATTTTCATTCTGGAAAAAAAATGTGTTATTGCCATATCTAAATCTTCCTTCAGTCAAAACTCATTTTTATTCTATAAATAAGTTTATAAAAATTGGAAATAACAATAAATTTAATCATAACGTGGAATGCCAAAAAATATTAATCTGGGGACAAGGTAATAAAAATATTATCCCTATTATTCAAAATGGACAATTTCATACTATGCGTATTGAAGATGGCTTTATTCGATCAATTGGATTAGGTTCCAATTTTGTAATGCCATATTCATTAGTAATTGATGAAATGGGAATTTATTTTAATTCTCAACAAGTTAGTGAATTAGAGTCATTATTAGCGACCAGAGTAGTAACAAAGAAAGAACAACAACAAGCGAATTCATTACAGAAATTACTAATAGAAACAAAGTTAGGTAAATACAATGTAGGTTTTGAAGAAAATATTAAACCCCATGAAACAAAGTCAAAAATAATACTAATACCAGGTCAAGTTGAAGATGATGCATCAATAATATATGGATCACCTATTATCAAAACTAATTTGAAACTCGTACAAATTGTTAGACAAAAAAATCCAGATGCTTATATTATTTATAAACCTCATCCAGATGTTTTAAGTGGTAATCGAATAGGAAGGATAAACGAATCAGAATTAAAAAAATATATTAATGATATTGTTGAATTTGTTGATATTATTCATTGCATTGAGCAAGTGGATGAAATTCACACAATGACTTCATTGGCAGGTTTTGAAGCTTTAATTCGTCATAAAAAAGTTGTTTGTTATGGCCAACCATTTTATTCTGGTTGGGGATTGACTAAGGATATATATCCTAACTCAAGAAGAAATCGAATTTTATCATTAGATGAATTAATTTACATTGTGATGTATGAATATCCAATATATATTCACCCACAAAGTATGGATTTCACAGATCCAGAAACATTGGTTAAATATTTAAATAATGAAAAATTAGAAAAAACACGACTAATTAACCAATTCTGGTTAAAAAAGCAACTTCAAAAAATAAAGCACATCCTCGATCTTATTGTTAAAATGAAGTTTAGTAAAAATTGATTAAATAAGTCTGAAAACGTTATGAATGTTATAATATAACTTTCTATATGAAAATTTATCTAATTCTTTAAAAAAATAGAGAAATTATTGCTATTTACTAACAACTTTTACTCAAACCTGCAATTTGGTCAAAAATAATTCTAATAAATTTTACAAAAATTTAATATTAGCTTATTATAATGGTAAATTAATAATAAATATTATTGTGTTTTATTACATTAATTATTATTGAAACTAAACCTTAGAATAAAGTTATATTTATAATCATAAGTTAATAAATTATATGCAAGTTTTTGGTTTCATAAATGGATTTATAAAGGAACTAGATTAATAAATTATATATTTGTATTTATAACAAATAATATGTTTTTTTATGCGAAATAATTTATTATGTGAATTATGGAATGAGTCATTATTTATACGAATTAGCTCAAACAAAAGAAAATATTCTTTTGTTACAGGGACCCGTTGGTCCATTTTTTAAAAATGTTGCAAAATGGTTACAAAATCAAGGATGTAAGGTATATAAAGTTAATTTAAATGGAGGCGATGAGTTTTTCTTTCCGCAGAATAGTATGTCTTTTTATGAACCAATTACCGAATTTCATCAGTTTTTAATGGATTATATTGAAAAATATACTATTGATGCAATTGTAGTTTTTGGGGATTGTCGTGCTTATCATGAAATAGCTAAGTCAATAGTTAATTCTAACTCCAATCTATCATTTTGGGTATTTGAAGAGGGTTATTTAAGGCCTCATTATATTACATTTGAAAAAAATGGTGTGAATGGCTTTTCTCTTATTCCTAAAAATCATGATTTTTATCAGAATATTGAAATTGCTTCATTTGATGAACACAAAGGGAAATCACATTTTTATTCAATGGTTTATTATACCAGTGTTTATTATATTTCAATGCTTTTAAAAAGACACAAGTACTTAAATTATATACATCATAGAAACACATCATTAGCTTTTTATGCATCTCATTGGGGATTAGCATTAATTCGAAAATTAAAAGCAAAATTAATCAAACCCAAATTAATAAAAAATTTAGTTAATAACAAATATAAACCATTTTATATTTTTCCATTGCAATGTGATCAAGATTTTCAAATCCAAGTTCATAGTAATTATCATTCAATGAAATCATATATTTTTAGAGTTATTCGATCATTCTCCATGTTTGCAGATGATGAAAGTTATTTGTTAATTAAACACCACCCAATGGATGAAGGGTTTAACAATTATAATCGTTTAATAAAAAAATTGTCTAGACGGTATGGTGTTAGCAAAAGAGTAATATATATACATGGCATACCTATGCCAGTTTTATTAAGGAATGCAAAAGGACTTGTTACAGTTAACAGTACTTGTGGGCTTTCTGCTCTTATCCATGGATTACCAGTTAAAGTGTTAGGTAATGCTCATTATGATATAAAAGGACTAACTTTTCAAAAAGGGCTCCATTATTTCTGGAAAGAAGGGCAAAAACCTGATGCTGAATTATTTCAACGTTATCGAACTTATTTATGTAGTAAATCCCAGATAAAGGGATCAGTTTATTATACTGATTTTGAGTTGAACATTAATTAATTTCTTTCGAAAATATTAGCGAGAAAACTAGAATGAAAAATATAAATATAATTGGTAATTATTCGGACCATAATGGAAATTTGGTTTTCGCGCCTAAAAATTTACATAATGTTACAGTGAATTTTGTTGGCGGAAACAATAAATTAATCATTGCAGATACAAGTAAAATTCGTAATCTTAATTTTGATTTTCCATCACATAATGCAGTTATTATAATTGGTGAAAATGGAAACTTGTCAGGACAAATAAGAGCTGGTTATTGTTGTAATATTAACATTGGCGATAATGTAACTTGTACTAATAAAATATATATAACATCAGCAGAAAAAACGAAAATTGTAGTTGGAGATGACTGCATGTTCGCAACAGGTAATCAAATTCGTTCGGATGATGCTCATGCAATTTATGATGTTAATACAGGAGATCGAGTAAATAAATCAAAAGATATTATTATAGGTGAGCATGTATGGTTTGCTTTTAATTCTGTCGTTTTATCTGGTAGTCAAATAGGTGAAGGTTCTGTAATTGGTTTTGCCAGCGTTGTAAAAGGAAAATATCCAAACAACTGTGTAATTGTTGGAACTCCTGCTAGGACCACGAAAAAAGATATTGCTTGGGAACGGCAAAATATCATGTTAACTGAGCCCTGGATTAGAACACATGCTAGTCAAATAAAAGCGCAAAAGCGTTATTGGAATAAGACAATTAAAAATAAGCCAATATATGTAGGTCAAGGAGTATTTCATAATATCTATAAACTCTCACCTATAAGAGACTCTATTGACGAAAAAAAATGTCATCATCATGTTGAATTGTATAACATCTTCTTAAAAAATAATAAACTCTATTTAACAGGTATCGCTGCTATTATTGGCATCCCTTGCCCTGATTATACTCCTTGTATAAAAAACTTCTTATTATTTAGTAAAGAGAATTCATATTATCAAAAACAGTTAGCAAAATTTTCAGATTCAAATATTAGTCGGAAATTATTTAATGGAGATTATATTAGTTATGATAAAGCTGGAATGTTTACATTTAAAAATGAAGGTTTATTAATTGATGATATTCCTGATGGTATTTATAAACTAGGGGTGAAGTCAACCTTTAACGAATTGGAATATTACAGTGATCTAAAAATTGAAAATTTGAAAGAGTCAGTTTATCAAGATTCAGAAATTATTTTAAAGTTATATTGTGTTAAACACTCTATTTATTTTGAGAAAGTAAGTAAAAAATTAAAATAAGTTTTGTATTATGAGTAAATGTTAATTTGATAGTATGAGTAAATTCAATAAGTTTATAAGAAATCCAGGTATTTTTCTTAGGGACTATTTTATAAATAAATATCCTTTATCATTTGATGAACAAGGTCACAATGTTATTCATGAAAATATATTGATCACGGATGATTTTAGGTTATATAACATTTATGAAAATCAATGTTTAGAAACTATTGATGTGGTTATTACATGGGTTAATAATAATGATCCAAATTGGATTAAAAAGCTAAATTATTATAAAGCTCATAGTAAAATTGATATTAATCATTTATCCATTGATAGTTCAAGGTTTGAAAATCATGGTGAACTATACTATGTAATAAAAAGTATTGAATCTCACATACCTTGGGTAAATTCAATATATTTAGTTACGGATGAACAAATTCCAGAATTTCCTTTATCTAATAAAGTTAAAATAATTGATCACAAGCAAATAATAAATCATAAATATCTTCCCACATTTAACTCTCATGTTATTGAGGCACATTTACATAATATTCCTAGATTATCTGAAAATTTTATTTACTTTAATGATGATGTGTTTATTGCCAGAAAACTACCTAAAACACATTTTTTAAGTGGCAATAATTTGTCATCTTTGTTTTTAAATAAAAAAAATTTGGATCAAATGATTCAGAAAGGTATCAATACTCCAACTTTATCTGCTAGTTTAAATTGTCGTAATTTACTATTAAAAAAATATAATAAAAAAATAAATAATCCATTAGCTCATACTTATGTTCCGTTAAAGAAATCATATTTCGAGTTAGCTTGGACATTGTTTACAAATGAAATTAATGGATTTCTTCCCAATCGATTTAGATATGAAAATGATCTTAATTTAGCGACATTCCTAGTTCCTTGGATGATGTATTTAGAAGGTAAATCCAAATTGTCACGTGATATTTGTTACTATTTCAATGTACGTTCATCAACAGCTAAAACTAATTATACTTTCCTTAGTAATAGATATGAGTCATTGCCTCATTCTTTTTGTGCAAATGATTTTTCAGCAAAAAATATTAATGAAAAAAACTACAAAGATAATTTAATAAAGTTTTTAAGTAGATTTTACATTTAATTAAATAATAACAGATTAAAATTATTTCTTTAATCGACTAACTTCATGAATTATAGGGTCTTAAAAGATTATGTCAATAATAAAAAAATGGAATAAATTAAAAAGGAATCCTAAGCTTTTTTTCTCAGATATGTATTTAAAAAGACAAAATTATATTTTAAAGCATGCTCCATCAATAAAATACAAAACAGGACAAGAATTCTCTGTAGTATCAGCAGTTTATGGCGTAGAGAGATATTTAAATGATTATTTTGAAAGTTTAGTCAATCAAACTATTGGATTTGAGGATCATATTCATTTAATTTTAGTCGATGATGATTCTAAAGATAATTCTGCACAGCTCATTAAAAAATGGATAAAAAAATATCCAAATAATATTACTTATATTCATAAAGAAAATGGTGGACAAGCATCTGCACGTAATTTCGGTATGGATTATGTAAAAACTAAATGGGTAAGTTTTATGGATCCGGATGACTTTGTCAGTCTAGATTATTTTGAAGAAATTGCAAAAGTGTTGGATAAAAATCCAGAAGATATCGGAATGGTTAGCTGCAATTTCATTTTTTATAATGAAAATGTTGATCAATACAGTGATACACATCCACTAAAATATCGTTTTGCAAATGGAGTAAAATATAACTCTAATTTTGAGTTTGGAAAAAATATCGTGATGTCCGTTAATTCAGGAATATTTCTTACACAAGTAATTCTTGAAAACGATTTATTTTTTGACACTAAATTGAAACCTTCATTTGAAGATGCACGTTTTGCTTCAGAATACATATACTATATTAAAGCACTAAAAGTAGCTTTTTTACCTTCTGCTAAATATTATTATAGAAAAAGAGATGACAATTCTTCAACCTTAGATACATCTTGGAATGATAAACGTAAATTTTTAGATGCTTTAGAACGCGGTCCAATATTTGTTTTGGAATTTTATAAGGAAAGATTAAAACAAATACCAGAATTTATTCAACGACAAGCTTTATATGATTTCGCTTGGATTTGTAAACGTTTAATTAATAATCCAAATCCTTTAAATATCCTCAGTGAAGATGAAAAAATTAGATTTTATGAAAATGCTAAAAAGGTTTTATCTTATATAGATAAAGAAGTAATTTTGAGTTTTGATTTAGCAGGTATTTGGTTCTTATTCAAAGTAGGAATGCTAGGATTTTTTAAAGGTATAACAGATATAAATCAGATCGCCTATATAGAAAGATATGATCAAGCTAAAAAAGAAATACTAATCTCGTATCATAGTTATAATGATAGTAATATTGCAATACTATTTGATAATAATGATACAATTCCAAAGTATCAAAAAAAGAAAAAACACACATTTGGTGATAGATATTTTGTAACAACATATAAACTATGGGTTCAGTTACCAGAAAAATTCAATAAATTTGAAATTAAATTTAATGGTGTTCATTCAAAAATTTTCATCAAAGGAACCTTTTTTTATACTGGGGTATCTTATGAAAAAATGATAGAAAATTTAGCAAAGTTTGTTCAAACAAACAGAAAAGATCATTGGATTTTAATGGACAGAGATTCTGCAGCTGACGATAATGCAGAGCACTTATATCGATATATAAGATCTACACATCCAGAGCGAAATATTTACTATGTATTATCAAACAAATCTCATGATTGGAATCGTTTGAAAAAAGATAATTTTAATTTATTAAATTTTGGCTCCTTTGAACATAAAAAATTATTAAGAACGGCATCAAAAGTAGTGAGTAGTCATATTGATAAATATGTTAATGATTATTTTCCTGACGGATCAATGTTAAATCAACAATTTGTATTTTTACAACACGGAGTGATTAAAGACGATTTATCAAATTGGATTAATACCAAGAAAAATGTAAGTATAATGCTTACGAGTACAGAACCAGAGTTCAATTCAATTGCATTTGACGATAAATATTTTTTAACAAATAAAGAAGTAAAATTAACAGGTTTACCAAGGCATGATGCATTATTTTTTCAAAAAGACAAATTTGCATCAGATAAAAAAACAATCTTAGTAATGCCAACATGGCGTGATTCTATTTTACCTAAAGCAAAAACAGATCGTTCAGAGCGCGATAAAAATCCTGATTTTATGTTAACTGATTATGCTGTACATTGGAAAAGTTTCATACATAACGAAGAATTAAAAAAAATAACGAATAATGGAATAAAAGTTATTTTTGCTCTACATAAAAATATAGAACCATATTTGGACGAATTTAATATACCCTCATATATAGAACAATGGCGTTCTGAAAACTGTAGCATTCAAGAATTATTTTTGAAATCAACACTGCTTATCACTGACTATTCATCTATTGCCTTCGAAATGGCATATATTGAAAAACAAATTATATACTATCAATTTGATGAACATGAATTTTTTTCAGGAAAACATACTTTTTCTAAAGGTTATTTTGATTATAGACAACATGCTTTTGGTCCTGTTGTTACTACAGAAGAAGATTTGACTAATGCTTTAAAAGAAATTGTTAAAAATGATTTTGCTATTCAAGAACCGTATTTTTCAAGAATTAAGAATGTTTACCCTTACAGAGATGGCAAATGCTGTGAAAGGACTTTTGAAGCTATTGAAGCTTTAGATAAACCTAATGAAGCGGTGGAGGAAGTAAATTTTACAATACTAACTGATTTTCTGTTAAGGGCGTATGAAGAACTTAATTGGCCAATAGCTATAGAGCGCGCTAAACTATTATTATCCTTTGATAAAACTCCAGAAGATATAGCACAACTTATTTTAGCAGAAGCATGTTACTATCAGAGAAAACCTTCAATATTTCCTGTTGATATTAATAATATTAAAAATGATAAAGTGAAAGCATTTATTTTTATGGGATTAGAGCAATGGGAGAATGCTTATGATAGTTGGAGTAAAGTAAAGGAAAATTCAAGCTCTAAATACTTTTATCAGTTAATTTGTTGTCAATATTTAACTAATAATGATTATGTTGTTAAAGTTCAAAATGAATTTTTGCAACAATCAAAATATGATAAAGAAACGTCATTATTGATTAATGCATTAATATCAGCATCTAATGAAAATTGGAATGATGCTATAGAAAAATTAAATATTCTACTTAAAAGTAATGTAAAAAAGAATTTTTTGAAAAGATTTTTTCCTGAATTAATTCTGGCAGATGTATATAGGAAGAATAATGAACTTGATAAATGTCAAACACAGTTAGTTAATTTTGAAAAACACAAAACGGACAATTTTGAATTCGAATTACAGAAAATTAAATTATCTTTAATGAAAGAAGATTATTCTAATGTGCTCTCTCATTTAAAGAAAAGATTTAATAATAACTATATGATAATTCCTGCTTCAGCCTTGAATCTTTACATTAAAGCATTAGATATGTCTGCAAATTGGGATCAAATCATAGCTTGCTCTAAAGTTTTATTAAAGAAAGAAGGATATTGGAAAATTCTTGCACAACAAATGTTAGCAGAGGCAGGTTATCGAAAATATCAAATATCTCTGTTTTTTAATAATGTAAAAGTCCGGATTGAAGATATTAAAGATAATAAAACCAGAGCATTTATTTTAATGACTCAGGAAAAATGGGAAGAAGCGTTTCAATATTGGGAAAAAATCAATGATAAAAAAGTGATAGATCTTTTTTATCAATTAACATGTTGCTACTATATTCCCAATTCGCTGCATACAGCTAAAATTAATTCTGATTTTTTAGAAAAAGGATTATTTGAGCAAAATGAATTAGATATATTAAATGGGCTCGTGAAAATGACACAACAAAATTGGGGTGGAGCTATTATGCAGCTTAACCCTTTGATAAATTCTAGTACATCTGTATATTTTTTGAAAAAATATATACCACAATTAATTTTAGCTGATATTTTTCGTAACATAGGGCAATTTGAAAAATCAAATGAATTATTAGACGATTTCGAAAAACACACTCCTAATAATGTAGAATGCCATATACAAATGGCAAAAGTGTCTCTTGCTCAGAAAAATTATCAAAAAGTAATTAATTTATTAAATAAGATATTTGATAATAAGTACCAATTGATGCCGCCGTCAGTATTATCTTGTTACATTAAAGGATTAACAATGTTTGTAAGTAATGAAATGGAAAATTTAGATAAAATTATTAAATTTTCTGAGAAAAAATGATAATTTTTTTAATTGACAACCTTTTTATCAATATAAAGGTTGTCAATAAATAACAAGATAACTTATCCGTTAATTAAAGTTTTTAATGAGTTAACTTTTCATTAAAGCATCGAACAACATGCATTTCCATTCCTACAAGTTGTTTGACTGTTAATGGTTTTTCCATGCAGAAAATCTCAAATCCTTCTATTTTGGATGCATAATCAAGCCATAAATTTCTATATAAATATATATGACTTCCGTTATTAAAAATAGCCCATTTGATTATATTTTTCTCAAGCTTTTTCCAAGGTTTAAATTTTGTAATAAAATGGATATTTTTAGTATCAAACTCAAAATTATCATCACTTTCTCGTGTGGATAGAACTCGATGATTATAAGTTTCTGGAATTTTCTTGAATTTTCCTTTTGTACTTTCAATGACTAATGCAAAAGCAATTTGTTCTAATAATTTTGCATTAGGAGACTCTCTTTTAATTAATTGGTAATATTCAGATAGTTTTTCGAAAAAATTTTGTTCAGTATAAATTTTATTATTAAAACCAAGAAATCCTACATTCATGTAATCAATACTTTGTCCTGAAACTATATTTTCATCTATAAGTTTTTTAATGGTTTCTTTTTCAATATTTTCTTTTTCTAAATCTACTTTATTAGACCACCCAGAAAAAAAACATCATAAGGTTCTATTTCATCTAATATATATTTACTAACACAAAGAATATCATAATCAACTTTATAGGAATAAGTATAACCTAATTCACCAAGATAAATAGGTAATACATAATTATAAAAAATATCAATAGGCCAATGATTTTCAATCATAGTCGAAAATTTTTCTTCAATACCAAATTTGCTTAATTCCTTAGTATCAACAAAATTTATCGAATATTTATTTAATGTTTGTTGCATAGATGGTGTCAATTTACTGCCATCAAAACACATAAACATATCAAATATACCTTCATTGTGTTCATTAATACTTTCCAAAGCTACGAGCGCGGGAAAATAAATATTCTCATCGCCAGCAATAAATACCGCCTGTTTTTTCATGTTTTTTCCCTAACTAATTATTTAAAAATCCCTTAACAAGGAAAAGTCTAAAAATAGAACTACATCTTATAGTATAAATTTAATTTTATAAAATATATTCACTATTAAAGTAATATAGGTTAGTATTTTAATTATTACAATAATTAGGTCAAATTAATCTATATAACTATTATGTTTTAGATTTAATTCTCGTTTCATTTTATATACAAGTATTATCCATTAATAAATATATTAATATTTAAACGCTTTAATCATAGTGTTAGTTAACTGAGTAATATAGAGTATGTGAGTAAAAAAGAATTAAATTTAACCTGCAGCTAATAATGTATTCATTATAATTGTTGTTAATAAAGTGCTAGGTAACATAAATATATATATAAACAGGATATTATCTAGATAGTTATACTAAAACAAATGAATAGTATGAGTATAATTTTACTCAAACTATGCTTTCCTAAAACTTCTTGACAAGAATTACTAAATTAATTATAACGTTTGATTCTAGCTCGAGAGCTAATCCTCTTAAATTGTATTTTTAAAAAAGAGTCATTAATGCTACATCAAAAAAGCACCAGTAATAAATTAGAACTTCTTAGCCCAGCCAAAAATATCGAAATTGCTAAACAAGCCATTTTACATGGTGCAGACGCTGTATATATTGGAGGACCAAATTTTGGGGCTAGACATAATGCCGGTAATTCGGTTGGCGATATTGCACAATTAGTTGAATTTGCTCATCAATATTATGCAAAAATTTTTGTCACATTAAATACTATACTTCATGATAATGAATTGGAATCAGCAAGGAATCTGGTTTGGCAATTGTATGATGCTGGTATCGATGCTTTAATTGTCCAAGACATGGGCATATTGAATATGGATATTCCACCAATTGATTTACACGCTAGTACTCAAATGGATATTCGGACACCTGAAAAAGCAAAATTTCTTTCTGATGTTGGTTTTTCTCAAATTGTGTTAGCTCGAGAACTTAATTTAACTGAAATTGCTAATATTAATCAGAATACTGATGCAAACATTGAGTTTTTTATACATGGTGCACTGTGCGTAGCTTTTTCTGGCCAATGTTATATTTCTCATGCTCAAACAGGACGAAGCGCTAATCGAGGAGACTGTTCACAAGCTTGTAGATTACCTTACACTTTAAAAGATGATAAAGGTCGAATTGTTGCTTATGAAAAACATTTATTATCTATGAAAGATAATAATCAATCGGACAATCTAATTGGGTTAATTCAAGCAGGGGTAAGATCATTTAAAATAGAAGGGCGATATAAAGATCTGAGTTATGTCAAAAATATAACAGCATTTTATCGGCAAAAATTGGATAAAATTTTAGATAAATCATCTGATTTAATTCCTGCCTCTAGCGGTCGAGTTGAACACTTTTTTACACCTGACCCTAATCGAACATTTCATAGAGGAAGTACAGATTATTTCATTCATGGTAGAAAGCCAAATATTGGTGCTTTTGATTCCCCCAAATTTATTGGTTTACAAATTGGCGAAATAACTAAAGTTACATCTAAAACTTTAGATATTAAATCCAAAAACACATTAAATAATGGTGATGGAATTAATGTATTAATTAAACGTGATATTTTTGGATTTAGAGCGGACAAAGTCGAAAAAATATCACGAGATCATTACCGCATTTACCCTAATGAAATACCTAAACAGCTTTATTCTATTAAATTGCCACATGTTGTTAATCGAAATTTAGATCACGTATGGCAACAAAATTTACTAAAAGATTCAAGTAAACGATGCATTGGTGTTTCATTTGAACTCCGAAATAGTTTTGATGGTATTAGCTTAATAGCAATAAGTGAAGAGGGCATTAGTGTTGAATTAGCACTCAAAGGAAATTTTGAACCGGCTACTCAACCAAATAAGATTCTTAAAAATATTCAAGAAAATATATCAAAACTAGGAAATACAATCTACTATCTTTTAGATCTCAAAATAAATTTATCAGAAGTTTATTTTATTCCTAATAGCCAACTCAATCAGTTAAGACGAGAAGTTATTGATAAACTCACTATAGAAAGATTAACAAATTATAAGCGCAATATACGAAAACCAGAAATAAGCCCAACGCCAATGTATCCAGAAACACAATTGAGTTTTTTAGCTAATGTTTATAACCAAAAAGCTCGAGAATTCTATAAACTACACGGTGTTGAATTAATTGAAAGTGCTTATGAAGCCCACGAAGTCAAAGATGACGCTCCATTAATGATCACTAAACATTGCTTAAGATTTGCTTTTAATTTATGTCCAAAGCAAGCTAAAGGTATTCAAGGTGTTAAAACTAAAGTAACACCGATGAAATTAGTACAAAATAATAATGAAGAATTATTACTGAAGTTTAATTGCAAAGCTTGTGAAATGCAAATTTGGGGCAAAATAAAAAAACATATATTAAAAATGCCATTATTAGGTAGTGATATTATTTTAATGGTTAAAAGTTAAAATTTTATTCTAAAAAAGAATTTTTAATATAAGGCTCATTATTTAATGAGCTTTATATCATTCAGATTATATATTAATAATGACTTATAAAAGTCAAGAATAACGATTAAGTTCAAAATAAAAGAAGAGAAGAAAAGAGGGCTAAAAAATATTAAACAGTAGCTAAATACA